>DNPP01000116.1:690-13841 GCA_003501365.1 Bacillota bacterium
GACATCTTTAGCATGAAAGTGATAAATTGCCTTTTGCGAACCCAAGAAGCGGATTGCCTCTACCGGGTCAATTCCTTGCCACCAAAGATGACTGGGATCAAAATTGGCGCCGATTTCGGGTCCAACGGCATCTCTCAATTTGATCAAAGTTTCCGGGTTATATACTAAAAATCCGGGATGCATTTCAAATGCCAGTTTTGTAATTCCATATTTTCGGGCTGAAGCGGCAGCTTGTTGCCAGTATGGAATCGCTCGCTCCTCCCATTGCCATTTTAGAACTTCCGAATATTCCGGCGGCCAAGCGCAGGTTACCCAATTGGGATATTTAGCACTCGGACCTTCTCCAGGACATCCTGAAAAGAGGCAAAGCCGGTCGACCCCTAATTCATTGGCCAGTTGTAAGGTCTTGAGAAGCAATCGTTGATCCCGTTCGGCAATGGTTTGATCGGGATGAAGAGGATTTCCGTGACAAGATAAAGCACTGAGGATTAAACCCCGCTCGGTGAGGGACTGTTTGAATTGGTGCTGTGCTTCCCGGTTGTTTAATAGTAAATCCGGTTTACAATGAGCATCGCCAGGATACCCGCCGGTACCAATCTCTACTGCTTCCAAACCACAAGCCGCCACTTTATCCAGCATTGCATCGAAACTTAATTGCTGAAACAGCGGTGTAAAAACACCCAATTTCATTTGATCACCTCATTATTTAATTTTTACCCATCTTTTTTCCGCACTGCTTTGGATGATGGCCTCGATCACTTTCATAATCCGATGGCCGTCATCAAAGGTAGGATAATTCTGTTCATTATGCTCCACGGCAGCATAAAATGTTATAAAATTATTCTTGATACAATCCGGAAAACCTTCGTTATGGCCGGAAGGATAATGAGCGAACTGGTTTGCCGCAGACGGCATGGCGGTGGGATCCTTATACAATTGATGATTAGCGCCGTTCCGCTCGCCGATTATTAAGTGCTCCGGGTCCTCCTGCTTCCAAGACAGTGACCGCAGTGAACCGTCGATCTCAATTTCCAAACCATTTTTATGACCGGCGCTAATTTGTGAAACGATAAAATTACCAATGACTCCATGCTCATAGTGGAGTAAAACCGATGCCCAGTCTTCAGTATGTACTTGCACCGGTTCGGTCTCCGCGGATTGTTGTTGAAAGGTTACTACTGTCTGAGTAGGCCGGCGGCGCACGGGGATCACGATTGCGCAATCAGCCATCACCTCATCAATCTCTAATCCCGATAGATATCGTGCCAAATCACACCAATGAGAACCGATATCACCCAATGCCCGGGTGCGTCCACCTTGATTTTCTTCTACCCGCCAGTTATAGTCGGTTTCAAACATCAGCCAATCCTGCAAATATCGGCCATGAATCGCTCGGATTTCCCCCAGATAACCGGTTGTAATTAAAGCTTTGGCCCACTGTATCATGGGATAGTATCGATAACAGAAGTTGACACCGGCACTCAAACCGGCTTGGCGGGCCAAGTCGACTAATTCGCCGGTTTCCTGCGAACTGATGGCGAGAGGTTTTTCAGAAAAAATAGGTTTCCCTGCCTGAATACAAGCTTTATTGATTGCAAAATGATACTGATTCGGGGTACAATTATGGACAATCTCGACCTCGGGATCGGAGACCAAATCCTCCCAACGTTCATAGACTTTCGGCACATTAACAGAGTGGGCTTTTTCCAGGTTTTTTTCGGCGACTGCCACTACCTCGATAAAATTCAACCGCCGTAAGGCTTCCAAATGGGCGGTTCCGATAAATCCCAAACCAATTATACCAACTTTAAATTTTCTCATCTGTTTCCTCCATCACTACAATCAAGCATCTTGGGATGCTAATTCGTTATGCTTATTTTTTGATACCCATTGCCTACAATAATAGATTGGTTTAATTTATTTGCTATTAAAGATAGGTTTGCCATCTAACCATGGTTGGCGCAATATCTTCGATACTCTCCGCACCTCCTTTATATTATGAAAGCCATCCCATTAGTCTGATCTACTTACTAATTTGTTCATTTATTGGACAATTTAATTATTGTTTCGTGCTTTTCACTCATTATCCTGCTTAGTGTAAAAAAAATTACTGTAATATTGAATTAGCAGTTCTGACTGCCCGTTCGCTAAATTGATTGGTTGCATTTTAAAAGTTCAGCATGTTTAATTTTATTGCCAATAAGGTACTATTATTCAATAGTAACGCGCAAAAAGGCGGCTAAAAATTTTTTTAAAAAAGTCCAATCAATAAAAAAGGATATTAGACAAAATGGTAGAAATAATAATCCATATTGTTCGTTTTTTGGACAAATTAGGTTACGATTAGGATGAAAAAAGTCTTATTCGGTTTTCCTGAAGTGGGGATTATTAATGGTAATCAAAAACACTGGAAGGAGTGATGCTCCGAAAAATCTAATATTCTAGATACATATTTTAGTTTATAATTTATGGAGGTGTACGAAAATGAAAAAAGTAACTCTTTTCTTGCTCGGTCTTTTGATTTTAATGTTATCCTTCTCGGTTACCAATTTTGCCGCTCCTAAAACGCTTACGTTCGGTTATGTTACGCCCGGCCCCGATACCTGGTATAAAAGAGATGTAGACGGATTTGTATGGGCGGCTAAAATGCGGGGAATTAAAACCGTGGTTTTGAATTCTGACTATGATGTGCAGAAAGAGGTATCCAACATCGAGTCGCTGATTACTCAGGGTGTTAATGGTATGGCTATCTTCTCCTTCAATCAACAAGGCGCTATTACTGCCGCAAAGAAATGTAAAGCAGCAGGAATTCCTCTGGTAACGGTTGATAACTGCGGCCAGGTTTTAACTACCGGTAATGATATAGTGGCTGCCGTTGATTTTGATTGGAAAGCGATGGGCAAGAACTATGCCGAGTATTTTGCCAATAAGTATCCCGGTAAAAAAGTTGCCTTAATCACCGGTTTACTTGAACATTTACCGGTTCAAATGATAACCGGTGCAATGAAAGAACGCATGAAAGAGCTCGGTAAAAATGAGATTGTTGCTGTCCGGGACGGAAAATATGACCCGCCGACTGCTGTGAACCAAGCTCAAGATTTAATTCAATCGGGTACCAAATTTGATATTCTTTGGATTATGAATGAAGATATGGCTGCTGCCGTTATTCGTTCTTTAAAAAATCAAGGTCTTCTTGAACAGTATATTGTCATCGCCCAGAATGGTTCACCGGTCGGTATCCCGCTTGTCCAGAACGGTGAGTTGAACTATACGATTAGTAGTTCGCCGGGATGGGAAGGAATGGTGTCCTTATTGGCTTTGAACCAATATGTCTCCGGAGACTCCAAAAAAATAAATCAACAAATTATGTTGCCGGTTATCCCGGTTGCCAAAGCGAGTGTTGCGGATAAAACTAAAGTTGTGCCGTGGGAATGTGATACGGTATGGATTAAACTGACTAAACAATATTTTCCGAAATTGGGATCTTATTTGCCGGCGCCAAACAAAGCGCCCAAACCTTGACCTTATCAAACCAATTGATTTAATTTGAAATTCGGGATTAATCAATCAGCCTTATTTGAATTAATTTCGAAGTGGAGCCCACTTTTTGTCAGTGGGCTCCACTATATCCCAATGTGAAAGGGGGCACTGACAGCAGATGGATCAGAAAAAACAGACCGAAATCCTGGCTGTCCATGATATTACAAAGACCTTCGGCGATACGGCTGCCTTAAAAAATGTGCAATTTAATCTCATTGCCGGAGAGGTTCATTGTTTGGTTGGAGAGAATGGGGCCGGCAAATCGACGCTTATTAAGATACTCTCCGGAGCCGAAGTACCCGATAAAGGAAGTATAACGGTTTTTGATCAAGAATATTCTCGTCTCACTCCGGATTTAGCTTTGCAGATGGGGATTGCCACAATTTATCAGGATATTGAATTAATTGAATCGCTTACGGTGACCGATAATATTTTCCTGGGTCACGAGATCAAGAATAGATTCGGTACTGTTGATTATGCTACTCAAAATAAAAAAGCGCGGCAATTGATGGATTCTATGAGTATCAACATTCCGGAAACCGCATTGGTGGAAGAACTCTCCCCGGCTCAACAACAAACGCTGCAAATTGTAAAAGCACTCCATATTCATGCCAAGATTATGATTATGGATGAACCCACTTCTTCACTGGGCGTGGAAGAGACCAAAGCATTGATGGATCTGGTACGAAGATTAACTTCCCAAAAAATTGGGGTTATCTATATATCGCATTATTTAGATGAAGTTTTTGAAATCGGAGATCGGATCACGGTATTAAAAGATGGTCAAGTTGTAGATACTTTTGAAACAAAAAAGTCAGATATCAAAATGATTACCAAAAGTATGATCGGCAGAGAACGCTCGCTTTTTTATAACCGAGAAAAAATAAAGACCGGTCCGGTTGTTTTTCAGGTGCGAAACTTAGGCAGACACGGCTTATTTGAAAATATTAATTTTGATCTTCATCAAGGGGAAATACTTGGATTTGGCGGAATTGTGGGCGCCGGCCGTTCCGAGCTGATGAATGTAATTTTTGGAGCTGATCATAAAGAGCGAGGCCAGATCCTGATTAACGGCAGAGAAATCAACCCCCTCTCGCCACGAGAAGCGATTCGTGAAGGATTGGCCATGATTCCGGAGGATCGTAAGCTACTGGGACTGTTTGATGTGCGTTCGGTCTTGGAAAATGCAATCATCGTCAAGAATGAAAGCAATCAACCTATTTTAAATCATCGGTCGGAACGATCCGAGATCAAACGATTAATTGAGCGGCTTCACATCGTTTCTGCCGGATGGGGATTGCCGGTAGGCTTTTTAAGCGGTGGAAATCAACAAAAAGTTATTTTGGCCCGCTGGTTGCTGAGTAAAGCTCAAGTTTTTATCTTTGATGAGCCTACCAAAGGGGTGGATATCGGCGCCAAGGAACAAATTTATGAAATTATGATTGAACTCGTGAAGGAAGGAAAAAGCATCCTAATGGTCTCTTCGGATATGCCGGAACTAATCGCGGTAAGCGACCGGATTGCCGTGATGAGAGAGGGCAAATTGGTAACGATAGTTAACTCTCAAGATGTAACCGAACAGGAGTTATTGGGACATTTTTTGGGTATTAACGATAAGGGAGGTATAAAACAATGACTGAACTTGGTGCAACATTAAAAAAGAAAATTTTTGCCAATCAATGGTTTTTTCTATTTATAGTGGTTATCGTTCTTTCGATTATAGCCGGTACGGTAAACAACCGTTATTTTTGGCCGGGAAATATAAGTAATTTATTGGGGCAAATCTCTGTTTTGAGTCTGGTCGCTTGTGGGGCAACGATTTTGATCATCTCTGGGAACTTTGATATTTCGGTAGGGGCCAATATCGGCCTTTCCACAGTGATTATGGCAATGCTGATGAGAAATGGAGTTTATCCTCCGTTAGCCGCTTTTATCGGAGTATTGGTATCCATTGCCTGCGCCTCCTTTATTGGCGGAGCGTCGATACTTTTCCAAGCGCCTTCATTTATTATTTCATTAGCGGCGGTGGGAGTATTTCAAGGAATTGCTCTATTTATTACCCAGGGTACCATTCAAACAATTTATGGACAGTTTGAAATGTTAGGAGGCATGAAATTTTTTAACTTTCTGCCGTTGCTGTTTGTGATCGCGATAGTGGGATATATTATTATTCATTTTATTTTAGTCCATACTCAGCTGGGTCGTTGCGTTTATGCAATCGGTAATAATGAACGCGCGGCGTATTTGGCCGGTATCAATGTAAATCGCAAGAAAATGTTCTTTTTTGCCCTTAACGGACTATTCGTCGGTTCTGCGGCGATGTTGCTGCTCTCTCGGGTTGGAGCCGCGCAACCGAGTACTGGTTCGGGCATTGAGCTTCAAGCCATCGGTTCGGTAGTGATCGGCGGGGCCCCAATGGCCGGCGGCAAGGGTAATGTGGTCGGTACCTTTTTCGGCGTTCTGCTTTGGGGTGTAATTGCGAATGCCTTAAATATGATGCGAGTCAATGCTTATATTCAAGACGTAATTATCGGGCTCTTAATTATCTTTGCTGTTGCGGTTAGCTCATTGCGTTTGCGTACCGAAAAAGCAGCAATGGGATAATTGATTTTAAGAGTGGGATTGGGTTTACCATCTCATACGTTGTGAGACAAAAAACAGACGCCGATCATGTATACATGTCGGCGCCTTTATTTTTCCAAATGCCGATTAGTCTAAATGCTTCTGTAGATTGTTTTTTAAATACATTTGGGCTATAATGGAAAGAAATAATTAAGGAAGTGTGGCATCAATGCTCGATATTAAGTTCGTGCGCAGCGAACCGGAGAAGGTTCGGGAGGGGATGGCCAAACGTAACGCCAAAGTTCCCTTGGATGAATTTTTAAAATTGGATGAAGATCGACGCAAAGCATTAGTGGAAGTCGAACAATTAAAGGGTAAGCGGAACACGGTATCCAAAGAAGTCGGCCGTTTGAAATCTCAGGGTCAAGACGCCACAGCTCTGATCAAAGAGATGCAGGAGGAAGGCGACCGGATTCAAAAGTTGGATACCGAGGTCCGGGAGATTGAAGAGAAACTGCAGGAAATATTATTGGTTATCCCCAACATTCCCCATGAATCCGTTCCGGTTGGGCCGGATGAAACGGCCAATCAGGAGATACGCAAATGGGGCGAACCCCGTAAATTTGACTTTACGCCAAAGTCCCATGACGAAGTGGGTACTCAGCTGGGAATTATGGATTTTGAGCGGGCCGCCAAAATTAGCGGCGCCCGTTTTGTAGTGATGAAAAATTGGGGCGCCCGTCTGGAGCGGGCTTTAATCGCTTTTATGTTGGACTTGCATACCCGCGAGCATGGCTATAGCGAGATTTTTCCGCCTTTTTTGGTTAACCGGGCGTCGATGACGGGTACCGGACAGCTGCCGAAATTTGAAGAAGACGCCTTTAAAGTGACCGGCGACTTTTTCTTGATTCCCACGGCGGAAGTTCCGGTGACCAACTTACACCGCGATGAGATTTTGGAAGCAGATTCCCTACCGATTAAATATGTCGCTTATTCGGCTTGTTTCCGGGCTGAGGCCGGATCGGCCGGCCGGGATACCCGGGGCATTATCCGCCAGCACCAGTTTAACAAAGTGGAACTGGTAAAGTTTTGCAAACCGGAAGATTCTTATTCGGAGCATGAAAAATTGACCCGTGACGCTGAGCAGGTTCTTCAGCGGTTGGGACTTCCTTACCGGGTAATGCTGCTTTGCAGCGGTGATCAGGGCTTTTCGGCCGCCAAGTGTTATGATCTGGAGGTTTGGTTACCCAGTTTCAGCTGCTATCGGGAAATTTCCAGTTGCAGTAATTTTGAGGCTTTTCAAGCCCGGCGGGCTAACATCAAATACCGGCCGGCAGTCGGGGCCAAGCCGGAGTTCGTGCATACGTTGAATGGCTCCGGAGTCGCCGTGGGTAGAACGGTTGCGGCGATCCTGGAGAATTATCAGAATGAGGACGGCAGCGTGACGGTGCCGGAGGCATTGCGGCCTTATTTGAGAGTGGAGAAAATAACGGCCGAGAAGTAGCAGTGGAATATTTACAGGCCAAAGAGCGACCTAACTCTTGCTCTTCCCCCTAGATGTTTTTCAGGTTGGTCATTTCAGTGGAAGAGTAACCATAGCCATTGATCTCTAAAAGGCTTTGGGCTACGAAGACATAGCTTACTCTCCCACTGAAACCGCTTCTGTGAAACCACTTCATTGGGGGAGAGCGAGAGAGAGGTTTACGCCCGGGATTTCAGCCTTGTTAGATTTTTTTCTAAAATGAACATTCTTTCAATCCCCAATTGCCATTTCATACCGTAACTCGTTCAAACTTTTTCCCCACATCGCAACCGGATGTTCTTCGGTTATTACGAATCCGGCCTTGGTATACATTTTGATGGCGGTTTGCTGATCGCCGGTGGTCATCAAGAAAATTCGGCGATAGTTTTTAAGTCGGCAAAAATCTAAGGCTAAATCCAATAATCTCCTGCCAAGCCCAACCCCTCTTAGATCCGGATGGATCAAAAACCAGCGAAGTTGTGCTTCGTCTTTTGAATGTCCGATAATGGCGACAGTCCCCATGATTTCCCCCTCAAGTTCGGTTAGCCAAATACGGTCCTTTTCCGGCTGGTAACCTTGGATAAATTCATAAAGCGTATGGGCCACGTATCCTTCAAATTGATGATTATAATTACACTCTTTTGCATAAATAATGCCGTGTAAATAGATGAGGTAACCGATATCACCCGGTTTTAAATCATGTCGAATCTTTATTTCTTCAATGGAAGCTGTTGGTTTTGTTGAAGCCGATAATATTTGGCTGGTCTTTTTCATGTATTTTACCAGGGTTTGTTGTTCCTCTACTGACAAATCCTTTATCAGGGAATGGATCTGTTGAGTGGAGGATTCGTTTAACTTTGAAAAAACTTTTTTCCCTTTTTCGGATAGCGATAAAAAACTACAACGATTATCAAGGGGGGATTTCTCTTTGATGATTAATTTGTCATTGTCAAATCGTTTAAGAATCCTGCTTAAATAACCCTTATCCATTTTTAATTGGCCCATTAGTTTAGTGGCGGTGCATTCTTCGGCTTGGGAGATTTCAAGCAAGATTCGTGCTTCCGCTAAAGAGAAAGAACTATCTAAAATGTGTTGATCAAGTAAACCGATGATATTGGTATAAAACCGATTAAAGCGCCTAATATCACTGATGATCTGTTGATTCATAGTAACCACCCATTGTTTAGTTAAGTAATTGGTTGACAAAGTCAACTATTATTTTAAAGCATAACACCATTGGTTAATTTTGTCAATCAATAGTACAGCTATCCAAATAGGTTTTGATCAAAAGGCTATTTACTGCCGGATCTTAATAATTCCCATGTCTCCCTGGGATTCAATCTTCGTTTGAAATGCGCTTGAGTAGGTACGCAATTCCTGGAGCACCCGCTCCGCATCGGCGCCATGGCGCAATCTGGGTTGGAAATTGACTTCATAATTATTAATGTTAATGGGGTATATCTTTGCCTGGATTAAGCCGTTCCGGTCATAGTCCACACCCAAAATCATACTGTCTTTTACATTGTTGGAGAGCGTTCCGAAAGCAAAATTACCCAGACTATAAGCAATAAGGCCGCCGTGGTAAATCTCCAGTCCTTGCAATACATGAGGATGATGGCCCAGTACGATCGAGGCCCCGGCATCAATGCATTGCTTGCCGTAGATTTTTTGATAATCCGCCGGATAATACTTTAGTTCATCACTCCAGTGAAAGGATACCACCACATAATCAGCCATGGTTTTGGCCCGCTTAACATCGGCAACAAAATAACTGGGGGCGCCATAAGCGGTACCCGGCCTAGTCGAGTTTGCCCAAAAAAGGTCCGGAAGGACCAATGAATATGCTAAGAAGGCAAAACGGATTCCGCTGGGAGTTGTATAGAATACCGCTTCCCGGGCTGCGTTAAGATTGGCGCCGGCGCCGGTATGAAGTATTTTGGCATTATCTAAGGTTTCCAAAGTGTCTTGGAGTCCTAATGGACCATAATCCATCATGTGATTATTGGCTAAGGTAACCACCTTAAAACCGGCATGGACCAGAGCTTGAACCGACCGCGGGTCGGAACGGAGGGTCCATTTCTTGGGGGTATAAATTGCCCCGCGGGTGGAGAAAGGGACTTCTTGATTACCGACCAGGATGTTTCCGCTGCTGAGGATATTTTTAACATTTACCCAGGGACGATCGGGGTTATTAATAACTGAAGTTTCAATATTGGCAAAACTAAGATCACCGACAGCCAACAGGGTCTCACTCGGCCTTGCGTCGGCCTCTGCCGCCGGGATAGTTTCAGAAGTGGAAAAAACCAGGGTACTTAAAATAAATATTAAAAAAATGAAAGTGCAAACAATGATTCGCTTCAAATAAAACACCTTCTTTTCATTACCTTATGATGGACATTAATTAAATCTGAAAAGAATTTCGCGATGTTTAGGCAATTTCCTTTAGAAACCCGGAATCTTCAGTGCTTATTTCGCCCGGTGAATAATTCAGGCAAATAATGGCTTGATGGCCGAAAATTTTAAATGATGTATTAGGGTTAATCTGGAAGGATACACTAGAGTTGAGGTGGTGTAAGAGATGGCTGTTCCATTGACGGTTTTTGGGATTATGGTGGACAATCGCGGTGAAAAAGCACCGGAGATGCAAGAAGTGATTACCAAATACGGCCGGGATATTATCGGTCGCATGGGAGTGCCGAGTCCCTCCAAAGAACAAGGACTGATTACCTTGGTTTATGAAGGCGAGAGCCAACAAGCCACGGTTTTCCGGAAAGAATTAGAGGATATCGCGGGAATCACTGTTCAAACGATGAGTTTTGTGCAATAACCCTTTAATGGGTTATTTCTTTTCATAGCTAAAAAAGGAGGAAAAATGATGACCATAATTAAAACATGGATGCGCGCAGTAAGAGCTCCATTTTTCAGCACATCGCTAATTCCGGTACTGGTTGGGTCGGCACTTAGCGGTAGATTGGGAAATTTTCATATCTTAAAATTCTTAGCCGCCTTACTAATCGTGATATCGTATCAAGCCGGAGCCAATTTGATCAATGATTATTTTGACGCGATTGGCAGTGATCCGATTAATCATTGCGCGACTCCCTTCAGCGGCGGCAGCAGACTTATTCAGGAAGGCCGGTTATCCCGACGGCTTTATCGTAAAGCGGCGTTCATTACCTATGGCTTTGGCTTGCTCGTTATTCTGGCATTAGCTATGAGTTACCGGAATATTGACATTTTACTACTGGGAGTTGCCGGGATTATTCTGGGGATTATTTATAGCGCCAGCAGTACTTATGGAATGGGCCGCGGTTGGGGCGAATTGGCCGTGGGAATGGGATTTGGCCCTCTGGCGACAGCAGGCAGTTTTCTGTTGCAAAGCAACTGTCTGGTGCCTGAGGCGTTCTTCGCCGGGGTTCCGGTGGGATTCCTGGTAATGGGTGTTTTAATCCTCAACGAATTTCCGGATTTTAGAGCCGATCAAGCTGTCGGTAAACGTAACTGGATAGTCCGGGCGGGTGGTGGTAATCGGGGAGTCTGGATCTACCTTACCGTAATTAGTTTAGCATACATGACCTTGGCCGGCGGTGTCTTTTGGAATGTTTTTCCAGCCCGCATCCTGGTCTCTTGTTTCACGATTCCCCTGGCGGTATGGATACTATTGAAGGTTCGACAGTGCCACGGCAATACTCCCGACATAATACCGCTTTTGGCGGGTAATATCGGGCTGCAATTCATCACTGGAATGTTAATCAGCGTCGGGTTATGGTGGAAATAAGAATGAGAAGGTAAAGGAGTTTTGGAGCCAATCGCGAATAAAACAATCAAAGATTATGCGGGAGGAAGCAATGGAGTACCAAACACTTTACCGGCGTTGGAGGCCCCGCGGTTTCTCTGATCTGGTGGGACAAAGTCATGTCGTTACCACATTATCCAATGCGATTGTGATGCAAAAAGTCGCTCACGCTTATTTGTTGACCGGGCCGCGTGGAACCGGAAAAACCAGTATTGCCAAGATTTTGGCCAAAGCGTTGAATTGTGAGAATCCCAATGGGGCCAATCCTTGTGATTGTTGTTCCAGTTGCACCCGGATTAATGAAGGTATTTTTATGGATGTCATTGAAATTGATGCCGCTTCCAACCGGGGTATCGATGAAATCCGCGACTTGCGCGAGAAAGTAAAGTTTGCCCCGGCTGAAGGAAAATACAAAATATATATTATCGATGAAGTGCATATGCTAACGATGGAAGCCTTTAATGCACTTTTGAAAACTTTAGAGGAACCGCCGCAATCGGTAGTTTTTATATTGGCTACCACCGAAGTACATAAGATACCTTTGACGATACTTTCCCGGTGCCAACGTTTTGATTTTAAGCGTTTTACCATCGATGAAATTAAAGGGCGTTTGGTTCAGATCCTGGAAGCTGAAGGAGTTAAGGCTGACGGACAAGCTTTAGAACTTATTGCCGAACATGCCGAAGGCGGTATGCGAGATGCCGTTAGTTTGTTGGAGCAGGTTCTGGCCCATAGTCAGGAGCGAGTCACCGAGGGTGATGTCCGGGCTATTTTAGGTTTGATTGACGAAGAAGAGATCATCCGGATTGCCCGGGCGGTAAAGGAGCGGGACACTGCAGGAGCCTTGCATATACTCAATGATATAAGTTTAAACGGCAAGGACCTTTTTCAATTTGGCCGTAGTCTGGTTCAATATTATCGGAATTTGTTACTAACAACTTTGAGTCGTGAAAATAATCCGGACCAGGAGCAAGCAAAGGAGCTCAAACCGGGAGATTTAGTCAGGATCATTGAAGCGTTTGCGAATGCGACCAATGAAGTTAAAAAAAGTTTGCAGGGCTCACTCCCTTTGGAATTGGCTTTTATAAAACTTACCGCGCTCCAGGAAGATTATGCTGATACCTCGGATCTTGAGGCTAGAGTGGCCAGACTGGAAACGTTGCTTCAGAAAGGAACCGTGGTGGGAACTCCGGCTCCGGTCAATGTGAAAGTCGAGGATCAGCCTGTCAAAGCTACTCCATCAAAAGCAATGACGGCCGCTGGAATACCAACCGTGACCCAAGCTCAAGCGATTATACCACCTTCGGTGCAGAGCGGGCCATGCAATTTCAGTTGGGAGCAGTTTTTGGAATTGGTGAAGAAGAAGAAAAGAACCTTAGCTGCCCTAATCCAGGAAGGAAAGCCCTTGCAATTTACAGCGGACCAGTTGGTGGTGGGATTGCCCCCGAATCTTAAATTTCACCTGGAGAACTTGTCTTTACCCCAAAATCGGGAGATTCTGGAAGGAATTTTGAAGGAATTAACTGGGGCGACGCCTAAATTTAGTTGTATGCCGCTATCGGAGCATCCATCTGCGAGTGGCCGGCTCCAACCCGCAGAACCGGCCGAGCCGGAGGTACTATCAAAAGCAGTGCAATTATTTGGAGGAGAAGTTCGACCCGTAACTAAGGAGGAGAAGTAAATGGTGCCAAATATGCAACAAGCAATGAAACAGGTTCAAAAAATGCAGGC
>DNPP01000116.1:14109-16169 GCA_003501365.1 Bacillota bacterium
GATATGGCCCGAGTTCAGGAAGAGCTGGCTAATAAAGTGGTGAGCGCATCCGCCGGCGGAGGGGCTGTTAAAGTCGAAGTCAGTGGTAAATTGGAGTTTAAGAAGATAGAAATTGAGCCCGAAGTGCTCAAAGGCGATGATCAGGAGATGCTTCAAGATCTGTTGATTGCAGCCGTCAATGAGGGAATTTCGAAGGCTCAGGAATTAGCCGCCAACGAAATGGCGAAAGTAACTGGTAATATTAAGATCCCGGGTATGCCGGGGCTGTTTTAGGAGCAGAATCCCATGCTTTATCCGCAAGCGATGAGCAAGTTAATTCACGAACTATCCAAATTGCCGGGGATTGGGCCAAAGACCGCACAAAGATTGGCCTTTCATATTCTGGCGCTCCCTGAGGGTGAAGTTGGGAAATTGGCCGAATCTTTGGTGGAAGCCCGGCATAAGATTGGTTTCTGCGACATTTGCGGTCATTTGACTGAAGTTTCTCCTTGCCAGTTGTGCAGCGATATCAGCCGTGATCAAACATTATTGTGTGTGGTTGAAGAGGCCAAGGACGTAATCGCTATGGAAAAGACCCGGGTGTTTAAGGGACAATATCACGTTCTGGGCGGCGCAATCTCTCCTTTGGAAGGGATAGGACCCGATGATTTACGGATTAAGGAACTATTGCAGCGGGTGAGTAACGGACAGTTTAAAGAGGTGATTGTGGCTACCGATCCCAATGTGGAAGGTGAAACGACTGCCCTTTATCTGAACAAAATATTACAGCCGTTGGGTTACAAGGTAACTCGTCTGGCAAGGGGGTTACCGGTAGGCGGTGATTTGGAATATATCGATGAAATAACATTAGGAAAGGCTCTGGAAGGGCGTACCGAACTGTAGCCCGGTTTATAACCGGGTTCTATTCGGGTTATATGCATAAATTTTCCTTTCCCGGATCATACTGCCTAATAAGCAGATAATTTGGGCGGAGGAGATTTATTTTGAATAATCTGAGAAAAAAACGGGGTTCTTCGCGAAATATTTTGTACAATTTCATTGATTTGTTTCGTTTGGAAAGCGGGGACCCGAAATTACCGGATCTGGCTACCGACTTGGAAGATGCTTGGCGGGATTGGAAACATGCCCGGGCCTATTTTAACAATGTTACCGATCCCGATTTAATTGATTATGCCATTTATTATATGGGCGCCACCGAGAAAAAATATATTTACCTGCTTAAACGAGCCCGGGAGATCGGGATTAGCATTGAAGGTTTTAAATACCGGATGAATAGCAGACACGGGTAAGTGGGACAGGTCTAAAAAAAAACTCCCCTCCATACAATAAACCAAATCAAGCAGGGAGGGGTGGGCATGTCAACCGGATTAATCGTTAGCTATCTTTTGGTTTTAGGGTTATTATATATACTGGGTCGCAGCTTTTGGAGACCGATTTCAGCCATATTTCGGGTGTTTTTGCAAGGAGCCTTTGGAGCGCTGGGAATCTATTTATTTAACCTGATTGCCGTTTATTGGAGCTTGACGATTCCTTTGAACCCTTTTAATTGTTTATTTACCGGATTTTTAGGGGTTCCGGGATTGCTTTCTTTGCTGGTCATCCGTTACTGGATAAAATTATAAATTCCAGACCGGACAGACACGATTTATTAAAGGCGGGCATAAAGTTATAGTGGCATGATGAAGAGTTATCTGTGCAACTGATTCCGGGATCAGCTACCAGCCAAAATGGAGCATGGATTTGTGTGAATACGGCTTGCTTAGTCGGCATTCATGCAGGTTAGAGTGCCCAAACGAGCGGAGGTAAGATTATGACTACCCCTGAATGTTTTGGTTGCGGAGATTCGATTCCCGGGGGACTGGAAATCTTGGGTCAGTATCTTTGCCCTAATTGTGAGGCAGAATTGATTCGAACCAAAGTTGGGAAATTGGATTACCAAAATTGGATTGACCATTGGAAGCGATTTTGGGAGCAAACCGGCATTGATTTAAAGGATTTGAATGATCAGGCGTAAGCCTATTTTTTTTGACATCGTTTCAAGACTATTGCCAAAATGAAAT
>DNPP01000116.1:16499-17466 GCA_003501365.1 Bacillota bacterium
GCCTAGGGCAGGTCCCCTAAAAAAGAGGAAAGCTCCGCTGATTTGTCGAATCAATTAAAAATGGAACACCATTTGTCACAATCCGAAGCGCCTTTTTTGGAAGAAGTCTTGCGTTATTCAGACCATCCCTTGAAGGCTTTTCATACACCCGGGCACAAAGCCGGTTTAGGTTTGGAGCAAGAATGGTTGCGACCGGGTCTGTGGGCTCAAATCGATTTGAGTGAGATTGGGGCTTTGGATTGGGAGAGAGCTTTAATTAAGGCGCAAAAGTTGGCCGCCGAGTTTTATCAGGCGGATCAAAGTTTTTTTTTGGTTCAGGGAGCTTCTCAAGGTATTTTGGCAGTAATTTTAGGCGCCTTTGCTCCGGGTGACAAGGTTCTGGTTGCCCGTAACTGTCACAGTTCGGTGATTCACGCCATCGTTTTGGCGGATCTGTTGCCGATCTATCTGGAGTTGGAATTTCTAGACGATTGGGGCCTCCCTGTCGGCATTCGGGAAAGATCGTTGCAACAGGCCCTAATGGCCAATCCGGACTGTAAAGGGGTTATTCTCACCAACCCAACTTATCAAGGGGTGGCTGAACCGTTAAGCCATTACCGGGAGCTGATTGGAGAACGCCTGCTGATTGTAGATGAAGCCCATGGCGGTTATCTGGGTTGGTCAGGCTTGGATGGATTGGACGCGTACCGATTTGCGGATGCTTGGGTCCAGGGGACCCATAAGATGCTGGGATCATTGACCCAAACCGGTATGTTGCATCTCCGGGGCAATCGGATTGATCGGGTGCGGATAAACAATAGTTTGGAATTAATAACCACCACCAGTCCATCATATATATTACTAGCATCGCTCGATTCCAAACGGCGATTTTTGGCAACTACCGGTACAGAATTATTTCGAAAGAACATCGAAATGGTGATGGCCTTAAAGAAGAATATAGCGGAGCCGGAGCAGACGCAAGAGCGAG
>DNPP01000444.1 GCA_003501365.1 Bacillota bacterium
AATTCTAACAGCCGGGCTTGGGAGAAACGCAGATCAAGGTCTAATGGAGGCCGAATTCCTTGCTTGGCTAAGTCTTTTCCAAAAATCAAAGTTTGGTTATGGGCGAAAAATAATCTGCGGCTGCTTTGAAAGGCAATGTCCCCGGCCTGCTTCATAGGGGGTTTTTTCTTCACTGGTGCCAACCTAAACCGGAGCCCCTCCACTTGATCCACCGCTTCCTTTGCCTTTGGGCTGGGCAACTTCGCCCGGTTTGATCACCTGGAAGGTATAAAGATATTTAGTGGTGCTACCGCCAGTGACGAGGTCGACTCCCATTCCTGCCACCAGGCCTTGGGTTTTTAGTTCTTTACGATCCCAACAACCGTTGCAGCAAAGCAGGCAAAGGAATAGGAAGAAGATTAGCCGTAACCTGTTTTGGTTTAATTGAACGGGTTGCTCAATTAATACTGATACCAACCAAACACGGGTTGCCCCTTGAAATTGTCGACAATATTTACTAATTTGAAATTTCATAAGTTATTATTGCTCGGAATTGGCCTTTTATTTGAATAGTTGAAGAAGACATCGCAAAAGATTACTTGGTGGAATGGGTTGGGTTGATGAAATACCCTATCGGTTTAACCATGGATAGGGGTGCGTTAAAGAGTGAAAACGTTACTGTTTATTTACAAATCCGCCGGAGTCGGCGGTTTTAAATGCCAATAAAGCCGTAAATCCCAATAGAAAATAGATTAGGCCGATTACGCCGATCCAGCCGAAAAAGCTCCAAAAAAAACCGCCTGCCCAGCCGATAAAACTGGAACCGCTATAATAAAAGAGCAGATACAACGATGAAGCTTGAGATTTTGCTCCTTTAGGTGCAACAATGCCAACCCAGCCGCAGGCGATGGTATGTCCGGCGAAAAAACCGAAAGCAAAAATCACTAACCCGATGATCTTCGGCAGCAACCAGTTATGAAGCGTGAGTGTTGCCCCGGTCAATAGTAGAAGGATCGCCCCGGCAATAACATAGGGTCGGGGATAGCGGTCTGCCAATTTGCCGAAGTAAACCGACCCCCAAGATCCCACCAGGTTAACCACAAAAAGAAAGCCCAAAGCAGTCTGACTCAAATTGTAGGGCTTTTTCCGAAGAGGGTACCCGATATAGTTAAAAAGGACTACATAGATCCCCATCAGCAAAAAACCGATGCCATAAAGGTATAAGAGATTTTTATTGTTCAGACCGGTTTTGATATTATCGCGTAGTTGCGCAAATGAGACCGTACCCGGTTGAAAATTTTGAGATTCCGGCAGCAGCATCCAGAAGCACAAACTGCATACCAAACTGACTATTCCTAAACTCATGAGGGCGATCTGCCAGGAGAAGAGATCCGTCAAACCGCCGATTATGACGCGGCCGACAAAGGCGCCAACTCCGTTCCCGGCTACATATACTCCCATGATCACTCCGATGCTGGCCGGAGAAAATTCTTCACTCAAATAGGCCATTGCCGTTGCCGGAAATCCGGCCAGACTAATTCCCGCTAATAGCCGCATCAGCAGAAGAAAATGAAAATCGTGTCCGAAGGATGACAGAATGGTCAATAGGGAGGTGATTAATAACGAACCGCTCATAATCCATTTACGCCCATATGCATTAGAAAATAGTGCGATCAGTACCATACTGATCGCTAACGCAGCAGTGGTGAAGGAAATTGTAAAACTAGCCGTGGATGGCGAGACATGATATTGTTCTGAAAAAACACTGATTAATCCTTGAGGACAGTAAAGGGTTGCAAAGGTAACCAGACTCCCCAGCAACATGCTGATTAAGGCATTACGGTAAGCCCGGCTGCCAATTTTAATATAGGACATTATAGATTCCATCCTCTCTTTATCGTTGCTGCTAACAGTTAGTTTACTCCTTGCAATATAATAACGTCAAATATATAATTTGTATGAAAACGATACCTTTTTGTTATAAATGGAGGGGAGATTTTATAATGGAGTGGCAACAACTCGAATATTTTCGCGTGGTAGCCGATTTGGAGCATTTCACCAAAGCGGCTGAGCGTCTCGCCATTTCTCAGCCGGCCTTGAGCCGATCGATCACCAAACTAGAAACCGAACTGGGTGTTACGCTCTTTGACCGGTTGGGGCGTAGTGTACGACTGAATAGCTTTGGGAAGATATTTTTAAATCATGTGGAACGGGCTTTGAAGGAGATACATGCCGGGATGGAGAAAGTCGCACAATTGAATGATCCTGCAACCGGAACCATTTCCCTGGCTTTTCTCATGACATTGGGATTGAATCTGTTACCGGATATGATTGGCAAATTTAATAGGCAATATCCGCGAATCGAATTTCGGCTTTATCAAAATGCGACCCCGTTTATACTGAAGTATCTGGAAGCGGGAGAAGTCGATCTATGTTTAACCGGGCGGGTTGATCATCAACCGGGTTTGATTTGGCATAAATTACTGGATGAGGAGTTATTTGCCTATCTGCCGGCGGATCATTCTTTGGCTAAGCGAAACGGTTTGGATTTGGCGGAACTCGCCGGCCAACCATTCATCAGTTTAAAAAAGGGGTTTGGTATGCGGACTTTAACAGAGACATTTTGTGAACAAG
>DNPP01000382.1:0-2260 GCA_003501365.1 Bacillota bacterium
GCACAAAATGCAAAACGGTAGTGATATCCGGGGAAGCGCTCTGAAAGGAGTAGCGGGGCAATCCGTCAACCTGACTCCGGAAATAGCGAAAAATATCGCCACCGCTTTTGGCATTTGGCTAGCAAATAAGAAGCGCCAACCAACTCCCGGATTAAAAATTGCTGTAGGGCACGATTCCCGACTTTCCGCCCCTGAGCTCAAAGGGGCAATTATCCAAGGTCTTATGAAACTGGGTTGTAATGTAAGCGACTGCGGTCTGGCTTCAACACCGGCCATGTTTATGACTACAGTTACCCAAGGCTACCAATGCGACGGCAGTATCATGATAACCGCCAGCCATTTGCCGTTTAACCGCAATGGCATGAAATTCTTTATTGAAACGGGGGGCCTCGAAAAACAGGATATCACCGAAATTCTCACTTTGGCTGAACAAGGAGGATTTTCTCTCCCCCAAAACCCCGGCCAAGTCACCAAAGTTGACTTTATGTCGGTTTACGCCGATATCCTGGTACAGAAGATCCGACAGGCTGTCAATCATCCTGATAACCCATCCCAACCGTTACGCGGTTTCAAGATAGTCGTCGATGCCGGCAATGGCGCAGGAGGCTTTTTTGTCGATAAAGTTTTGAAACCTCTGGGAGCCGAAACCAACGGTAGTCAATTTCTGGACCCGGACGGCCATTTCCCCAATCACATTCCCAACCCCGAAGATCCGGCGGCAATGGCTGCTATCTGCCAGGCAGTGATTAAAAGCAAAGCCGATCTGGGAGTCATTTTTGATACCGACGTCGATCGAGCCAGCGCGGTTGATAATACCGGCAAAGAAATAAACCGTAACCGGCTGATTGCCCTGATATCGGCAATTGTTTTGGAAGAGCACCCCGGTTCCACGATTGTAACCGATTCGATCACTTCCAGTGGCCTGAAGACCTTCATCGAAAAAAATCTAGGCGGGGTCCATCACCGTTTCAAACGCGGTTATAAAAATGTAATTAATGAAGCCATCCGCCTTAACCAGGCCGGAGGAGGGGCTGAATCATACCTAGCCATTGAAACTTCGGGGCATGGCGCTCTGAAAGAGAATTACTTTCTGGATGACGGCGCTTATCTGATCGCCAAGTTATTGATTAAAATGGCTCAAATGAAATTGAAAGATCACCAAAAAATCAATTCACTGATCGCATCTTTGGAGGAACCCCTGGAAAGTAAAGAATTCCGTCTGAATATCTCCGAAAAAGATTTCCGTCCTTATGGCGAGAACGTGATCGCAAATTTTCAGTCATATGTCTCTCAAATGCCCTCCTGGCAGGTTGAACCGGAAAATTATGAAGGAGTCAGGGTGTCCTTTGGCAAAAATGACGGGAATGGTTGGTTTCTCTTGCGTCTGTCGCTCCATGATCCGCTGATGCCGCTCAATATCGAGTCCAACTCTGCCGGCGGGGTTAAAAAGATAGCCGCCGCTTTGTTACCGTTGCTCCAAAAATACTCTCAGTTGGATATAACGACACTGAAGACCTTTTTAAGTAATGAATGACTGAAAAATAAATTTATTGTGCTTCCTTAGCAGTCAAAGTCCTTTTATAGAGTTCGAAGTCCGGGGTTACTCTTCCACTGAAACAGCCGACTTGAACCACATCCCGGGGGAAGAGCAAGAGTTAGGTCATAGACACCTTTGACTAAATGAATAGTCTCACGCCAAGACACAGAAAAAACGAATATTGATTATTAGTAAAGGAGTGAAAAAATGGTTTACGATCTGATAGTGATCGGCGGGGGCCCTGCCGGGTATTTGGCCGCCGAAAGAGCCGGCCATGCCGGTCTAAATACTTTGCTGATTGAGAAAAGATTTATCGGCGGAGTATGCCTTAACGAAGGTTGTATCCCCTCCAAGGCTTTACTATACTCCGCCAAAATTTTCGACTATACCAAACATGGTGAAAAATACGGAGTAATCGTTGAAAATTCTCATTTAGACCATGAAGCAGTGNNCACTGAAGACCTTTTTAAGTAATGATTGCAAGATTTGGTAATCCTATGGACAGAAATTATTTTTCACCGTCATCGTCGTGAATATTTTCGATAGGTAGATTTGAGAAAAATAGCGCTACCATCTTTGGTTTTCCCTCGCGCTCCCGTACTTTTAACCATCGCGTAACCGATAGGGCGACTACTGCACGGTTTCGAGAGGAATTACGACACCATCTGGAGAATTTTTTGGTATTACTAACCAAATTAGGGGTGAAAAAATGGTTTACGATCT
>DNPP01000382.1:2443-4961 GCA_003501365.1 Bacillota bacterium
TTCTCATTTAGACCATGAAGCAGTGCTCCAGCGCAAAAACAAAGTTGTCAAAACCTTAGTTACCGGCGTCAAGGGAAAACTCAAGGCCAATAAGGTTACGGTAGTTGAGGGATTTGCCGAAATCATTGGTAAAAACGCCGACGGCTATCTGGTTCGGGCCGATCAAGAGACTTTTACCGGCAGTCGTTTATTGATAGCTACCGGTTCGGAACCTATTATGCCGGCAATCCCCGGACTTATGGAAAGTTATGAAAAGGGCTATGTTTTGACTAACCGGGAGATTCTCGATTTGACCGCTCTCCCTTCTTCCTTAGTTATCGTGGGCGGCGGGGTGATTGGTCTGGAGATGGCCTCCTATTTCAATTCCGCCGGCTGCAAAGTCACGGTCATCGAAATGTTGGACCATATCGCCGGTAATACGGAACGTGAAATTAGTGAAATGCTGATGAAGAAATACCAGAAGAAGGGGGTTGAGTTTAAACTTGGTGCCAAAGTGGTAGCGATTAAGCAAGGCCAAGTTGTCTATAAATTAAATAGCGATACTATAGCTTCGGAAGCTTCAGAAGCCGTCCCGGCTGATAAAGTCTTGATCAGCATTGGACGCAAACCGGTTACCAACGGCATTGGCTTAGAGAACATCGGCATTCAATTGGTCAAAGGCCGAATCGTAACCGACGATAGCGTTAAGACCAATATTCCCGAAGTGTATGCCGCCGGTGATGTGAACGGTCTCTCAATGCTGGCTCATACCGCCTATCGCGAGGCCGAGGTGGCGGTCAATAATATGCTGGGATATCAGGATTTCATGCGATACGGGGCGATCCCGGCTGTGATCTATACCAATCCCGAAGTAGCTTCGGTCGGGGAAACCGAAGCCTCCGCCATCGAAAAAGGAATCGATTATGAAGTCGCCAAAATATCTATGCGTTATAGCGGCAGGTTCATCGCAGAAAACGAAGCGGAAGACGGAATTTGCAAATTGTTGATTGATAAAAAAAATCAACACCTGCTCGGAGTGCATCTGCTTGGAAATTACGCTTCGGAAATCATCTATGGCGCCGGACTGATGCTGGAGACCGCAATGCCTATCCGGGATCTCAAAAAATTGGTTTTCCCGCATCCGACAGTTTCCGAGATTATCCGCGAGGCGCTGTTTGAAATTTAGCTATCAACTTAAATTCACTTATTGACGATTGCTATTCTATATCGACCGTTATTATTAGGAGGGATTCTTATGCGCAAATTGCAGCTTAGCGATATTCAATATGTAATTTCAAAATTGGGTAATATTAGTATCTTTCAATATCTAAGCGAGGAGGAAAAGCGTCAGCTATTAACCATCTGTGAAATTTACGAATATAATCCCGCCGAGAGAATCATCACCCAGGGGGAATCCAGCACTTGTTTCTATGCCATCCTTTCGGGAACCGTGAATGTATGTATCACCGACAAAAACTCCGCCAAAGGAGAAGTTTTTCTCTCACGAATCGATGAGGGTGAATTTTTTGGCGAAACCGGGATTTTTAGTAATGCCAAACGCTCCGCAAATGTTACGGCCTCCTCTACCACTGAGATCCTCTGTATCCGGCGCAACGAATTTTTTAATTATATGAGTCAGTATACCGGCGCCGGTGTAAAAATCTTAATGATTTTTATCGACGGCCTGTTAAAGAAGCTCAATGAGTCCAATAATAAGGAATTGGCGTCGGAGCGGTGTGAATTATCCGATCGTAGCGCCATTGATCAATTTTTAAAAGATTTGACTAAAAAATAAATGAAAAAGGCTGTCCGAAAGGAATTAAACGCCTTTTTACGACAGCCTCGTATATCTTCGAATTAAAAAAGGAACTTTATTACTTTTTGCTCTTATTCTTTTCTTGCTTTTTCATCTTCCCGCCGCTGTTTACACCGACATTCAGCATCCCGCTTAAGTCATCGACGGCTATTTTGTCCAGCTTAAACTGTAATTCGTCAACCGACACTCTTTTTACATACAATTTTTCAATAATAACAGTCCTGGCAGCCAACAAATCTTGCTGCTTTTGTTTTAGCTCCAATAGCTCCGCTTCCAATTGCGCAATCTTTGCATACAAGTCAAGAAGTTCCGCAGGATGTTCACTCATATTCCATAATCTTTGGATAATTGGCTCACCTTCTAATGATTGATAAGAAAACCGATTGCATATAATAACAAATTCTCATTGCCTATATAGCTTTCACAATGACCGGAGCAGTTGGTATATTCAAATTATTATCCATAATAGGGGTATCAACAACATCAGGATCACTGTTAATATTAATGTTATTTAGGCTAACGCAACCAAGACCAAATATACTAAGGGCTTGATTGGTTTTGGCCGGTGAACTCCAACCCTGCTGAACATTCTCTCCAAAAAATATACCAGCGTCGTTTGCGAGGCTATTAATCACCATCACCCCAAAATTAATAAACACCGCCATGTCACACCTCAGGCGCAAGAGTCATAAAGTATATCAATATCATACGTCGACAATGATT
>DNPP01000382.1:5288-8138 GCA_003501365.1 Bacillota bacterium
CCATGAAGGAATTTAATTTTCAACTGACTATCCATTCGATTTCCATCGGCAGCATTGAGAACGCTTCTTCTTTCAATATCGGCCGTAATTTTCTACGCGATTTTAAAAGTATGAGTAAGTCCAATGCCGGCATCGGGAGCATCTCCGGCAATCATAACTCTTTTCCTTCAAGTGTCAATTATGTTCATGATCCGGACCAAATGGACATGTGCTGGGATACTTCAGACAAAAAATTAGAACCTAGAAGTAGCAGCAACCACAAAGACCCTTTTGCAAGATTTAGCGATCAAAAATCTCTTTAAATAAAATCATTGCGTCCCTAATAAACCATGAATGTTTATTGCAAAACCGATACCCTCTGATTAAATTAATTTTGTCATAAATCCGGCAAGTAACTTTCGAAAGCGCTTCAAGTAACAACTTCCGGATTTAAAGAAATAACAGGAGTTGAGTTAAATTGGATTGTCATATTCAAATTAGCGATCTCATAGTTGGTGAAATAACAACCTCTTCGGGTATTTTCAGTGGCGAAAATTATCATTATCACTGGACTGCAACCAGTAAAACAAACAGCGGCCTTAACTTGGGGGGTTCCGGCAATGCCAGCGGCAATTGCCTTAATGCTGTATACAGCCCTAAATTCTCGGACACCTCGGGAATGTCAATGACTATGGCTACCAAAAAACAACAGCAGGGGGTTCCGGAATGAATTTTAATCAAGGCTGGATGGCGGAATTGCTTGAGTTGCAAAAGAAAGCGGCAGCAATGAGCAAAAATAAATTTTCAGCCGATGAGGTTGAAAATTTAGTAGTAAGTTTGTTGAGCAAGTGGGGCATTACGAATCCACCCCTGGGAAATCACTTTAAACCTCAAGACTCATCCTGGGCTAAGCAGGATACAACCGAGTCAAACAACAGCGGCCATTTTGATATCGATATCGCTGAAACTGAACAGCAAGTCCGGATCGAAATGATAATCCCGGGGATCGCCGATCAAAACGATCTCGCTATTAAGCTCATCGATAACACTCTCGATATATCGGGAAAAAGCAGCAACTTTGCTGAGAATAACGGCCGCTTTAGACGGAAAGTCAAGCTTCCGGCCGAGGTTACCGCTATCGGGGCCACAGCTACCTATCGGGACCAACACGTAAACATTACCTTTCCCAAAAGGGAAGAATCGGGTGTTGAAACAATCCCGGTCGATTTTACTCAGTAGCTTTGAGTTTTGAGCCACCCGTCAACCAAGCCACCCAGATGCTGCCGAAAATTATTAAAAAAGCTCCTACGCTCTCACCTAGCGTAAGCCTTTCACCAACCAAACAAATTCCCAGTACTGCGGTGAAAACCATTGTAGTCATGGATAACACTCCGCCGAGAGCAGTGCTGCAATATTTATAAGCCGAAGTCATCATTAGCTGCGCCGCCAAGGCTAAAATGCCGGTAATCAACAGTAAAAGCGAATAATGCCAATCAGGCCAGACCCAAACCGGCAAGGCCACCAGCAAGGAAAAGATGCAGCCAAAAAGGCTCAAATAAAAAAAGACATTCCAGGCCGATTCGTTCTTGATGCGCAACTCCCGGACCATGGCTACCGCCACTCCGCTTAAGATTCCGGATATCAACCCCATTAGATCCGGCCAGTACAAATGGTGGAAATTTGGATGAATCAAAAATCCGACTCCGATCCAGGCAACCAGCAGACTGAGGCCGGTAGCCCAAGAAATACCTTCCTGCAAAGTAAAAACCGCCATTACGGTGGAGAAGATCGGATAGGAATTGTTCAAAATAGTGCTATTAGTCATCGATCCACCGGCTAAAGCCAAGAAATATAATAAGACAGCCACTCCGCCGAAAGTTCCTCTCATAACCAGGAGACCCTTGTGTCTGGTCCGTAAATCCACGAATCCAAAAGCGGCTAAAAATAAGACTGCGACGACACCTAGGGCAAATCGAATAAAGGTAACCTCCGCCCCGGGTATCTGGGCAGAGGCTAACTTGGCATAATAAGCCATTAGAGCGAAGAAAAGTGAAGAAGCAATCATTTGCAGCGGACCCTTAACGATAGATGATGCCAATTCGATAACCCCTTTAAAATAAGCTGACTTTGGCTTTCGAAGACTTTTCACTCCCTAAGAGATATGTTCTTTTTTTGATATTCCTTCGGTGGTCAATTGATTCTTTATTTCGACTAATTTGCTCTTGCCGCCTTTATAACAGTCTCCCCCAGTTATTTTGCATTTTCCGTTGGCTCCAAAATTCTCACATACCATGGTCCCAGTGTTACGACCGTTGATTTTATTGGTATATGAAAAATAAGCAAAGACTTTTCCCACCGGATATTCGCAATCCGGACATTTCCACATTGAAACCGCCTCCTTCACCCCTTATCGGCAAAACTCAAAAAAAATAAACACCCAGTTTGAAAGCATTTTAAAAAAACAATCCCTAATTTTCAGCTGTTCCTCCAAGAGACGCAGAGCGCACCGGTTTAAACTTTATTTTAAACCAAATGTAATAAATTTTTAATACGCAAATATGTTATATATTACACTTTCAATCCATATACTGTTCAAGTGTTTATTCTCAACCAAAATTTAAAGGGGGATTATGGATTTGAAATGTCCGGACTGCAACACGTTTAACCGTAGTTTTATTGAGTACTGTACCAAATGTGGAGCCAATCTTTATCAATTAAAGCATAAGAAACCGATAAAAAAACTTAGTGCCTAACCGTCTTCTAAAATCAGCCCCGCCGCCCGAAAAAAGGCGGAGGGGCAAAAAACCTATAACCACATTTTATTGACTAAGCTTATATTTTATTCCTCTTTCACTGTGTCAGTAGCTAATA
>DNPP01000173.1 GCA_003501365.1 Bacillota bacterium
TTGGTATTAGCGGATAAGCCGGATATAAATATCCCCAACCTCACTCTCTTTGATCCGGATTAGCCGGATCCGGAGGTATCTCATCCGGACTATGGTTAATAATCCCCTCCACTTCTTGAACGATTCCTTGATCTTCCTCGGCATCATAAAAAGTATCGTCATAACTATTAACGCCGCCAAGGTCTGAAGGGGTATCGGAAGTACCGTATCTGGCCACCTTCTGCCAGACATCCTCCCCGTCCGTTGCCACAATATCGGTGTCATCCAAAAATGTTCGGCTAAATGGCGGTTCCAATACTTCTTCTTCGATAGGCCGTTCCCGATTGATAAATTCTTCTTCTTCTTCGCGCTGGCAGCGAATACAAAACGTAGTATAGGGTACCGCTTCCAACCTTTCAAGGCCTATCTCCCGGCCACAACTTTCACAAGCACCGTAACTTCCCTTTTCAATATTCTCCAAGGCCTCGTCGATTTTCTGCTGAATTTCATGGTTACCATTTACGAGCGCCAAATCTTTTTCCCGTTCAAAAGTTTCACTGGCGATATCCGCCGGATGGTTGTCATAAACCGACAATTCACTGATGGATTCGGACAAAGTCTGCCCTAGTTGAAAGTTTTCCGAATTTTGCAGTTCGGTAGTCAGTCGCTCTTTCTCCGCCAGCAGCCGATTTTTAAATTGTTTACGTTTCTCAATATCCATGAAATTCCCCGCTTTCTTTTTCAAACATTTAATCGACGATTAGTTTATATCCGGGCCGGATATTGTATGCTTCAGGTTTACTATGAATATAATTTAAGATGGTGATTGACGATCCTTACCAAGTCGGCGATGAATTTACCGATCACCGGCAAGTTTAAATTAGCCAGCCTGGATAATAGCAGAATAAAAAGGCTGGCAATAATGGTAAGCCCGATGGCAATCCCAAATCCTCGCGCCAATCCGCTTAAAAAGTTAAGAAATATCAGACGGGTCGGTTTCTGGAGCAGCTGCATAAATTCGGCCAGATTGGCCCGTTCCAGCTTCCGTTCAACCTCAGTAAATTTTTTAAAAAGCGAATTGGCTTGTTTGCGGTTAATAATTAAAATCACCTATATTTATAATGCCACAGATTAGCCCATGCTAATCTTGATATTAAATATTTGTCGAAATCCCATAAAAAGAACTGACATAATTATTTTTACTTTGCATAATCCAGACAAAAACCAGTGATTCGGTTTTTTACAATAAAATCCCGTAAATCCATTAAATCCGGTAAATCCTGTATTAGTTCCTTTTTAGGCCCTTGAGTCTAAAAAAAGAAACTGGGAACGGGATTAACGGGATTTTCAGGATTAACAGGATTAGAAATAGTTAATAATTGTAAATTGGCTATCAAGAATTATTTATTTTTTCTAACAAAGTAGAAATAGTACCTGAATGCTAATACAATGATTCCATCGTCTTAATCATGTGATAAATCATGGTATTATAAGGAACCCCCACCTGATACTCCCGGCCGAGCTCCACAATAACACCGCTTAAACTATCAATCTCAGTTTTAATCCGGCGCTCCATATCCTGTAGCGTGGAGGAACGGTGCTGATAAGTAGGCGGCAGGATTTTTTCATAAAAGGCTTTTTTATAAACCGCCGCGTCAGGCCAGAAAGTACTATATCCGGCTGCCTGTATCACTGCAAATATCTCCTCAATAAGCTGGTTCATGATCAAGACCGCATCTTGGCTTTGGGCCAGACCGCCATAGGCCACATGCAAGACAGCGCTTAACGGATTGAGCGCGCAATTATAAAGCATCTTAGCCCAAAGCGTTTTAGCGATTTCCGTCGAAGACTTGGCAGGCAAGTCACCATTCTCTAAGGCTTCAATTAACGGATTTAACGTACCCAGATCACCATCGAAAAGACTGCCGATGGTAATCGGCGAAGAAAATACGGTAACCTCACTGATGTAGGGCTCAGGCCGTTTAAAACCTATCGCAAAGCTGGCTGTGTAAATTTTTTGTTTATCCAGGCAACTAAAATAATATTGCTCATTTCGAAACCCATTCTGGCATAAGATCAAACCGCCCTGATCATTCAGTAATCCTTGGCCGCACTTTGCCAACTCGGCTGCAATTTCCGGATTACCGGTGGTCTTGGCACAGACCAGTATGTAATCATAGCCGGAGTTCCCGGTTTGATTGGGAGTTTCAAATACCCTGACCCTTTCAGCCGGGACTGTAATGGTTTTAAAAATACCCCGTCTAATAATTCCATTCTTAATTATGCTCTCCCGAGTATTGCCTCTCGCAATGATATCAACATCAATATTTCCGTCGTAAAGAGCTGCGCCGATCGCAAGACCGACTGCCCCGGAACCAATCAGTAATACTTTCATGGTGCCCTCTCCTTTTCATATTGTGATGTCTTACCCAACCAAGCTATAAATTATTTTCATCTATAATTTTAACATTTTTGATATAGGAAGTGACCATACCAAGATTGAATTTTAATTTTAATTAATATTTCTAAGCCCACCATCACAGCAAAGGATTCATCATGATTACCCGCGACTTACAACAGCAGTATGATTTCATTGATCTCCTGAAAGGTTTCGGTATTTTTTTAGTGGTTTGGGGCCATACCATGATACCGCGCTCTGTTCTGATATATTCCTTTCATATGCCGTTATTTTTCTTTATTTCCGGGTTTTTATTTAAAAATAAGCCTCTAAAAGAATTTGTAATCGGAAAAATCAACCGGCTATATTTTCCCTATATAATTTTTACTCTCTTCTCCTGGATATTTTATTTGGTGATGCTGGAATTTCAGGACCAGCGGGATTTGATAGTCAACCATCTGCCCAAGCTCATCTCGCTCTTCTCCGGAACCGGACGGAATGGCGGCAACGATTCCATTTGGTTTCTCACTTGTTTGATAGTGGTGAGCACCCTCTTTTGGAGTCTAAAAAATCTATTAAAAAAGACCAGATGGATTTTTCTGGCCTCTTTCATGATATCGACTTTCGGATACTATTTAGGTGTTCAACGTGTTTCTTTGCCTTTTAAGGCCGATGTAGCATTGACTGCATTGATTTTTTATTTCTGCGGCTATTATTGCCGCCAACGAAATTTGACCTCCTTGATAAAGAAACTGAATCGCCTTTCATTAATCATGCTTTTAATCGTTTGCCAGATATTGCATTTTACTCTTTCCGAATTGAATATTCGCTTGACTGGTATTCCAAAGGTGAGTATGATCAGCAATCATCTTGGCGATTATTTTTTATTTTACCTTGCAGCCATTTTAGCAATTGTCTATTTGTTTATCATCGGCTATCAAATTGGCTCGTTATCCTTTCTCAATATCCTGGGACATCATTCGCTAATCGTCCTGGCAGCGCATAAGCCGTTACTCTTTTTAGTGAAAGTTTCTTTGGACCCCTATTTGAATACTAACTCCAAAACATATGGAATACTGGCTAGTATTGGCGTTATCATCGTTATTCTGTTATTCGTATCTTTACAAAATAAATTTAGAAACGAAACGACATGGAAAAACATATGGCATTTTTGAACCACGCGAGAAGTCTACCTTTTCAAAACGATACCGCATAAATATATTTTAGATAAGGCTAATCCATCGCATTTCAGGCACATATCATTTGGTCATGAAAATTTCTTGGACGACTTTTGAAACTCGCTTTCCCAGTTTCATATGTTCTTCCGGCAGCAAATGGAGTCCATCAATGTCGCTGCTTGCGATCACCTCGGCTGTATCCAGAAAATAGCAATTTCGCTCCTTAGCAACCTGACTAAAATATTTTCCCAGCAGTTTCGACTTGTCGGATCCGCCCTGAAACATGTCCTTGTAAGAGTCAAGCTTGCCTAAGGGAGGCGGCGCCATTAAAAGTACCATCGGTGAACTATCTCTATCATCCGGTCCCGTTTTGCTATTTTGAGCCATATCTACCAAAACTCCCGCACCCGCAGCAATATCGAAGGCTGAAAGGCAAAATCGGTATTTTAAGTCGTTGGTTCCCAACATAATCATTACCAAATCCACCGGGCTATGTGACAGCAAACATGGCATAAGATAAGATTTTCCGTTGCGATAGTCTTCCACCGGATCGTCCCATACCGTGGTCCTTCCGTTCAAACCTTCCTCTATTACCCGGTAGTCTGGGCCGAGTTCCTTTGCCAAGATTCCCGTCCATCTTTGATCAATTACATATCGTTTGCAATCAATCGGTCTCCAGCCCCATGTATTTGAATCACCATAACAGACAATAGTTTTCATGAATTGGATACCTCTGTAATTCATTATTTTAAAAATTGCCACCTATTTTGCATTCACGGATCCCTTCAATCAATGCTGCCACATTTTCCGGTCGTACATCGCTCATAACTTCCTGAGAAGGGGCGATGATATATTTCCGATTACGGCCCAAAATGCCGAATACCCTTTTAACCTCACATTTTATGGCTTCCGGTTCCCAGTACGGCAGTACTTCCTGGGTATCGACACCTCCCCAGAAAGTCAACTGTTTCCCGTATCTCTCGGCCAGTTCCGCAATATCCATCGAAAGCGGCTGGATCGGATGCAGCACGTTAAGTCCGATTTCGATCAAATCAGGAATAATACTTGATATATCCCCGCAGGAGTGTTGAAATGTCGGTAGACCAGCCTCATGATAAAACCGATAAAGTTTTTCTTGCCTAGGTTTAATAAATTTCCGCCAGTGTTGCGGCGAAATCTGCAATCCTTTTTGAAGGCCCCAATCATCCCCTAGCCTTACGGCATTGACTCCCAAATTTACATACATCTGGGCTTCGGCCAACTTGTATTTTAAAATATTATCCAGCATTTCTTCCACAAAATCAGGCTCCAGCATTAGATCGCACATGAAATTTTCATAGCCCCGCAGGCACCAACAGCGTTCAAAAAGGCCGATATGTTGAAATCCCAATAAAAAATATTGATCCCGATATTTTTGGACGGCGCTTTTCCCGTATTTCATCATATCGCGATCACCGGGAACGGGCCAATGATAAGAATTGTAGCTTGCCATATCCTGAAGGGGATGAACTTTAGGGTTTACACCTTCACTTTGGATATCCCAGCCGACTCCAAAAAGGTCAAAAACCGTTTTCCTTTCCGGATCGACTTTGGCGAACCCTTTATCGATTGCAAATTGTTTCATTCCTTCATCCGTGACATCCGGATTGAAATATTCCTCCACATTACCGAGAGAATTGATATATTTAATGCAATTACCGGCCTGATCCATTAATTCATCTTCGGAGATGTTTTGGAGCCCGGTTAGCTTTTTGATTTGGGATGGCGTAAAATCAATCTGACTTGGTATTAAACCATTACTGCGCCCATCAATAACCGCAAGAGCACTCTCTTTATGATTCAATAACCTTCACCTCCTGCTGATGATTATAGAGAATGAACTAAAAATAAGTAATGGGTTTTTTTACGAAATATGTTCAAAAAAATTCGGGATTCCTTGCCAAGATGGAACTTATCTGCATCAAATGATAGAATAGAATTATAGAATTGTTAATTACCTACAATTTGAGGTTGAACAAATGTTTCTACAGCCCAAAAAGACAATTTTAAACATCGTCGATAAACTGATAGGCAGTTTACGTGCTAAATTGCTGGGTATTTTTATTATAATGACAATTTTACCCTTAAGTATCATTGGCATCATATCCTATACCAAATCTTTCTCAACCATTTGGGATAATACTACTCTCTCTACCATCCAAATTGGTGAACAGCTAAACTCGACCATCGGAATTTTTTTCAAAGACATTGAAAAATTTACGGAAATTGGTTACAGCAAAAGTTCAATCACCTTTTTAAGAAAACGCTTTGAAACTTATAACGAAGCAAAAGATATCCTTTGGCTATTCGATATGTACCGCCATAATTATAGCTCAAGTAAAAGTATTAAAGAGATTATCATCATCGGCGCCAACGGTAAGTGTATGAGTGAACGAAAAGGTTTCTTCCGGTTGAACCCCAGGCAACCTTTTGCTAAAAATATGAATTCATTGTTGGCAATGCCGGAGCGAATCCGGATTATCAGCAATCGAGATTTAAGTTATTACCATAATAATCCCTATGACTCAAGGATCGTTTCTATGGTAGCCCCGATTTTCCGGGAAATGACTCATGAGTTCTTGGGAGTCATCATTATTGATGTTGACATTTCGATGATCCCGGAATTTTGCCAAAACATTAAAATAGGCAAAACCGGTTTCTTTTACATTATTGATAAAAACAAGAATTTGCTCCTGAATCTGGCCCCAAATCGCCAACGGAATATCCTCCCCAATTATCATTTAAATAAACTGTTTTGTAAAAGCAAAGGCAGTTTCATTGAGAAAATGAGGGGTAAAAACTATTTCATTATTTACAATACATCACAACTTACGGGCTGGAAAATTATCGGTCAAGTGCCGCTGGCCGAAATTATGAAAGAGGCAAATCAAATCAAAAACGTTACTATTATAAGCATTGTAATTTGCGCGATATGTGTGGTGCTGCTTTACTTTTTCATATCAGACAAACTGACGCTGCCGATTCGTAATTTGAAGGAAAAAATGAAACAAGCTGCTTCTGGAAATTTAGATGTGAAGGTTGCAAGCAAAAATCATGATGAAATCGATAGTCTGGGGATCAGTTTCAACAAAATGATAGAAAAAATTAAAATCCTAATGGAAAATAGCATCTTGGAACAGAAGAACTTAAAAAAAGCAGAGCTAAGAACGATGCAAGCCCAAATTAATCCGCATTTTTTATATAATACCCTGGATGCCATAGTCTGGATGGCTGAACTCAAGAAGAACGAACAAGTTATTGAACTGGTAAATGCCTTATCTAATTTTTTTCGGATCACCTTAAGTAAAGGCAAAGATTGGATTCCCGTCAAGGAAGAAGTGGAACATATTAAAAGTTATTTGGCTATTCAAAAAATCCGTTACCGTGATATTCTGGATTACGAAATTCGGGTGGCGGATGAAATGTTGGATTATAAAATATTAAAATTAACCTTACAGCCTTTGGTTGAAAATGCTTTATATCATGGCATCAAAAATAAACGGGGTGGCGGTCGCATTATCATTACCGGAACCATAAACGGCAACGGTAATTTAAACTTTATGGTCTCCGATGATGGGATTGGAATCACTCCGGAAAAGCTGGCTGAAATTCTAAGCGGGCTCAATGACGAAACAGCCGAAATCATTATTAAGGAAAGCGGATTCGGTATCAAAAATGTAAACAACCGGATTAAGTTGTATTATGGTAAAGAATACGGCCTGACCATCCAAAGTAAATACGGCAAGGGTACGGCGGTATCTATACTGATACGGGGTGATTTGGATGTATAAGGTTTTTTTAGTCGAGGATGAAATTGTAGTCAGAGACGGGATTCGAGACGATACCAAATGGGAAGAGACTGATTTCATATTTTGCGGAGAAGCTCCCGATGGTGAAATAGCCTTACCTTTGATCCAAGAAATGAAGCCGGATATATTGATTACCGATATTAAAATGCCTTTTATGGATGGGTTACAGCTAAGCCGGGTCGTGAAAAAGAACATGCCCTGGATAAAAATTATCATTTTAAGCGGGCACGATGAATTCGATTTTGCCAAAGAGGCCATTAGTATCGGTGTAGCCGAATATTTATTAAAACCCATCAGTTCAGTTAATTTGTTGAATGTATTAAAAAAAATGACTTCACAGATTGAAACCGAAAAGAAAGAACGGGAAAACATTGAAAAGCTTTCAATTCAACTGGAAAATAACAAAAATCTTTTAAAGGAGAAGTTTTTAAACGAGCTTTCACAGGGAATAGTATCTCCCGTTGAAACCATTGAAAAAGCGAAGTATTTTGGAATCAACATTATTTCAAAATTCTATACCGTCCTAGTCATCGAACCGGAATTTCCTCCGGAATTAAGCTCTTCCGGTGAGTATTTGGAACGGTTGAAAATTGAAGCACTCATCTCAGGTATTACCGATCAAAATCCGGACATCATTAAATTTAAACGAAATCTAGCCCAGACAGTATTGATTCTCAAGGGTGATAATATGCAAACCCTGGAGGAAAATGCCTATGCAATGGCGCAGTCGATCAAATACGAAGTCGAACGAAATTCCAGCTGTATGCTCACGATAGGGATTGGTGAGGCCAAAGAGAGATTGCAGGGAATTTCTCAATCTTTAGCGGAGGCCGATTCAGCCACCCAATTCGTCCATGTTTTCGGAACCAATAAAATTATCGGGATCAGCGATATCATCAAAGGCGGTTTCAAGGACAACAAATTACTTGACTACGACCATAACAAAATCAACGACTTTTTCAAATTTGGGAATACCGATAACACTGGTGAATTGATATTGGAATTAATGAAATGTGTGAAAGAATATCGTGATTCAATTCCACTATATTTTTATTATATCTTTTTGGACATTATTTTTGCGGCTTCAAAGTTTATCAACGAATTGGGGGGTAATATTGAAGAAGTGATCCCCGAAGCCCTCTCCCTTGAGGAACTTATTTCTCACATTCGAAGCTCAAGCGAGCGAATAGGATATCTGGAAATTATTTTTAAAAAAGTCCTCGAGTACCGGGATACCAAAAAAGAAGACAAATACGGCGACATAATCCACAATGCCAAAACCCACATTGCTAATAACTATGCCTGTCACGAAATCTCCTTAAACTCGGTGGCATCCTCCGTAAATGTTAGCCCCAGTCATTTCAGTACCATTTTCAGTCAAGAGACGGGTTCGACTTTCATCGAATACTTGACCGATGTACGGATTGAAAAAGCAAAGGAGCTGCTCAAATCATCAAGCTTAAAGACTTCGGAAATTACTTTTAAGGTAGGATATAATGATCCCCAATATTTCAGCTATGTTTTCAAAAAGCGCACCGGAATGACTCCGAAGGAATTTAGGGGGTAACGCTTAACCCAATAATCCCAAAAAAATTAAGTTTATCTTCTTCTGCAAAGGTCAATAAAAAAGTCCTCATTTTACAAAATAATTTGCCTTGTGATCCCCCCTGCTGCAATCTATAATTAATCCACGTTGGATAAAGTTTCCGTCCGGGGGAAACTTTGCAAAAATCATTATGGGAGGTCAGTTATGAGATTAAACCGTTTAAAAAAATTACCAATCGTCATTGTGAGTCTATTGTTGGTATTCTCTTTGGCGAGCTTCTCGATCGATGCCAAACAAAAAAAAGAAAGGGTCTTTGCAATCGTCGATCCGCTGATACATCCGTTTTTTGAACCGGTTGGCAAAGGTGCCGAAGATGTTGCCAAAAAATACGGAGCCAAAATATTGGTAAAAGGCCCGGATCGTTTTGATGTCCAACAACAAATCGAAATTGTTGAAAACCTTATCGCAATGAAAGTCGACGGCATCGGTATTGGTTCCACCGATCCCAAGGCTTTGACCCCTGTCATTAATAAGGCAATGAAAGCCGGAATCAAAGTGGTTTGTTTTGATACCGATGCTCCCGAGAGTCAAAGGCTTGATTATATCGGAACTGATAATGTCAAAGCCGGCCAACACATGGGCGAAGTCCTGGCCAAATTGTTAAAAGGAAAAGGCGCCGTTATCGCCAGTCAGGGAATTCCTTCCCAATTAAATCTAAGACAAAGGTTAGACGGTGTAACTGAGGTCTTGAAGAAATATCCCAATATTAAAATGGTTGATGTTCAATCCGGACAGGGTGATCCTTCCAAAACTCTCGCCAACATCGAAGATATGGTTCGCGCCCATCCTGATTTTAACGCTTTGCTTGGATTTGACGCGGCGGCAGGTCCGGCAGCTGTTACGGCATGGAAAGCCAAGGGATTGAAACAAATCGTGATTACCTTCGATGATATGGCTGAGATTCTTCAAGGAGTTCGCGACGGGCAAATTACGGTAACCATCGTACAACAACAATATCAATGGGGCAAATTGATCGTCCAAAGATTGTCGGAAGCCTGTGACGGCAAAAAAATCCCTCAATTTGAGGATACCGGCACCCGCGAAGTCACCATCCAGAATGTTGATACGTATAACAAGTAATCAACGGATATATTTTTGATTGGACCGGATGCTGCTTCTGTTGGGAGCAGCATTCGTTATAAAATGATCTTTTTGAAAAAGGGGAGGCATTTTCTTGAATCCTGACGCCAGCCAAAAAACCAGAATCGGACAAATATACCAGTCTTCCATGAAAATCCTATTCAAACGTAGAGAAAGCGGCTTATTATTTGTGTTACTCCTGGTAGGACTAATTTTATCCTTATCCACAACGACTTTCTGTACCGCTGAAAACCTTTTTAATGTTTTAAAACAGGTCAGTCTGGTAGCGATTGTCGCAGCCGGGCAGACATTTATTATCATATCCGGCGGTATCGATTTATCGGTCGGTTTTATCCTCGGTATATCGGGAATCATTATGGCTTATTTAATGAATGCCGGTATCACTCCATTGCTCGCCATCCCGTCGGCCCTGATAACCGGTGTCCTTTTCGGGTACTTGAACGGTATTTTTATTACCCGTTTAAAATTACCCCCTTTCATCGTGACTCTTGGAATGGCTAGTATTACCAGGGGGCTGGTGTTGGTTATCACCAAGGCTTTTATGATTCCGATCGATAATTCATTCGTACTGGCCCTCGGCCAGGGTTATCTCGGCGTTGTTCCACTCATGGCAATTGCCATGTTGATTATTATTGTCGTGGTAGCGTTTTTATTGGATCAAACCGTCTTCGGAAACCGGGTGAAGGCAATCGGAGGTAACGAACTGGCCGCCAAATTATCCGGCATTAAAGTCGATAAAATGAAACGGTATGTGTATGCATTATCCGGTTTACTATGCGGCATATCGGGTATCATTATGGCCGGGCGGCTCAATGCAGGCAATCCCAACGCCGGATTAAACTTCGATATGGATTCGATTGCCGCAGTCATTGTAGGAGGTACCAGCTTAACAGGCGGCAGCGGCAGTATCATCGGCTCTTTCCTGGGCGCTTTACTTTTGGGGGCGGTCCGCAACGGTTTGGTTCTTCTGGATGTGAACATGTACTGGCAAACAGTGGCCACCGGTGTAATTATCATCGCAGTTTGCGCTCTTGACAGAATGACTGTCAAAAAGGAAAACTGAACTCTATTACGAATATGAGGGAGAATGTTATGGACGAAAATTACATTCTGGAAATGAGCCACATAACGAAAAAATTTCCCGGGGTTACAGCGCTCACCGATGTTTCGTTCAATATCAAAAAAGGGGAAATTCATGCGTTGGTGGGTGAAAACGGCGCCGGCAAAAGCACCTTAATGAAAATACTGGGCGGAGTTTATAGTCCCGAAGAAGGATCAATCCTTATCAATGGTAAATCAGTAAAAATCGATTGCCCAAGTGATTCGATCCGCTGCAATATCGGAATCATTTATCAAGAATTAAACCTAGTGCCGGATTTAAGCATCAGTGAAAACATTTACCTTGGAAAAGAACTGGTTAAAAGTGGCAATGTTCTGAACCGTACTTCCATGACGCAAAAATCGGCAGAACTGATGAGCAGATTGGGCATGGTGGAAGTCGATTGCAATTCGCTAATTAACGATCTGAGTATTGCCAAACAGCAGTTGGTGGAAATTGCCAAAGCGTTATCCAATGATGTCAATATTTTGATCATGGACGAACCCACATCCGTGCTAACCGAAAAAGAAACCGAATCATTAATGGAAGTCATCCGTAATTTGAAACAAAAAGGCGTTTCCATCATCTATATCTCCCACCGCTTGGAAGAAGTTTTGGCCATCAGCGACCGCATTACGGTGTTAAGGGATGGACAAATCATTGAAACGCTCGATACCCAGCAAACCTCAATATCTAAGGAAACCATCATCAAACTAATGGTCGGTCGAGACCTTAATGAGTATTTTCCCCAAAGAAAATTAATTGTCGGCACAACCAACGTCTTGGAAGTCGAGGGATTGACAAAAAATGGGGTATTCGAAAATATCGGCTTTCAACTAAAGAAGGGGGAAATTCTTGGCTTCGCCGGTTTGATCGGTGCAGGTCGCAGTGAAGTAATGAAAGCCTTATTCGGCGCCTTGCCCTATGAAGCAGGTAAAATAATCGTTGACGGAAAAAATATCGTGCCGGACTCTCCTATCAAAGCCATCCAATCAGGTATCGCATTAGTTCCCGAAGATCGCAAAAAAGAAGGGCTGGTATTGGGAATGAGTCTGGCGGATAATATATGTTTGCCCAATCAGGAAAAAATCAGCAAGTTTGGATATATCGTCAGAAAACTGAAAAAGACGCTCATCGATCAATTCATCCATAGCCTCTCGATACGACCGAATTTTCCGGAACGGCTAATCAAGGATTTTAGCGGGGGAAACCAACAAAAAGCAGTAATCTCCAAATGGCTGGCAGTTAATCCCAAGATACTGATCCTTGATGAGCCCACTCGGGGAATCGATATCGGAGCCAAGGCGGAAATATACGCCCTAATCCATAAACTCACTGAAAAAGGAATTAGTATTATTTTGATATCTTCGGAACTCTTGGAAGTGATGGGTATCTCTGATCGGATCCTAGTCATGTGGGAAGGAAAAATAACCGCCGAATTTTCCAAGGCCGAAGTCACTCAGGATAAAATTATGATGGCAGCCGCAGGATTAGCCCGATAGAAAAAATAGTCATGATGAATAACTAAATGGGTCGGCTTGCTTGCTTATTGATATGGAATTACCCTAAACAGACTGTTGTAAAAGAAAATTTTTTGTTCGAGATATACAATATAAAGATTTGCGCATATTTATGGTGCAATATATTGTATATCTCATTTATTTGAAATATTTACCATCTCCTTTTGCTATTCTTTTAAATCGGGAAGGCTGTCGATCCCGGTCCCTAATTTACCGGAAATCACCCCATATTATGCGTTACATTCCGTATCCACCGCCCGGATTTTAAACGCATTAGTCCTAAAACGCCTTTTGATATTTCCTCCATAATGGCCAGGGCATATACATAATACACGGGAAGCCCCAAGACAAAAGCCCCCAAAATCGTCAGCGGCACTCCGATAAACCACATGGTAAATCCTTCAATCAGGAAAGCCTGCCTTGCATCTCCGCCTCCTCGTAAAATACCGACAATTAATATGACATCCAATACTCTGATAAAAAAGATCACCGATATAATATATAAAATATTCTGGGAATCGCTCCGCACCGTATCGGAAACATTAAAAATATTAAGTACTAACGGTGATGTCAAGGCCAGAAGCGCGCCTAGAATGATACCCAAAGCTACCCCAATAATAGAAAACCTTTTGGCATAACGTTTGCCAAGTTCTTCCTTTCCCGCCCCAATACTGTTCCCTATCATCACTGCCGCCGCACTTGACAAACCAAAAATGGCAACCAGGAACAGATTGTTAACCGTGTTACAAATCTGGATTACCGCTACGGCCTGGGTGCCCATCCTACCGTAAACTGCCGCATAAACCAGACTGGCAAGCCCCCAGCAGATATCGTTCAATATGACCGGGAATATAACCCGGTATGATTTTTTTACAAATTCAAAAGATAGATCCGTTAATTCTTGGGCTGAAGCTGCCAACACGACTTTACCACCATAAATATATACCACCAGCGCTATTGTCTCAACTGTTCTGGCTATTACGGTAGCAAGGGCGGCTCCTTCAACGCCCATGGCGGGAGCACCCCATTTACCAAAAATAAACAGATAATTAAAAAAGGCATTACAGATAAGCGCAAACCCACTAATAAGCATCGGCTGAACTGTTTTTCCAATTGAGCGTAATGAGAAATTAAATACAAAGGTTATACCGGTAAATAGATAACTAACCAGTACCATCCTCAAATATCCGGCGCCCAAATTGATAACCTTAGGGTCATTATTAAATACCGCCATAATCTTACCGGGGAAAAGAAAGCCTAGGACCATAAACAGTAAGGACACTACCGTGGCTGAAATCAGTCCGATTCCCATGATTCGTTTGATATTTTTAAGCTCGCCCTTACCCCAAAACTGGGATATAAACACCCCACAACCTGCACACAAGCCCAATAAAAACATATTGAAAAAAAAGAAGTACTGATTGGCAATTCCAACTGCAGCAATTTCAGTTTCTCCCAATTTGCCCACCATCACCGTATCGATCATATTTAAAAAAGAGGATATAAAGTTTTGAATCACAATGGGTAAAGCAATTTTTAGCATTTTCTGATAAAAATCCCGATCATCGAACAAACTTACCAATAGTTTCTCTGTTTTTGCCATTTTCAACCTTTCGATAATGCATGAATAAAAAGCGCCAGCGTAAGCGGACGTAAATGCTGTGTCAGTGAGGATTATATCACATTATACCACCGGCTCGGCATAAAAAAAGCAAACCAAACCTACGATAGACGATAGGTTAGAGCCCGCTGTCGTTGAAAAAATCATGGATTGGCAATATGACTTTTGTTGTTCACACCCAAAGTGCTGTTATCATGTTATAATAATTAGGATTTTGCACAATAAATTCCATGATAATCAAAGCTATAAGGAGAAAATATGACATTTGAAGATTTACAGTTGATCCCCCCTATTTTAAAAGCTTTACAAACTGAAGGCTACCAAACTCCGACTCCTATCCAAGAAGAAGCAATCCCCCTAATACTTGCAAAAAAGGATCTCCTGGGTTGTGCTCAGACAGGTACCGGAAAGACAGCGGCCTTTGCCATTCCCATCTTACAAATTTTGCATTCCCGTTCAAATACTATGCAAGGACACCCAGTCATCAAAGCTTTGGTCTTAACGCCAACCCGGGAGCTGGCGCTGCAAATCGACGAAAGTATTAACGCCTACGGCAAACATACCGGGCTTCGTCATACGGTCGTGTTCGGCGGCGTATCCCAAAAAGCGCAAACCGACGCTTTAAAAAAGGGAGTCGATATTCTGGTTGCCACACCCGGAAGGTTACTGGATCTAGTCAACCAAAAATTCATCAACCTTCATCATATCGAATTATTCGTCCTCGATGAAGCGGATCGAATGCTCGATATGGGCTTTA
>DNPP01000038.1:0-1742 GCA_003501365.1 Bacillota bacterium
CTCTCCGGTCTGTTGATTCCATTTAGTTTTTTATTAATGGGTAACGGATTTCGTAATAGTTTTACCATGATGCGCCGGGACAGCCGGAATCATACCAGCCCCAATTCGCCTTTCCGGCTATGCCCTCTCCTGCGGCACTGACCGGCCTCGTTGATTTGGCAAAACATAAAAAAGTATTTTTTATCGTAGATGAATCATTTATTGAACTCACGACGCCGGGAAACAGTTTCTCCATGGTTCCCCGGCTGAAAAGTTACGATAATCTGTTTATTATCCGCTCTTTTACCAAAATTTTAGCTCTGCCGGGTTTACGGCTTAGCTACGGTTTAGGCCCTTCCGTGTGGATCGAAAAAATGGCTCAAAATAAAATTCCCTGGTCGGTAAATGCTTTATCCTGTATCATTGGCGATTATTTATGCGAAATCCCCGCATTTTTGGTAGAAACATCTCACTGGAGGTTGATTGAGACATTGCATCTCATTTTGGAAAGTGGATAGTGCATTATAGTTGCTTCGGGCATAACAATCAACACAGATTCCTTTTATTCATAACAATAGCTTTAGCCTCCCTTTCCCGGCTAAGTATCGTCAAGAGCTCGGAAAATTCCCGGCAATACAGGATTTTATCAGCCATATTCCCAAATAGTTTCCGGCTCTCCTCCGGAGTTCTGACACTGATCACTACTTTCCCCATTCCCAACGCTTTTTTAATCAAATCAAGGTTTTTATGATTGGTCATGCCAACCGGATAACCGGCATCGATTACTTCATGGATTTGGAGGATTTTGGCCACTGCTTTTTGAAAGGTCGCTTCATCGATCATTTCAAAAGCCTTTGCCGTTACTATCTCAATTCCCAGGGATTTACCGACCTGGTAATCCAAATCATTTTCATGAATAATCCCGGAGCAAATTCCATAATGCGACCTACTTAATAAGCGAAATAACTTTACCGCCGAACCATTCCCCCCCACCACAAAAATAGTTGGAGGCTGGGGATTCTGCAATTCCGTTACTCCCAGTAGTTCATTATAGTTTACCCCCTGGAAATCATAAAGCTTACGAATGCTTTCTCCGGTCAGCAATTGTTCCGGTGAGCCGTAACCCAAGATTTGATTGTCTTTGAGTAAAAAAACACTATCACAACAACGGGCCGCCAATTCAATATCATGCAATGATAAAATAATGGTGGTCTTTTTTTCATGAGCCAGTCTGGTAAATACTTCAATAATTTCATAACGGTGGCGCAGGTCCAGAAAACTGGTGGGCTCGTCTAAAATCAACAGTTCCGGCTCCTGGGTAAGGGCCCTGGCTAGAAGGACTTTTTGTTTTTCACCATCGCTTAATTCTGAAAAATATTTCTCCGCAAGCCCTCTCCCGTTGACAAGCTCCAGCGACTCCCAAACTTTAGCGGTATCTTTTGGAGTCAGCCGGTCGGCATAATCCGTATAAGGATACCTACCCATAGCGACAATTTCAAACGCCGTTGTCAAAGGGGCGGATACCCGTTCCGTTAAAAGAACCGCCAAGTTTTTCGATAATTCGGTGCTGTTATAACATGTCAAATCTTTGCCACACAAATAGACTACCCCTTTGATCGGAGCCAAAAGACCGCCTAATGTCTTTAATAGCGTGGTTTTTCCCGAACCATTAGGGCCGAGCAAGCCCACGATTTGACCTTTGAGGGCCTGCAGATCGATTTGATCCATAATAATTCTGGAACCATAACCAACGGCCAGTTTGT
>DNPP01000038.1:2093-4999 GCA_003501365.1 Bacillota bacterium
CACTTATGGGTATTTCTGCGGGTCGTAGTGCCATTCTGGCCACCAAATCACACAAGCTGGTCAAAAACGCTCCCAATAATACGGTAAGCGGGATTAATACACGGTTATCCGAAGTTTTACATGATAAACGGGAAATATACGGCACAGCCAGACCAATAAAAGCGACCGGACCGGCAAAAGCAGTCATCGTACCACTTAAGAAACAAGAAATGATAACAATGAATATTCGCAGCTTTTTAATAGGAACTCCCATGCTCCGTGCATAATCTTCTCCTAATATCAATGCATTAAGGGGCTTACAAATCGCCATCGCGCCACCTGTTAATATGATAGTTACACTAGCCAAAATCAATGTTTCCGGCCAAGAAAAACCCGAAAAACTTCCTAAACCCCAGATTGTAAATAAGTGCAATTGTTCCTTTTGGGCGAATGAGATCATCAAATTGGTAAGGGCATTACATAAATAGCCCACCATCATTCCGACTATCAACAAAGTCACAATATTTTTTATTTTTCTGGCCGTTGCCAATACAATGATCATCACAATCATAGCCCCGATAAAGGCAGCAAGGGCCAATAAAAATGGATGAATGACGTTTAAGCCGATGGAGGCTCCTAGAAAAACTACGATTCCCACCACCAAACTCGATCCGGGGGTAATCCCCAGAATAAAAGGATCGGCCAGCGGATTCCGAAAAAGGACTTGTAACAAAAGGCCTGACAATGAAAGAGCCGCTCCCCCGAAAGCTGCCGCCAGCGCCCGGGGCATCCGGATCTTCCAAATAATATTAGTATAAATGTCATCCTGCCGGTGGATACCAAAAATTGAGTCCCAGATTTTAGGTACCGAAATATTAATCGGCCCCATGGCGATATTGGCAATCAGCATAACCAAAACGGCTGTTAATAATAGGATTGGGAAAATAACCGTCAAACGATATTTATGGTTCATTGAAACACAGCCCCTCAAACCGTCATTCTCACGGCTTTCTAATATCATCCCTATCGGGGCGGAAGCTTTAAGAAGTTTTCAATCCGCCTGTCTTTGATCACTTCGGGATGAAATATCGAACCTAAATCCAACAAAATTTGATCATTTTGATCTACCCTTTGATTATACCACGGCTGCATCGACCAGACCTGTCCCCGGCGAACCGCTTTTAAGTCCTCTAAAATGGGAGCTTGGCTCAACATTGCTTTAATGGAAGGGACCGCGGGTGCATAGGCGCTATTAATCAAAATGTCCGCGTCTTTGCTTTGCGCATAAAAGGTTTCAATATTAAGGGCCGTATTATCCCTGACCAATTGTTTAAAGAGATAATCTCCTCCGGCTAAGTTGATCATCTTGGCAACGTATGAATTCCCGGCCGCAACATAGACTTTTCCATTATAAATCATCCCCCAGGCAATTTTGGGCCTTTTCCTTCCCTGTAGCTTTCGGGCTGTATCAAAGATTCGCGTTTGGCTTTGCCTAAAATATGCTTCGGCCGCCTGCTCCTGATCATAAAAAGCGGCGATAAATCTTATCCATTCCAGCTGCCCTAAGGGATCGGTTTCCAAATATTCATTATCAACCGCATAGGGAATCTTCAACTCGGATAGTTTTCTCATCAATTTGAATTGGCCGTTGGGACCGCCGTAGCTAAAAACAATATCCGGTTGTAATGCCTGAATCGTCTCAAAATCCGGTTCGTAACCGTCTCCAATATATTGGATCGAGCCATTTTGCAGCCCACTGCGAATTTCCGGGATATACCACTCCTCCGCGGGACTGGTAACCCCAACCACACTGGCCCACATTTCCTGATTATGAAAAGGCCGCAGCAAGCAGACCTGGGTCATCGAAGCAAACAAAGCCCGTTGAACCGGGATGCGAATAACCGGAAGATTGTGAAACTCCTTAGGGGTTTTCATGCCGCGGGGGACCAGCAACAATTGATTTCCTTCCCCGTCGGTTATTTTCTTGCTGCGAAGGCCAACGTCTTCAATTTTAAATTTTCGGGTATATTGTAAACCGAGTATCTTCGGAGAGGCAGGAGAAACCCTTATTGGCCATGTCACTCCCAAGATACAAACCAAGATAAGGATTCCTAAAATTCTTTGTTTTCGTTTCAATCTTTTTTCACCTCTTCAAAGCTTACTTTCTGACTTCCAAGGCAATCTTGGTCAATTTACACCCTGCCGCCAAATCCAAAAAGTCAACCACCCAGGAATAACGGCAATCTTTATCGGCCTTGATAGTTAAAACCGTATCTCCCGGCTGTTTTTGAAATAATTCTTTCAATTGGGATTGATCCATGGGCTCTCCCCGATAAAACAGTTGATGATTTTTATTCAACTCCACCACCAACTGCCTGTCAACCTTGTCCGTTTTTCCGGAATGCCGAACTTGCGGTAAATTGATACCGATATTCCGGTGGGATTGTTCCACCACAAATGTTGAAGTCAGCATAAAAAATGCTACCAAAGTAATCAAAATATCGATCAAGTTCAATATTTCCAAACGGGGTTCCGGAAGTGGCTTTAAAAGGATGGGAACTTTTTTCATGGTTCTTTTCCTTCCAAGTTGTCATCGTGAAGGGAGCTGTTATAATCCAATATATAACTATCGAGGCGCGTATTGAAATAATTATAAAATATGGTAGCAATCACTGTAATAATCAAACCGGCGGCCGTCGTTAGCAATGCTTCGCTAATTCCCAGGCTCAATACCTTGGGATCAAAAGTGGTGGTAGCCGTGGTCCCAAGCAGGTGAAAGCATTTCATCAAACCAACAACCGTACCGAGCAAGCCCAACATCGGGGCGATCACGATCACCGTGTACAATATCATTAAATGGGAACGTAATTTCTTGATGATGGCGGATGGGGCATCATAGATCGATAAAGGCTTTTGAAGCACTTGCC
>DNPP01000450.1 GCA_003501365.1 Bacillota bacterium
GGATGATGAAAAAGCATCACCATACGGATTTTGAATTGCAGTATTGGAAGGATAAAGGCTGGCTTAGTATGTCATACTCAAAAGCGTTGCGCAAAGAACAGACTCAATCCTTATAACCCAAGCTTTGTAATTTGCGCTTTTTATGAACTAAAATTTTATGGAGGGTTTTAGCATGAATTTTAGTATCATTACTATCGGTTCCCAGGGAGACATTGAACCATTCATAGCTCTGGGCAGACGATTGCAAAGGGATGGACATGGAGTCCGAATTGCCGCATTTCGGCAATTTGAGCCTTACATAAAAGCAGAGGGCTTTGAATATGCCCCGTTAGCAGGAGACGCCGTCGAAGTCATCCGTTTGCTCATCGGCGAACAAGTATCCCCGTTCCAATATTTTCGAAATCTTGAGAAACTTTTGGATCCGATTAAGGAGCAATTTCTGGCGGATATCCAAGCGGCTTGTAATGGCGCAGATGTGCTGCTATACTCCTTACTGGGCAGTGTGGCCTGGCATGTTGCCGATAAAATGGGTCTTCCTTGTTTTCGAGTCTTGTTTTTTCCGGCTGACCCTACGGGGGAATTTCCGGCTATGACTGCGCCTGAATTGCCGTTGGGAGCGGCTTACAATAAACTGACATTCTGGGGCGGCGATTTACTTTGGAGTCATGTCACCCGAAAGCTGCTTAATAAATGGAGAACAACCATGGGACTTGGGAAAATACCGCCTTTTTGTTTCCCCTATCGTTATTTGCATGGACATCCGGTACCCACTTTGTATCCGTTTAGTTCGCTTGTTGCGCCTAAACCGGCCGATTGGGATGAAAACAGGTATATTTGCGGTTATTGGTTTCGCGAATCCCGGACAAACTGGCAACCCGATCAAAAGTTGATTGATTTTTTGAGCGCCGGGAGCAAACCTATTTACGTTGGATTCGGCAGTATGGTTGGGGGATCTTTTGAACAATTGCTGGACATCGTAATTGCGAGTCTGCGAATTACAAAACAACGGGCCGTCCTTTCAATCGGTTGGGGTAACCTTGCAGGCCGACTTTTACCGGAGGATATTTATTTAACCGGGTTTGCACCGCATGAATGGCTTTTTTCCAGGGTAGCCGCGGTAATCCACCACGGAGGAGCGGGAACCACGGCGGCCGGTTTACGCGCCGGACTTCCAGCTGTTGTAGTCCCGTTTGGCGGTGATCAGCCTTATTGGGGTAATCGGGTCTATCAATTGGGTGTCGGGCCGGAACCGATTTCCCGCAAAAAACTGAATGCCCGGAATCTCGCTGCTGCTATTTCGCAGGCGGTTGGAAATCCGGCCATCATTCGCGAAGCAAGGGAACTGGGCCGTAAATTACAACTGGAAGACGGCGTCGGCAACGCAGTGAAAATCATGGAACAGATATTGCATTGAATTTAGAGCTTTGGCGATTCGGCTTGAATAACTCAATCGGAAATTGATGAATGATCAGAACAAAAGGGATTGACGGACTCATGAAATGGTGATATATTGAACGTAAGTTCAATATTGAAGGAGAAAAAATGGTCCAAGTATTGAAAGAGGATGTCAAACAAAGAATTTTTGATGCTGCGGTGGAAGAATTTTACGATAAAGATTATAAAACCGCCACCATTCGTGATATTGCCGGCAGGGCGGAAGTCCCCATCGGCCTGGTGTATTCCTATTATGAAAACAAAGAAGATCTTTTCAATGCGATCGTGGAACCCATTGCAACCAATATGGACTATTTGATGAGAACTGAGGAATCGCGAGTTGAAGAAAAGCGTAATGCGGATCCTTTTAATAATTTGCGGCGAATTGTGACTGATTCTATTTTTCATTCGCTGGATAATCCCAAATCGCTGGTGGTCTTAATGGATAAAAGCTTTGGTACCCGCTATCAAGACTTTAAGGGCAATATCATTCGGCGGATGGAATTGCATATCAAGGCTGTTCTTGCAGATCGGGAAACTCAATATGACAGCTTGTTGTTTCACATTTGGGCAAGTAGTCTTTTAGAAGGCATCTGTGAAATTATCCGCCATTATAGGGGTAGGAAATGGGCGGAACAAATGCTGGAACTACTGGCTAAGCAGTATTGCTATGGAATTAATGTGTTTTTAGAGTAATTTTTTTTGAACATTTTTGAACGATTGTTCAATATTGATAAAGAATAAACCATTGGATGGATCGATTGTATTACGGATGATGGATATCGAAAGGAGTAATGGAATATGCGTAAAGCAATTTTTTTACTGTTTATGCTGGCGCTTTTGGGATTTGTTTTGGGCGGTTGCGGTTTTGATAAGAAGGGTACGGCCAGGCATACCCTTTCAAGCGCCTTGCGAACAACCAACACTAAGAATAAAAGCATGGTCTATCTGATGGCGGGTAAAATTGACGCCGACGTAAAAGCCGATATATCATCGAGAATTACCGCCAGAGTTGCGGCCATCAATGTCGATGTCGGGTCTGTCGTGAAGAAGGGGGAGGTGATCATGAGTCTGGATTCCAATGATCTCGCAGCGCAAGCAGCGCAAGCCAAGGCAGTTTTGGATGGAGCCGCTACCGGTTACCAGAATGCCAAGAGCAATTATGAACGGAATTATCGGCTCTATAATAGCGGCCTGATTTCCAAATCATTGTTTGAACAATACCAAACGACTTTTGCCGCTGCGGAGGGTTCATTTAAGTCGGCCCAGGCAGCATTGGAATTTGCCCGGGCTCAGCTTGATAAAGGAACAATTGTGGCACCCATTTCCGGAATCATTAGCGCCAAAAATATTCAAAGCGGAGAATTGGCGGTAGCCGGCGTTCCTTTATCATCCGTGGTCAATCCCGCCGATATAATCGTGAACGCTTACCTGCCTGCCAGACTGATTAACAAGGTAAAAGTCGGGCAGCAAGTTGTCGTTAAAGTGTCGGAAATTCCGGAGCAGCAGTTCGACGGTGAGATAACGGTGATAAACTCGGTCATCGATTCTAAAAGCAAAAATATACTGGTCAAAGTAAAATTTAGTAAGCCATCTACGGCGTTACGGGCGGGAATGTTTGCGGAAATCGGTCTATAAGCGGCGAAATAGGGGCTTAGCCACTTCTAAAATTAAGGGCGGGTGGAGCGGAATGGAAAAACGAAAGTCGTTAATATTGATGGTATTGGCGGGGATGATCGCCGCATTGGGAGCGATCGGTTTTTATTACTGGTATAACAATGCATTTTACGTTACCACCGATGATGCCAGGATTACGGGAGATCTTGTCAAGATATGCCCTCAGGTTACGGGTAAACTGCTGGAATTTACCGTGGAAGAAGGAGATGCGGTTTTACAAGATCAAATCATCGGCCGTCAAGAGACAATCAATCTTCCCGACAACGCAATCGACCAATCGGTTATCAGAGCTCCCATTAACGGTATTATCATAAAAAAGGCGGCCAATATTGGAGAAATCGAATCGATGGGGCAGACGCTGGCGGTGATGGTCGATCCGGATCAAATGTATGTCAGTGCCGATATCGAAGAAACCTCGCTAGGAAGGGTAAAACCGGGTCAAACGGCGGAATTTACTGTTGATCAATTTCCCGGTATCAAGTTCACTGGAAAAGTAAGATCGGTTGGAGAGGCTTCCAACTCCACGTTTTCATTGCTTCCTACATCCACCGGCAGCACTTTCACCAAGGTAGTGCAAAGAATACCGGTCAAGATCAGGTTTGCCCGCACGAACGTCAAATTATTGCCCGGCACCAATGCAATTGTCAGAATCCATGTTCGATGACAGGAGGTATCCAGATGCAAGATACCACGAAGAATGATTCCTCCAAATGGCTGGCGTTGTCGGTGGTTTTTATCGGCACCTTTATGTCTACGCTTGATACCAGTATCGTTAATATAGCCATTTCCAAAATGATGGCGGTTTTCGGCGTATCGCTGGATGATGTCAAATGGATATTAACCGCCTACACGCTTACTTTGGGCGCGATTGTGCCTATCACGGGCTATATCGGCGACCTTTTGGGATATAAAAAACTTTTTTTAGCCGCTTTGGTTATTTTTACCGGGGGCTCATTATTATGCGGCATTGCCTGGAGCAATACGGCCATGATTGTTTTCCGGATTATTCAGGCTTTGGGCGGAGGCATGATCATGCCTGTGGGTATGACCATAGTCATGCAACTGTTTTCCCCGGAAGAACGCGGCACTGCTGTCGGATTTTATGGTGTCGCAGCCATGGCCGCTCCGGCTATCGGTCCTACGTTGGGAGGATATATTATTCAATACATGGATTGGA
>DNPP01000315.1:0-4772 GCA_003501365.1 Bacillota bacterium
AATTCATGATAAGACTGGGGTCTGATTACGCAAGCAATCTTAAATACCTTATTTCCGGCCCATCCCATCATGAGCACGGCAAGGGCAATACCCAGGAAGCCATATAGTCCATAAATACCAAAAAATTGATATATTTCCTGACCGGATGCAAAGCCTGCCCCCACCACAGTCCCGATAAAAGTGGCGGCAATTGCCGGTATGGCCTGTGGCCAATCTCCCTTTTTATCCTCAGGGAGCTTCACCAGGCCCACCAGGGCCGCTTTTTGGGTATAGGCTGTAAATTAATCAAGTCGACCCCTTCAACAATTTGATCGCCATAACGATAACCGATCTTTCCCCAAACTTGGCCCGGACGTAATGGGGCCGACACCCGCCCGCTAAATATTTTTTGCTGAGTTTGGATCAATTGGGCGCTGTCTTTTTTAACAACCGCATATAGGTCGACCCGAGGATAAAGTTTGACCCAAGCAATGTTTCCGTTATTTACGGCCAATCTGGCGACTGCATGATGACGATCGGCAATTTTCCGGGCGATAAATTCCTTGAAGCCATACTCCAACAATCTGCCGCAGTCACCCCAGCGATCTCCGGAATTAAGCACCACTGCAATCAATTGGCGACCCGACCGGGTTGCGGACGCAACCAAGCAATAACCTGCTTCATTAGTCGTTCCGGTCTTAACTCCATCCGCCCCTTCCAGATACCACAATAAACGGTTGGTATTTTTCACTTGAATCTGCTGGGGTTTATCTTCCCAACGGACAATAGCGGTTTTGCGTTTCACTAAATTGGAAAATCCCGGATGCGCAAGTCCATAGCGGGCAATTAGGGCCAGATCAATTGCAGTGGTATAGTGTGAAGGCGCTCTCAGCCCATGGGGATTGCGGAAATTTGTATTCAAGGCTCCAATCTCTTTGGCCTTTAAATTCATTAACGCAACGAAATCCGGGACAGTCCCGGCTACTCCTTCCGCTACCGCCATACTGCCATCGTTGCCCGATTGTAACATCATCCCTTCCAGCAGTTCCTTTAAAACCAGTTTGTCACCCGCCCGTAACCAGATGGAGGAACCGGGCGTGCCTGCCGCCAACGGGCTTATTTTAATTATCTTTTTTAAATCTCCTTTTTCTAATGCCACGATTGCCGTCATCATCTTGGTAGTGCTGGCCGGAGCTCTTCGCAAATCAGGGTTCTTGGCAAATAAAACCGCTCCGCTCCTGGCCTCGATCAGCACACCGGTGCTGGCATAAATCCGCGGACCTTGTTGATAACCCGGCAGATAGATTAAAGGAGGAAAATATTCCCGCACGCGATACGCTTTGGTGTTTACCGAATGATCGGAATGATTCAGCGTCATAAATACCAGCAACAATCCGATCACTGCCAATACTCCGATCAGATGCTTTTTTGAAAAAAATAGTACTTTCATTGACTACCCCTCACCTTACCATCATGCTTATGAGCGGTGAGGAGATTTAATACTCGGATTTACACATTGGTAAAACATAAAAAGCCGCCGTAAACCTGTTGAAGTTTCAGGCATAATTTATTTCGATGAATTTTGCCAGCCATACTCTCCTTTCAACTCCACAAAAATCACCCTATCCAACGCTTCCACCGATACGACCCCCTCCCCATCCTTTTGAACCAATAGCAACTCTTGACGAGCCGGCTCACCAACGGGAATCAACATTCGGCCGCCGGGTTTTAATTGTTCCACTAAAGGCCCCGGCAGACTTTGGGCCCCGGCAGTGACCATGATCCGGTCATAGGGCGCAAATTCGCTCCATCCTTCACTACCGTCTCCAATTTTAAAATATACATTACTATAGCCAAGTTTAGCCAGTCTGTCCTGAGCCTGGATTGATAAATCCGCAATCCGCTCCACCGTATATACGGTAGCGGCCAATTCGGCCAGGAATGCAGTTTGATACCCCGAACCGGTACCGATTTCCAATACCTTGGATTCTCGGTTTATTTGGAGCTGCTTAGTCATCTGACACACCAGGCTCGGTTGAGAAATAGTTTGCCCTTGACCGATGGGGAGCGGCCTATCCCGTAAAGCCAGCTCTTTATAGTCATCATTTAGAAATAACGACCGGTCAAGGCTGGTAAAGAAAGCGTCCACCCGATCGTTCTCCGGCAGTTCCGTATTCATCTTTGTCTTCCTTCCTCACTCACTCACTCCCGCTAAACCTTTGAATCTTTATTATCTCAAATGTCCGGACCAGTTATTAGCCTTTACCATCGATTCACTAAACATCGATCCGGCAAGTTTTTTATTTATTTATGGTATTGAAAGTTACTTGCTTGATTCATATTAAAACGAAAAAAGCCCCCAGCGGAGCTTAAGCTCGCTAAGGGCCTTTTGGATTTCCTTATATAAGTAAAGCTTAAAAACTATAACAGTTCCGGATCGATCACCTGATCATTGTAGCGCAAAGGGCCGGAAATATCCACATGACCGGCTAAGGACTCTGTTTCTTTGCCTTCGATTACAATTTTGACCTGAAACACATCGGGAAACTTGGTCAGAGTATTTACAATCGAAGCAACCGCAAGCTCTTCACCGGAAGAACCTACGTTAAGCTGCGTTGCTTTTTGATTGAGATTGACATAAGCGACGCCATGTTTAATGTCGAGCCCAAGTACCTTGGTGTCTTTTGGAAAGATAGCCAATAGTTTGGATTGCTCGGGCGGCCCCGCGAATAAAGCTTCCAAAGCTTGTACATGGATGTCGCCTTCATTCTTAACCCTCTGAAGCACCGGCTTCAAATAAAAATCCACTGGAGCAGGTTTCAAAAAAAACAATACCACTTCACGCCCGCCGCTATTGGCTTGAATTATTTGATTGCCTTTATTGGTCGAGGCATTATTACTCATCGGATGAAACAAACCGGTACGTCCAATCAAAAATCCGGCAATTCCTATGATCACCAAGGAAAGGATAATGACCGGGGTAGTAAAACGACGCATCACCTAGCCCCCTATCAGCTGTCATCTATCAGCCAATAGCTAACAGCAGCTATTAGCTATTAAAATTTATGCTCGAACCCCAGTCGGTATTTAAGGTCCTGATCGTAATAATCGTTAACATTTAAGACAATATCCGTGCGATCATTCAATTTATACCGAAAGTCGGTATCCGTCAATATATGCCCCGTCGCATACAACAATGGACGGAACTTCAGATTAAATTTCCCCCATTGCCAGCCGAAATCTCCCCGCATGAAAAATAACGGGTCATTATCTTCATTATAATCATAGTTCTTAAAGCCATTACCGCTATCTCCTCGGACTCCGGTGTAAATATATTGGTTCGGGTACATCTCAATCCGCCATGCCGCCTCATAATCATTCCATTCTTTACCCTCATAGCCGTGATTATAATATCCGCCAAACCGTAAATTATTGGACCCGAAAGGCAGGCTAAAATCAAATCCTTCATAAGGTGTGGTATCTTTGTTTGCGGAATCATACCGACCGCCGATTTTAATCCCCAAGCAATCGCCAACCTGATAATGCAGATCCGTCCGGACAAAATAATTCTCTTGCCCCGGAAAATAATGATCATTCATAAAGTCGCTGAACTGCCCGAGATCAGCATTCCAGGTCAAACGGTTCGTCAGTTGATAACTGCCCTTTACCAGACTGTTATTACCGGCTAAAACGGTAACGTCTCCTTTAGTATTCTCCGCTGATTCGGCTGATACGGATAAGGTGACCCCGAATAATAACAGCATGGCAACAAAAAGCGAAATAATTATTCTTTTCAATATAGCTACTCCTTCCATTTTACCTTCATTTGAGCAAAACGTGTTCCTTTTGAATTTCGTTCCCTGAATTTCATTTCCTTAGAATTTCATTCCCCAGAAATTTCATTCCCTTTTTAATAACAAAAATATTTCGCGAAAAAAGCTGATATTCCTCTTTAGTGTTGTAAAACGATGGTTAGTAATAATTAACCTAAAAAATAAGATTTGGATATCTTCCCCTATTTCACCGGATTCTCCAACCAAACCAAAGTGCCTTTTCCGGTATCGACCTCCGCCAATACACCCTGAGGAATGGTCCATTGTTCCGGGATGTGGCCCCAGGGAAAGCCATAGCCTGAAGGACAGGACAAAGCTTTGAGTCTTTCATGAAATACTGCAATGAGAGCATCTTCCGTTTCACCGGAAGTTGGAATACAGCAACCGACCAAAACCGCCGCCGCCATATTTAAAATCCCGCTGATCGCCAGCTGGGTTAACATTCGGTCGATGCAATACGCTGGTTCACCAACTTCTTCCAAAAATAAAATTACCCCTTCAAAATCCGGCAAAAATCGGGTACCTAGGAGTGAGGTTAACGTAGTCAAATTACCGCCCAACATAATTCCTTGGGCTCTCCCACCACGAATCGGCGTATATCTAGTTATACTTTCTCCCGGCCATTCCAGCCCGGTTAAATGTCCCTGTCCCCCACCATCCAAAGTTGCAAATGCCTGAGTTTGGGCAAATTCGCTTTTCATAGCGGTCAACACCGGGCCATGAAAAGTTATTAACTTTACCTGAGACCAAATGCCGAGTTCCAGAGCAGTGATATCACTAAAACCAATCAAAAGTTTGGGGTGCTTCGCCATCAATCCAAACCATAAATGCGGTAAAATTCTTAAACTGCCATAGCCGCCCCTTAAACACCAAATAGCTTGAATTGTCTCATCTTGCCAAAATCGTTCCAAGTCTGTCTGCCGGATATAATCGGTTCCGGCCAAATCTCCTGTCATCGGC
>DNPP01000315.1:5099-12592 GCA_003501365.1 Bacillota bacterium
TCAATTTGTTCAGCGGATTGCACCGGACTTGCCGGGGCTATAACGGCTATTTTAGCTCCTACTGTCAAAGCTTGACCTTTAAGTTTTTTCATGGTTCCTCCTTATGGCTTGAGGCTAATAACCATTCTGTAAAAGCACTGCTTGAATATAAAAGATTCAAACTGTAAATAATGACAAATGCCAACATGGGAGGTTATTAATGAATATCCGGAGTTTATTAAAAAGGATTTTTAAATTTGGAACTCACAGTGATCAGTTCTCGATCGATAACCCATCTTTCCAACGCCCGCCGTTTAAAGAATCCCAGTCTGAACGGGAATTATGTAAAAGCTTAAAAGACAATCGCCATCTGTTGGAAGAGATTTTTGATCTCCCTACCAACATGGATGTCATTATCCGGGATTTTAAAATACCGGTTTTAGATCTAGATGCTATACTTATATATATAGACGGTATGACTGACCGTAATACCCAAAACTTTGCCGTTCTCCAACCTTTAATGTTACTAAGTCCAAAAGAGCTATCCACCAAAGATCCGGTTGAAATCCTTTATCAACGACTGATTCCTGAAAACCAAATCACGAAAAACATCAAACTCAATGATATAATTAACGGAATTTTGGATGGTTCCAGTGTCCTGTTGGTTGAGAACTCTGCCAAAGCTTTAATTATTGAAACCAAAGGGTGGGAACACCGCAATGTAGAAAAACCCGCCAACGAGCATGTAGTCCGCGGCCCCCAAGAATCCTTTACCGAAACATTCCGGACTAACACAGCGAGTGTCCGGAGATATCTCAAAGACCCCAAGTTAATCACGGAAATCTTTCGAGTGGGCTGTCGTAGCCGCACCATTGTCGGCATCATGTACATCAAAGATATCGTCAACCCTAAATTACTGGATGAAGTTAGATACCGGATTCAAACCGTTGCCAACTCCACCGATTATATCTCGGAGACCGGCGCTTTGGAGGAATTATTGGAAGACCATCCCCGTTCCTTAATCCCGCAAATGCTTTCCACTGAACGGCCTGATCGTCTGGCTGCTCACATACGGGAAGGCTACGTCGGAGTAGTAATGCAAAATAGCCCTTACTCCTTAGTAATACCGACAACCTTTGCCATCTTTTTACATGCCGCCGAAGATTACTATATCCGGTGGCCTTTCGGTAATTTTTTGCGCTTAATCCGTTCCGCCTCAATTTTCATAGCCCTTTTTTTACCGGCCTTTTACATCGCGGTAGTTAACTATCATCAAGAGATGATCCCCACCGATTTACTGTTGGCAATGACGGCATCCCGCGAGACAGTTCCCTTTCCAGCTATTGTGGAGATTCTATTCATGGAGTTCTCTTTCGAATTAATTCGTGAAGCCGGGATTCGCATTCCGGGTGTCATTGGACCAACTATCGGCATCGTGGGAGCCTTGATCTTAGGTCAAGCCGCCGTTTCCGCGTCAATTGTCAGCCCGATCTTAATCATCGTAGTTGCTATTACCGCTCTGGGCTCTTTTGTAGTTCCCAATTATAACGCCTCTTTTACCATTCGCTTGCTGCGATTTGCTTTTACATTACTGGGTAGTATTTTAGGCTTTTATGGAATTGCCTGGGGAATATTTATCATGGCTCTCCATACCGCCACCCTGATGAGTTTTGGGGTGCCGTTTCTATCGCCGATAACTCCCTACCGCGCTAAATCCGGCGACCGCATTATTCGCCCTCAAGCATTTGAACAGCGTTTCCGGCCTTGGTTCTTAAGACCATTAGATTTGATCCGTCAAAAAAGTAACCCTCGCCCTTGGGATCGACCCCACCCCAATTCAGGTCAAGAAGGTGATTCCCAAAATGAATACTAAAGAAAATATTGGACACCGCGAAGCATTAACTTTACTGATTATCATGATGTCCGGAAAAATATTTTTATCTTTTCCCCGTGACATGGTAACACTGGGGGAAGCAGCCGGCTGGTTTATTGTTATACTGGCGGGGATTCTGAGCCTAATCGGCTTCGCCTTTATTTATCTGCTGATCCGAAAATTCCCGGGTAAAAATATTATCGAAATAGCCCGGGTAATCTGCGGCCCAATTTTTGGCAGCTTGATCGGCTTAATTTTTTTTCTGTTTTTCCTGACCATCAGTTCATTATTTTTACGACAATTCGTTGAAAGTTTTATCCTGGCTATCTTGCCGCGAACTCCCATCAGTGTGATTACTGTCGGCTTTTTAATTTTACTCATCTATAGTTGCTTATTGGGTATTCAAACGATATCGCGGGTAGCCTGGTTCTTCGGTCCATATCTGTTGGCGGGGTTGATTATTATCCTTTTTTTTAGTCTGAAACGGGCTGATCCCCAAAACCTGCTTCCTATTTTAGGAACCGGTCCAATATCCCTGCTCAAATCCTCCCTCCCAAACATCTCCCTGTTTGCGGAGATCCTCCTGTTTGGCCTGCTTGCCCCTTTGATTACTAAAAAACAGAAATTATTGGGTGTGGGGGTTTACAGCCTAATCATTTCTATGGCCATTAACGCCGCCATCGTGGTCATTGTAATCCTGGTTTTTAACTACATTGCTGCCGCCAAACAAATCTTCCCAGTCTTTCAACTGGCGCGATTGGTGGTTTTGGAGGAATTTCTACAACGGGTAGAGGCGGCGTTTGTGTTTCTATGGTTTTTTACAGGCGCCATTCAATTAAGCGGATTGTTCTATGGAGCAGTCACCAGTTTTGCCCAGGCTTTTCGCATCCAAGATTATCGCCCGCTCAGTTTTCCCATTGCCGTTCTAATTTTTACCCTAAGTTTACTCCCGGCATCGATGGTTAAAGCAGTTGAACTGAATGACTTTATTGTGGGAAATTATTATCCGCTGATAACTTTCGGGATCCCGTTATTGTTATGGTTAATTTCATTAATAGTAAAGAAGAATTCGAGTGCGTGCGATGTTCAATAAGAAATTTCTTTTAATAATCATTCTAATATGGATAATCGCTTTGAGTGGATGTTGGGACCGGCGTGAACTGGAGAATCTGGCCTTTGTCCAATCTCTGGGGCTGGATCTCGGGCCCGGCGGCAAAGGAGTTACCATTACCGCCATGATTGCAATCCCGCCCAAATTAAAGGGCGGTAGCGGAGATTCCGGTGGCGGTACTGAAACCGGTGTCTTCGTACTATCCGTTGCTGCCCCTACGATTTTTGAGGGTTTTAACCTTATTAACACCACGGTTAATCGTGAAGTCACCCTGTTACAAAACTCGGCGCTGCTAATCGGTGAAGATATCGCCCGCCAAGGAATGCGGAAATGGATTGACTCTTTGGTCCGCTATCGTGAAATGCGCCGGACATTATTGATCTTTGTTTGTCAGGGCAAAGCGGCGGATATCATGAAAGTAAAACCCAAACTGGAACGCAATCCGGCGGAGTACTTTACTGACTTAGCCCGCATCACCAAGCTTTCTGCAATGTTTCCTATGATGTCCTTAAATGAATTCCTGGATCATTATGAAGCGTTAGCCCAAGAAGACTATGCCCCGATACTCGCCCCTTTTCACCGTCATGATCCGGATGAATATCCAGTCTCCGGTGGCTCAGAAGGAGGCGATCCCAAATCAGGCGCTGATTCCAAAAAGGCCGCTTCCGGGAGAGGGGAGCAGTCCCAACAAAAGCCCAAAGCTGCTGCTCAAACTGCACCCGAAGCCAAAGATGTTCGGATGATTGGAACGGCCATTTTCAAGCAAGACAAAATGATCGGCAATTTCGATATTTATGAAACCCAAGTACTACAGATACTCACCCATGAGTTTAAGGAAGCGCTATTATCTACCCATGATCCAGTAAGAAAAAATAATCAAGTGGTTTATCGGCTGCTTGCTACTCGCCCCCCCCGGATCAAATACCGGAAGCGTGGAAATACCGATAATTTTAATGTCAAAATAGCCATGGAAGCCGATTTGATAAGTATACAAAGTGGCATCAACTATACAAATCCCCGCCAGGAATCCGTGCTAGAAAAACATATCGCATTGGAACTCAAAAAACGCATTGTAAGGACTATTCACAAAGCTCAACAATACAACGCCGATGTCTTTGGCTTTGGAATTAAAGTGCGAAATACTTGCCTGACAGGTTCCGAATGGGACCGCTATAATTGGCCGAATAAATTTAAAAAAGCCAACATAAGGGTCCAGGTCAAAGTGGCGATACGTCGAATTGGGGTCCAGTTCCAACCGCCTTCGCTACGATAGAACAAGAAAATGTCAAAGCTGCCGGAAAGGCAGTTAACTTTTTAAAAATAAAAGATAAAACGGCAAAATTAAAATTGATATGACCAAAAAAAGTACCGCGAAAAATCCGTGGTAATTTTTTTTCGCCAACTCCTCAAAGGCAAATAGGACTGAATAAAAGCTGATCACCAGAACAATAAAAAACGCCAAATAAGTCATATTTTAAACCTCCTCTAAATTATTTTTACCCAAATATATTTTTTTATAGAGGAATTATGTAGCAATCGGTGAACCATAAAATCGGTTAAATGATAAGCGATGAAAAACAATATAAAAATAAGGAGCGAATCCCAAAGATGAACGGTGTCCAATTTAAAACATTTTTTTTATTGCTCTTTACCATCAAAATTTTTATAAAATTAGGGCTGGATCTGATGAATTATTGCTATCTAAAAAAACATGCCGCTATTATACCCGCCGAATTAGCCACCGTCATCGCAACCGAGCAAATGCATCGGATCAATTCCTATAACATCGCCAAAATCATCTTTCACTCCGGACGTTTTTTATTTAGTAGTCTCTTATTATTATTTTTTCTTTTTTCTCCCCTGTACTCAATCTATACCAATTGGTTTGTTTCATTCCCCATGCCCTATCTATTCCAAGGGTTGCTCTTTTTCTTTACCATTCATATCACCACTTGGATACTGGATCTCCCTTTTGACTACTTTTTCCATTTTCGGATTGAAGCCCGCTATGGCTTTAATAAATACACCCGAAAGTTGTGGCTGGGCGACCAATTAAAAAGCATATTTGTGGGTTCGTTGGTATCAGCCGTCATCTTAAGCTTGTTCTTCCTCCTTTGGGGAGAAAATTTCATTTTCAACTGGAGTTATGTTTTTATCGGCTGGCTCGCTACAGTGCTATTGGTGGTTTTATTAATGTACGTAGTGCCGATTTTGATGTTGCCAATCTTTTATCAATTAAAAGCTCTGGTCAACGAAACCTTGACCGCCAACATCAGCGAATTATTTTCAAGATCCGGACTTAAAGTTCGCGGAATTTTCTCAGCCGATGAAAGTAAAAAATCGACCCATGCCAATGCATTGATTACCGGGATTGGCCGCAGCAAAACCATCATTCTTTTTGATACTTTATTGGAGCACTATTCAGACGAAGAAATCTTGGCCATGACCGCCCACGAAATCGGACACGGTAAAAAAGGGCATCTCTTCAAATTAATGAGTCTGACGATTATCGAATTGTTTCTGTTCATTTTATTTGTTAGTTATTTTTTAGCGGCGGACTTCCCATATCAAGCGATGGGTATCACTAAGATTCTTTATAGCGGGCTCTTTGCTGCTTATATTTTCTTTTTCGATCTGCTGACCTTTTTTGTCCAGCCGTTGTTTTCCTCATATTCCAGAACGCTTGAGTACGAAGCCGATGATTACTCCAAACAGTTATTGGGTTCCGGCGCTCCTCTCCAGTCATCGTTTCAAAAATTAATCCGCAATGAAATGGATAATATCAATCCTCATCCATGGTACGAAGCCTATTATTACTCCCATCCGACTCTTTTAAAACGGATTCAAGCCCTCAATCATTAAGCGTTTCAGAATATAAAATCCAAACCAAAAACTTGGTGAAAATAGCTATTTGGTATAAATTTAAGCTATGTTCTTAAGAATGGTTGATTGAGATATTTATTTGATAAATAAAAATGCAAAAAACAATTCTCGCGCAGAGGCGCTGAGACGCAGAGGAAATCTGAATTCTTATTTATTTATGCCTTTCGGCCTTAGCCCCCTTGCATGAGTCCATGATTTTTAAAATATCCCAACCTCAAGCCAGTTTATCTCAAACAATTCCTCATTTATTTGCCTAAACTCTGCGTCTCTGCGCGAGAATAAAAATAAACCTATAGGATCAATCCTTATTGAAAACAGCGCCTAAATTTAAAATAAATATTTGAATTAGTTGGAAATTGCAATATAATAAAAGTATATTCTAGGGGATTTTTTATCATCTTCCTGTTTTGAGGTTAAGTTTATCAAAGGAGTGTAAATGTCGATGCGAAAACAAACCTGGGTCTTTTTTGGATTGTTGATTTTTTTAGCCGTTATCTTCGCTGTAAATATTATGGCGGAAGAAGCGGCCCCCTCAGCTAGCGCAACCCCTATCAGTCAAGGGGCTGCAAGTGAAAGCGATCTAAATGCCGCCTTATTAAGCAGTTGTCAAACCGGGGATATGGGACAAGTTGAAACTCTACTCGCTCAAAATGCCGACGTCAATGCCAGCGACAAAGACGGTCGCACCCCCTTGATTAATGCCGCAGAAAAAGGCGACCCTGCAATCGTTAATCTTTTGTTGGAACATCAAGTAAACGTTAATGCCAAAATCAAAACCGGCTGGACTGCCTTAATGTTCGCGGCCAGTAATGGTTCAAGCGAAATTTTAAATGCCTTGATCGATAAGGGCGCCGCGATAAATATCAAAGTCCGTAAAGGCGCTAGCGACATAACCACCCCACTACTTACCGCTGCTGAAAACGGCAATGCTGCCATTGTCGGTATTCTATTGGAAAAAGGCGCCCCGGCTGATGACTATAATCAGGCTCTGGTCCTCGCTTCGGTTAAGAACTCGGTAGAGACAGTCAAATTATTACTGGCGAAAGGCGCCGATGTTAACAGTAAAGATGTGAGCAATCAAACGCCTTTAATTTTAGCCGCCGCCAGCGGAGCTGCCGAGGTTGTTCCGTTACTGATTGAGAATAAAGCGGATGTTAACGCCAAAAAGAATAACGGTCAGACTGCTCTGATGTTAGCCGCTCAAAACGGTTCGCCGGCAATTGTAAAAATACTGTTGGATAAAGGCGCTGATGTAAATGCCAAAGGCAATAAAGGCGAAACCGCCCTGCTGTTTGCCGTTCAAGCCAATCAGCCGGAGATCGTTAAAATCCTGCTTGCCAAAAATGCCGATGTTAATGGTAAACAGACCTTGGGAGAACCGCCGATATTGATTGCCGCTACCAAAAATTATACTGAAATCATTAAAGCCCTCTTGCAGAAAAATATTAATCCGGAAGATTATACCGCTGCACTCAATATGGCTGCTGTAAATGGTAACCGGGAAGTTGCCGAAGCCCTGTTGTCCAAAGGAATTAACATTTCCCAATGTGCTGAAGCCCTCTGTCTGGCAGCCCGTTACGGTAAAAATGAAATCATCGATCTTTTCATATCCAAAGGGATCGATATTAATGGTAAAGTAAATGACAA
>DNPP01000315.1:12866-14859 GCA_003501365.1 Bacillota bacterium
AATTTCCGTGAAAAAGCCATGGGCTTCTGGACTCCTCTCATGTATGCAGCCCAATATGGTCAGACAGAGGCGGTCAAACTGCTACTGGCTCAAAAGAAAATCAAGGTCAATGAGAAAGATGATTTTTATGGTTATACCGCGCTCATCAACGCCAGCGACAAAGGCTATGCCGAAATAGTCCAATTACTAGCCGATGCTAAGGCTAACCTCAATGCCAAAGACGGCAACGAACAGACTCCTCTCATGCTGGCGGCGAAAAAAAATAGTGTCGAAGTCGTTAAAATACTAATCGCTAAAAAAGCCAGTGTCAATCAAAAGAATTCCAAAGGTGAAACCGCTTTATCGATTGCTACCGCGAGTAATGCAACAGGGGCCGTTGAATTACTCAAAGCGGCAGGAGCGAAGTAAGTATAAAAAATCTAACATAATAAAACAAAAGAACACTGGAAAAATCAGTGTTCTTTTTTATGTGGTTTTATTTCTACTTCTATACTTCTTTTTGCAACAACGGCGTCAGCTCCCCGGTATAATAAATGAATAACTGATGCAAGGGCCGGGTTAGGGCCACATACAACAGCTTGATATCCAACTCAATAGACTGATAGGCATCCTTATCGGCGTTTGCCAAAAATACCGCATCGAACTCCAAGCCTTTTACCAGATAAGATGGAACCACCACCAATCCGTTCTGGTATTCCGACTCCCGTCCGCTGATTAAAATCGCTTGGACTCCGTTTTTCTTTAAATAGTCCATAACTGATCGGCATTCGGCCGCTGTTTTTCCCACCACGGCAATTGAAATAATCCCTTTTTTGCGTAATACTCCGATCGTATCGGCAATATCCTCTACCGTCTCCGCTAGGTTTTTTTTATGAATGATTTGCACCGGTTCACCATGACGCATCACAGGCTTGGCTTGGGTCAGATGCGGAGCCTGCCAATGTCTGATGGCCAGGTTAGCCGTTTCCATGATCTCCACCGTAGTCCGGTAACTTTGTTCCAGCGTCTGCAGATCGGCCTCGCCCCCAAATACTTCCCGGCGGACTTCCTCCCAATCAGTCGTTCCCCGGTACGAGTGGATTCCTTGCGCCAAATCACCCAGGATAGTAAAAGAACTATTTTTAATCATCCACCGCAAGGTAAAGAACTGAAACGTATTAAAATCTTGAGCTTCATCGATCACTACATGTTTAGCCCTGATCCGTTCATTGAGACCATCCAGCCGGTATTTGATGTATAATACCGGCGCCAAGTCTTCTAACTCCAATTGGCCTTTCCCCAGATCATCCAACGTAGTCTCCTTCAGCCATTGTATCAACTCCGGAGCGAGTTTACCCTCAGCCGCTGTTTCAAAATAAGCCGGGTTGGCTAGAAAATCCCGGTAACACTGCAACGCGCTCCGAAATGTAATTTGTTTGAGATAGTTTTTAATCCCATCCTTCAGGAAACTTTTAAGCATTTGGACCCGCTCATTCTTGCGGTCGATAATCGCGATGATCTCCTGCTGACGCCGGGGGGTATCCTCCTGGGTCATTTTGAGCCGATCAATCATTAAGCGGCTTTCCAGGTCAAGCTTGGGAATTGCCGTCTCCTGCCAATCTTTGAGTCTTCTTTGAAAATGCTTTTTAATCTGTTCCGTTCTTTTATAAATCGGCCAACTACGGTAATCCTCAAAAAACAAATTGCGGATCTCCTGATTACTATAGAGCACCTTATTTTCAAAGTGAAAATCACTTATCGGCAATAAAGTTTCCTCTACTTGACCCAAAAACACATCGAGCAACTCCTTGAAGAGCAGTCCCGACTTAACCATAGCCGCCTGTTTGATCAATTCGTTCTCCGCAATCTGCTTTGCCTTAAGATTTTGCTCCACAAATCGCAACAGTTTCTCATGGGGGTCTTTCACTTGATATTTCTCAGCAATGACCTCCCGGGCAAAGTCTTCAAAAGTAGTCTGTTTGACCCGTTCGACTCCCAACTCCGGCAGGACTTC
>DNPP01000315.1:15184-18734 GCA_003501365.1 Bacillota bacterium
GACTGGCCGTAATTATAAATTAAGTAGGCGATCCGGTGCAAAGCGATGGTGGTTTTTCCGCTGCCGGCCACTCCTTGAACGATCAAAGGCCTATTCATATCAGCCCGGATCACCCGGTTCTGTTCCGCCTGAATGGTCGAGACAATATCCTTGAGCCGGTTATCGGCACTGGCCCCTAAATAAGACTGCAGAAATTGATCATTGGTGGTGATGTCGATATCAAAGATCTCTTCCAATTGACCCTTGTCAATTGAAAACTGCCGTTTGAGTGAAAGTTGCCCCTTAATTTCGCCGTCGGGGCATTGATAACCGGCCTCTCCCAAACGGCTTTCATAATACATATTGGCAATCGGCGCTCGCCAATCCACAATGATCAATCGTTGATCTTCGTCCCGGGTTAAACACATTTTGCCGATATAGAGCTGTTCCTTTTCAGGTTTGCCGTCTTCATGAAAATCAATCCGGGCAAAGTAAGGCTTCTGCCGGGCAGTCTCCAGATTACGCAGTTTCAGATCAGCGCCGCTCAGGAGCTGGGTATTGACCATCAGGTCAATAAACTCCTGGCTGTTTCGATCGAGATAACGCGGGTCCCGCTGGGCAACCTCCCGGCCGACCTGTTTTTTCCTGGAGATGGTAGTTGCCAAACTTTTTTCGACATAATTTAAAGTATAGTTTAAATGGGCGAGTTCTTCCGGGTAAGCGGGATGTTGGTTGGCGGGCATAAGGTTCTCCTTTGAAATGTATCTATATTATGGCTCTTTTAATATATTTCTGCGTAAGAATCTTTATTTTACTAGAAAATTCTTCTCAAACCAAAGGCGGTCAAATCCTGAAAAGAGCTGCCAGTGATTATCTAAAGCAAAATTCAATGATTATCCCTAAAAAGCCTGGTTTATTTATGACGTTCGGCAGGAAAAAGAAGGCAATTGGAGAAAACGGATTTATTCTTAAGTGATTTCGACGGAAAAACCGAAAAACTTGATAGCTAACATTAATTATGTCAATTCATTATCTGCTATACTTTGAGAGAGATGATAAAATGGAGCATGAAAATAAATTGGGCATCTTAGGCAGCGTTATGTTTCAAGACTATAGAAAACAATTGGACTTTAGGTGACGTATCGCTGCGGCATTCTCCGACAGTATGAAAATCATGTCTTTGGCTCACATTCGTATGGAATAGCTGCAACTAACGCATTGGAGGAAAAATGAAATTTAAACTTCGCGACCCGGTTAGTGGCCTAACCCATCTCTTCGGTATGTTTTTATCCATTGCCGGTCTGGTTTTACTGGTCTATTATGCCGTTTTAATCGGCACTGTGTGGCATGTCGTCTCCTTCAGCATCTTCGGCGCCAGCTTGATCCTGCTCTATGCCGCCAGTGCTTTTTATCACATGTTGCCGGTACCGGAAAAATGGCAAAAGATCTTACAAAACATCGACCATATGATGATTTATATTTTGATAGCGGGCACTTATACCCCAATCTGTCTGGTGCCCTTACGCGGAGCTTGGGGTTGGAGCCTTTTCGGGGTTATCTGGAGTTGTGCGGCGCTGGGAGTCGCTTTTCACACCCTTTATAAGGCCCCCCGCTGGCTTTCGACTTCAATTTATGTGATCATGGGTTGGCTGGTGGTGGTGGCTTTCTGGCCACTGGTTCAGGAAGTACCCTTTCAAGGAGTCCTTTGGCTGGCGGCAGGCGGCTTCTTTTATAGTGTGGGTGCAGTGATCTATGCCCTCAAATGGCCGTTTAAAAATGCCAAATGGTTCGGCTTTCATGAAATATTTCACTTGTTCGTAATCGCCGGGAGTCTATGCCATTTTTGGTTGGTGTTTAGGTTTCTGATGAATCTTTGAGGGCGGACCAGCATTTCATTCCATTGCATTTGTAATCTTTTCAATCACGCCTTGAAGGTTTTTCCGGATCTCTTCGTTACGAACCCTGAGAATCTTTAAACCTCTGCTTTCAATCTCTCGCTGCCGTATCTTATCATATTCTATAACATCAGGCAGATCATGAATGCTACCATCAATTTCAATAACCGACTTTTTTTGATGACAGTATAAATCCGCAATATAGCGTCCAAGTGGATGCTGATTACAAAACTTTACTCCCAATTTATTATTGCGAACTGCTTCCCACAATACAGCTTCCTCCGGAGTCGGTTCTTTCCGCATCTTCCGGGCCAAATCTGTTATATACTGCGGTGTATCGTACGACATGAGACATCCAATCCTCGATTTCATTCTCTGGTTCTAACCCTCATACTTGCTTTCTCCCACCATTGGGAGAAACGAAGGTCTTGTCAAAGGTACCTAAATTCAAAACAATCAGAAACCCGCAACGCCCCACAGTTCGTTTCTCCCCGGGGGAGAAAGATAGAATGAGGGCGGACGGTAAACATAAGGTCATTGTTCCGCATGGGATTAATATGGGCATTCAAAACTAATAGAGTTTTCCACTTGAGGATATTGGCGTGCAGCAATACTTTATGGAATTCAACTTTGCAGAGGATTGAAAATTGAGTTTATCAATAAAAAAATCCATACTTCAAGCAGAATCAAGCATATGGCGAATTTTTGTCAAATCATCCTTCCGCATAACCAACCTCTGCCGAATTAATGACTTCCTGCCGGAAATAGGGGCTTAAGTCTTCAATTGGACGAAGGTCGGCTTTTCTGGAAAGTATCTCGGATAATTCCCCTTCAATACCAGATAGACCAAAAAGCTCGGGAATATGTTCAGGCTGAAAATCAACCAGAATATCGACATCGCTTTCCGAACCGAAGTCATCCCGTAAAATCGATCCGAAAAAAGAGAGTTTTTTGATATGATTCTTCCGGCAAAATTCGGTTAAAATTTCCGGTTTTAGGTTAATAGGTAGGTCCTTGCGGATGTCCATTTTTAAAATCCCTTTAGGAATTACTATGGTTCTATTATAACTTATTTTCTTCAATCTTTTCAAATTTTTAGACGAAAAGGTTGCACCGGCTTTTGCAATAAAGAATCTATTTGAGTGTGTATTATCATGAGGCTCTAACCCTCAACCTGCGGCTCCTAAGAGCCGAGTTTTCTCCCGACATCGGGAGAAACGAAGATCCTGTCAAGAAAGTACACCAAAACAACCAGCACTAAGCCAAATGCCTGCGAAGCACTAAAGATCATGAAGGACTTGAAGAAATAAAAAATCTTTGAGGCAATAACTTCATGCTCTTCAGGTTCTTCATGGTCAATAATAGAAACCATGGATGAATGGAAATGGAGATACTCAATCAACCATTCTTACGAACATAGCCATAATTTAAAATTATCAATAGGTAATCTTACAAGTAAAAGCAGGAAAAAGACTGGAATGGCAGAAAAAGGATCTTGAAATAATCCTCGATATAAAGTCATCCCATGAAATCGGTTTGGTATGAATGACGCAATATCAGAAAGGTTGTCATGAATAACAACAAAACTTTCATCAGCCTCAACGTAGCTGTTTTCATGATGATGCTCGGTGTGGGTATGATCATGGCGCTGCTGCCCCAACGGATCATCACCCTTA
>DNPP01000315.1:19175-22551 GCA_003501365.1 Bacillota bacterium
ATTGGTATTTCATCGGCAGAATATTACAAGGAGCCGGGGAAGCGCCGGTCTGGGCTTTGGCGCCGGCTTTATTATCCATCCAGTATGCCGAGTCCAAAGGCAAAGTGATCGGCATTTATAATGCCTCAATCCACGTGGGGTTAACCCTGGGGCCGATCTTAGGTATCTTGCTGGGGCAAACATTAACCGGAAATCAACCCTTCATTTTCTATGCTCTCGCCTGTCTAAGCGGGGCCTTAATGATACTGTTTTTAATTAAAAATATAAAAAGTGAAGGATTGTCTAAGCAGCCAACCCTTCACTTCCGCAGCATTCTAAGTTTATTAACCACCGGCCGGTCACTGATCACCTTGATCGGTATCGCCTTATACGGCGCCGGTTATGGCATGTTTCTAACCACGATTCCTGCTTTTCTAATCCGTTTCAAAGGCTTTAATCAATTGTGGGTCAGTCTGTTTTTCACCCTGTTTTATGTAGCCATTAGTATTTCACAATTAATCACCGGTGGCTTCTCCGACAAGTTTGGACGGAAATTCTTTATGACCTTTGGTTTAATAATTGCCGCAATCGGTTGCGCAACATTTCCCGGTTTAAGCCAACCGTGGATTAGTATTGTATTGACAATCAGCGGTCTCGGCTTGGGAGTGTTTTATCTATCCTCCATGGCTCATCTGAATGAAATCGTGCCCAACTCATTGAAAGGGACCATTACCGGCGCCTATTATCTTTTCTGGGGCATCGGTTTCTTTTTTGGGCCGATTCTAATTGGCAAACTAAGTGAATCCAATCATTCCGGCCTTGGTTATCAGCTATTCGGATCAATGCTAATGATTGAATCCCTCGCCTTAGTCTTTGGCATAACCAACCAGAAAACCTCGACCGGCACAAGTCCTTTCAATTAAAGTCCTTCCGCATACTTCAAAAAATCTTGATACGTCCCCTGATAAGTACTTTGTATCGGCTCGCCGGTCCGGTGGATTAAATAATCCGTGATCAGATAAGTCTCCAGGCCCAGTTTCCCGGCGATTAAATCCTCTTGTACATCATTGCCGACCATCAGGCACTGTTCCGGGGTTTTATGAATTGCCTGCAATACTTCCTGATAATACTGGATCTGCGGCTTGCAATAATGGTTTAGCTCATAGTAGGAAACATAGGAAAAGTCGGACGGCTTAAATCCGGCCCACTCAATCCGGCGGTAAATCGCCTTCCGGGGAAATAAGGGATTCGTCGCAATGGTCAGTTGATAACCTTTATCCCGCAATACCCGGACACTCTTTTGCATCGCAGGGCTTTCCGCGACCGCCTCCCGAACCTTTAAAAATCCCTGATCGTAATACTCATCAAATCGTTGTTGAAAGACTCTTAAATCGCTCCCCTCAATCAATTGCCCGAATTTTTCCATAAAAACCTCTTCGTTGGCACGGGGCTCTATATTCTTTACCATCACTTCGGTGGCCGCCCAAATATGGCTCGCCAACTTTTTCGGTTCGATTAGGTCGTAAAACTTCCGTCCCATCTCTTCAAAGTAAATCTTGATAAACTTGTCCATGTCTAGTGGTAACAATGTACCATCCAAATCAAAAAGAACCGTATCAATCATCTGATAACCTCCAAATTTTCCGCCCCAAAATGCGCAAACAAAAATAATGTTCAATTAATTATTTGTATTTTCGCGCACTGCCGGTTCAACTCCTGCCGGTAATCTTCTAAAATGGAGGTTCTTTCATTTTCCTTGGCGCATTGTCCTTCCCCTCGGATGCATTTCAAAGCAGCTATTTCAGTGGAAGAGTAACCCTAGTTTCAGGTAAGATAGACATCCATGCTGAGCTAATTATCTCACTGTATCCCGATACTGGTTCGGGGTCATTCCGGTAATCCTTTTAAAGATCTGGCTAAAGTACTTTTCATCCTTGTATCCTACCTCAATGGCGATTTCATAGATTTTGGCGTGAGAATCATGTAACCGTTCTTTGGCTTTCTGGATCCGGATCTCATGGAAACAGTCGACAAAGTTCTTTTGCAACACCTGTTTAAATAGGGTGCTTAAATATCCGGACGAAACAAAGACTTTTTGAGCCACGCTTTCCAAACTCAAATCTTCGGCAAAATTCTCTTCAATATATTGCAAAGCATTATTCACTACCTTCCATTGATTCTTATGGGAGGGGTTCTGCTCAATAATCATATTCAGACAAGCCTTGATTTTTTGTTTCAATTCGTCCAAAGTTGCAATGCGGGACAGTTCATCCAGGAACGCCAGATTGGGTCCAAAAACACTTTCGGTATTGAGTCCTCTTTCAACACAGACATGATATACCGAGCAAATCAAGGCAGTCACCATTCGCTGCACATCATCCTTGGAATTGATCCCGGGCCGGGTTAACTGAGTGAAAAAATCGTCCAGAGCCGGTTCCATCCGCTGATCATCACTGGTCCGGATGCATTGAATGATCGCGCTCTCTTCTTGAATGGAGATATTACTCCTGATGAAGCTGTCATCCACGATCTGGGTGTAACGGATAATCCGGTCCGGTCCTTCCCAAAAGCCCTGTTCCACTGCAGAAAATGCTGAGTTAAACGAGCTATACAAATAACTCAGATCGCGAGCGGGCTCTCCCAGTCCGATGGTAACAGTGGCTTTTAAGCCGCTTGCCACCCTTTGGCGTAACCGTTCGATTCTTAAAACAAATTTCTCTATATCCTCCGCTGTCAAATTCCACAAGATCAACCAATCATCATTATAATCACAGATCATATTTTTCAAAGCCGGCGTTGTTTCCAGGGATTCTAAAATTAAATTATGAACTGCCAGCTTAACCAGTTCCAATTCTTTGCCGGAGGTGCGGGCCAGCATTTTCAGGTTATCGATTCTTACAATGGCAACTCCAATATCTTCTTCAGCAACTTCCACCTCATACAACCGCCAGCGAACCAAAGCCGTTTGATTATCAATGGTTTCATGCTGAATCAAGTAAATGAGTAATTTCTCCCGTAATAAATCCAGGTTTTCGCGAAATTGCTCCTGCAAATACTCCCATTGATTCACCTCAATCTCTTCCGCCAGAATCTGTTCCCGCATTTTTTGAATCACGGCTAAGATATCTTGAGGGCGGCACGGCTTTAACAGGTAATCCGAGACTCCGCTCCGCAGGGCTTGTTGACAATAGCGAAAATCATCATAGCCGCTGAGGATGGCTACCTTCGGAATATGGTTCTCCTCCGGCAGTTGCTCTAAAACTTCCAGACCATTCATCACCGGCATCCGGATATCCAGTAACATCATATCCGGTTTTAGATCCGCAATCATCTGCAGTGCTTCACGTCCATTGGTCGCAAGGCCGGCCACAATAATTCCATAATCGCCCCAAGGGAT
>DNPP01000315.1:22882-24451 GCA_003501365.1 Bacillota bacterium
AAATTCCGCTCAACCATGATGTTTCTCCCAATTGCAGGATTTCGGTACTACAATAATCACTGTAGTGCCCTTTCCAGGGATACTGTCAAAAATCAACTGGTAATTTGATTCATAGTATAGCTCCAGTCTTTCCAGTACATTTCGGATTGCATAACCGCCGGAGACTGTAACCGGGTTATTTTCAACCGGATCTCCTTTGGTCAAAATCCGGTGGATTTTATCTTGGTCCATACCGATCCCGTTATCCATAATCTTAAAGCTTATCCGCTCATCGGTTAAATCTCCGCTAATTTGAATGTGCCCGGGTGTTTCCAAACCTTCGATGCCATGGATAATCGCATTCTCGACAAACGGTTGCAAAACCAATTTCGGCATGGTTAACTCCAAGAGTTTTTCATCGAGATCAATTTCGTAAGTCAACTTATCTTTAAAACGGATCTGTTGCAAGACTAGATAATACTCAATTAACTCTTTTTCTTGAGTTACCGTTGTTAATTCATTACCCCGGTTAAGGCTTAAACGGAAGATCCGGGACAAAGCATAAACCATTTCGCTGATCTCCGGCAGATGATTTTTTTCAGCCTTCCAAAATATCGTATCCAGCGTATTGTACAAAAAATGGGGATTAATCTGAGCTTGTAACGCATTGAGTTCCGCTTCCCGCTCCCGGATCTGTAATTTATAAACCCGGTCGATCAAATCTTTAATATCGACAATCATGGCATTGTAACCCCGGCCCAATTGGCCGATCTCATCCTCGCTGCTGAAATTGACCTGTTGGGTTAAATCGCCCTTCTGCACTTTCTTAATGGATGCCAGTAATTGTTGTAACGGATTGGTGATGATACTCGTGATATAACTTGAAAAAACCAGCATTAAAATATAACAGCCTAGGCAAACCATTAAAATAACCAACCCAATGGAATTAATATTATGAGTCAAAACCGCAGTGGGAGTCAAGGCGACAATTTTCCATCCGCTTACAGCGGAAGTGCTATAGGTTAGCATCATTCGGCGCCCCTTAAATTGGATGATTTGCGATGCCGAAGCGGCGCTTGGCAACTTGCCCCCTGAAAAATGCGTCAATAGTTGCCGGTACGAAGAAGGGGAATCGGAACCCGAGATAATGGTCCCATGCCCGTCAATAATAAAGATACTGCCCCCTGCCGGAACATTCATCCGGTACATCGAACGGATATTTTTCTCATTGAGCCATAATAACAAGACCCCCATGGTATCAAAATTGTTTATATTTTTCACCACCCGGTAAAGCACAATCCGGGATACTCGCGAATCATAGATTATCGGAGGGATATTATTGTAATACTCCACTCCGATTTGGCCGTTTAATATCTTAGCCCTTTTAAAGAGAGGGTTTCGTTGAAATTCGGCGAAAGAAACCACACTACTACCTGTAAAATCAGTCCCCACGCTGTAATTCAATCCGTTGACGCCATACACGGTTATCATGGAGATAAAGCTTTTAGCAGCCATGATTGTGTTTAAATAAACAAACGGCTCCCATGAAGAATACTTCATGCGGTATATTTGAACATCCGGAATTTTCAA
>DNPP01000315.1:24836-27553 GCA_003501365.1 Bacillota bacterium
ACAACCTGATCAACTGCAATCGAATAAGAATAAAATCCTACGGTTAGTATGGCCAGAAATAGAATCAGCGCCATAAAAACAAGAATCTTTACTTTTAGGCTCAAGCGTTGAAGTCCATTGGTTACAATTAAAAGTTTTTTATCCAGGATTATCACTCCCCGATCATATTTTCGCTTTTTCGGCGAAAACACCTGCGCCCCCATAAGCTCTGAAAATTTTAAACTATTTCTGAAATTTTTCCCCTTACAATTGGGTTTCGGATATGTAACAATTACATCATTAAAAGACTGTTTCCCGACAGTCCTTCCAAAAATTAAAAGGAGGGTAAATAATGAAACGAGTTTTAGTTTTTTTCTGTGTAGGAGTCCTTTTATGCGCTGTATTATTAGCGAGTGCCTTCAGCGCGGAACCCAAAATCACCCTGCGGATGGGCGATCCTCATCCTGATCGCCAACATACATGGGGTGCGGTGATTGAACAAATCAATACCGCTTTTGAAAAAGCGCACCCCAATGTAAAAATCGTTTCCGAATCTTATCAAGACCAAGCATGGCAACAAAAAGTGAAGATTTATGCCGCTTCCAATCAACTCCCGGATGTCTTTAAATACTGGTCTTTCGCTCAATATACCGGGGCCCTTGCCAATGCCGGCTTATTGTTGCCGATCCCGGAGAAACAGTTTGCGGGCATGGGTTGGCTTCCTGGGACCCTTGATCCCAATCGTTTCAATGGCAAATTATACGGTCTGCCGATTTCCGTTGATTTCTTGGTTATTTATTACAATAAAGCTCTCTTTGATAAATATGGTGTAAAAGTTCCCGCCACCATTGATCAATTGATTGCCACCGCCAAGGTTTTCCGCGATAACAATGTAATCCCAATGGTTACCGATGGTAAGGACGCTTGGCCGCTTAATCTGCTGTGGGACAATCTGGTCATCCGAACGACCGGCAATCCGACCCTCATTCCCAAAACGATGGCCCGCAAATTTAAATTTACCAATCCACTCTTTATGGCGGGGACCAAAATGTATAAACAGCTTATTGACAACAAACTGTTCGCCGATGATCTGCTTACTTCCGATTATGGCGCTTCCCGTAATCTTTTTGGTCAGGAAAAAGCCGCTATGTATCTGATGGGTTCTTGGGAACAGGGACTCTCCACCGACACTTCATTTTCAGAGCCTTTCCGCAATAATGTCGGTGTAATGAAGATCCCAGCCGGCCCCAAAGGCACAATCGATGATCTGCAAGCATGGGGTGGCGGAAACTATGTTATCAGCGCCCACACCAAATATAAGTCATTATGCCTTGATTACTTAAAGATGTATTATACAATGTTCCCTAAATTAGTCTGGGAAAATAAAGTTTGTATCCCAGCCCAAAAGATAATGACCAGTTCCTCGGATAATCAACTTTCCAAAGAATTGATGTCAATTTTGAGTAGTGCTAAAACGACCAGTGGAACTGTTCATATCGATCTTTCCACCGCCGATTTCAATACCACGGGTAACAAACTGATTCAAGAATTAACCGCCGGGATTAAAACTCCGGAACAATTCTTATCCGAATTGGATGCCGCAGCCGAAACCGCATCCAAGAGCAAGTAAATAAATAAACAATGTGGGCAGACTTAAGTTTCTGCTCACATTCTTATTTTCACGAAGCATCTCAAATAAATATTTTAGCGAGTGATCAAGATGAACAAATTTTTCTCCAACAAAAAAGACATTTTCCTGATGGTTCTGCCGGGGGTTGCTTTTTTATTGTTCGCGATGTTCTTGCCTATCTTGATGAGTGTGTATTATGGGATGACCGATTGGAGCGGCATCGGCAAGCCCAATTTTATCGGAATTGCCAATTTTAAAGCAGTTCTTTTTAAAGACCCTATATTTTGGGTCTCGTTACTCAATGCGTTAATACTTAGCTTAGTTACTATATTCATTCAAAACCCAATCGCTTTTGCCGTTTGCGTTATGCTTATCGCCTGTAAAAAAGGAGAACGCTTTTTCCGGACGGTCTATTTTATCCCCGCAGTCATTTCCGTCGTTGTCACCACCCGGCTATGGGTCCAGATTTTCAGTCCGCAGTTCGGTCTTTTAAATAAATTTCTATCTTTGATTGGCTTGGGTTTTCTGAAGACCGATTGGCTTAGCAATGTTCATACCGCACTGGGATCGGTAATTTTCATTGCAGTATGGCAGGGTTTTGGTTGGGCAATACTTTTCTACTATTCCGGTCTGGTGGGCATACCGAAGGAATTACAAGAAGCTGCCAGGATTGATGGAGCCAGCGGAGTTAAATTATATACCAAAGTCGTTTTACCGCTGATGATGCCGGTTATTAAGGTAATCATCCTTAATGCCTTGATTAACTGCTTAAAGCAGATGGAAACCGTTTATTTATCGACCGGGGGTGGGCCGGGAGATGTGACGCAATTCTTGGCCAATTATTTGTATCAAAAAGCATTTGTGTCCAGTCAATACGGATATGGAAATGCGATATCGGTTTTGTTTGTAATCATCTGCATATTAGCGACTTACTTACTGAACCGTTTTACCAAGGAAGACGTAGGCGAATTTTAATACCAAGGTGCATACAAAAAGGAACGCATCAATCAAATTCAACTTGGTATATAATACAAAATTTGCATATATTAGCGTTTTTTTAATGCCAATTGTATTAAGGACTGGAGGACCTATTATGGCAACAAATATT
>DNPP01000315.1:27880-28187 GCA_003501365.1 Bacillota bacterium
AAAATAAAAGCCCACTTACAATAAAGAAATTAATAATCTATATCGTTTTAATAGCCTTGGCTATCGGGCAACTTTTCCCGCTCATTTGGTTATTTGACTATTCATTAGTGAAAAGCGGCGATTTATTCGGCGCCGAGTTTATGAAGCTCCCTAATCCGCCGCTATGGAATAATTTTGCGCGCGCCTGGGTGGATGGCAAGATTTTTCATTACTTCATCAATAGTTGCATCATCGTTGGTGTTTCGGTGCTTTTATCGATGCTCGTTTCACTCCTTTTGGCTTACGCCTGTACCCGGATGGAATGGAA
>DNPP01000307.1 GCA_003501365.1 Bacillota bacterium
GACCGGTTATTTTTTCATAATCTTGGCTAATTTCTTCATCTTTTATTTCCCTGGTACAAGGCACGCTACCAAAGAAAAAGTCGGCATGGGTTGTCCCGAAACAAGGCATATCCATTCGCATTTGAGCCCAAATGGTAGCCCACTTTGAATGAGTATGAATTACAGAACCGATTTGAGGAAAAGCCTTATATATTTCCAGGTGAGTTGCAGTATCCGTTGATGGTCTTAATTTTCCTTCAACTATTTTTCCATCCAAATCAACTACTACAATATCGTCAACCGTCATCCTGTCATATGGTACGCCACTTGGCTTAATCGCGACGACTCCCTTTTCCCGGTCGTATGCGCTGACATTTCCCCAGGTTAATAATACCAACCCATATTCCACCAATTCCAGATTACCTCTTAAAACCTGTTCCTTAAGTTTTTGCATATCAAGTTCCTCCTCCTACTTCATTTCTGATTTCCTTGAGTTTTTTCATGGCATTACTTTGGATACCCATAAAATCATGCATTTCTTCATATATGCTAAATAAGGTATCATAAATACGGGTATTTGCCGGGTTCGGGGAATATGTTTTTTTCTGATGATTTCCCATAACTGCAGCTGCATCTGCGACTTTTCCATAGCCGCCCCGCGAGACGCCCGCGGCGGTGGCGCCATAAATAGCCGATGCATACGCCGATGTTTGGGGTAGATTACTAACATGAATGTCCTTATTACATACATCAGCGTAAATTTGCATAATCAACGGACTTTTTGTTGCTATTCCGCCGCATGCAAACAACTCATTAACTGGAACACCGTAAGACTCATATGTTTTAATAATTTTTCTGGTTCCAAAAGCCGTCGCCTCAATTAAAGCCCTGTATATTTCTTCTGGAGTTGTATGAAGATTTAACCCCAAAATCATGCCTGATAAATCGGCATCAACTAAAACCGTACGGTTTCCATTAAACCAATCTAAGGCAATTAGTCCGTTTTGCCCTACTTTTAGTTGTTGGGCCTTTTCCTCTAAAAACTGATATACATCAATTCCTTTATCCGAAGCCTCTTTTTGAAACTCTGAATTGATACAAGTTTGGACAAACCAATGAAATACATCTCCAACCGATGCCTGCCCGGCTTCATAAGAAATAAATCCCGGTAATGTCCCGTCTTGAACCACTCCGCACATTCCGGGTACGATTTTTTCTTCATCCCCCAGTAATAAATGACACGTCGATGTGCCGATACTCATAACCATTTGTCCTGCTTTATTCATTCCTATAGCCGCCGGCACTACACAGGCATCCGTATGAGCAACTGCAACAGCTGTTTGCTCCGTCAGTCCCATTTCCTTAGCAACTTTCTCTACCAAACATCCGGCATTATTACCGACATTTAAAATGGGGATGTCTAATTTCTCCGTGATAACATTTTTCAGTTTCGGATGGAGCAACCTAAAAAAACCGGCGTCCGGATAGCCTTCCGATACGCTCCATAATGCTTTATATCCAGTCATAACATTGCTTTTAACCAAATTGTCCGTTAATTTATAAACCAGCCAATCGCCGACTTCCATAAAACGTGCCGCCGCATCATAAACTTCCGGTGCCTCATCCAATACTTGCATTATTTTAGGGAGCATCCATTCACTACTAATCTTGCCACCATATCTTTTTAGAAAACTCATGTTTTCTTTTTCTGCCATTTTGGTAAGCAGATTTGCTTGACCTTGAGCCGCATGGTGCTTCCACATTTTAACATAAGCATGAGGATTATCTTTAAAGGCATTTTGTTCATTCAAAGGCTCAAATTGATCGTCCAACGGCAATATAGTACATGAAGTGGTATCAATTCCAATCCCAATGATTAATATAGGATCTACCCGGGACTCTTTGATCAAATCCTTAACAGCTGCAACTAACATCATGTAATAATCATAACCAACTTGAATTGCCCAATCCGCTCCAAGCTTTTTCCCAGATGGGAGTTCATTTTCCATGACCCCATGCGGATAAAATTGCTCGGTACTCGCCATAACTTTGCCGGATCCTATTTCTACCAATACGGCCCTGGCACTTTGCGTACCGTAATCTATTCCAATTGAATATTTCATTTATACCTCTCTTATCTTATAGACTGCATAATTAATTTTATGTAGTTCAGAGAGAAGGCTAAATCTTTAACCAATTCGTCCTGATTCAAATCACCATTGAAGATATCCTCCGGGGTTAATTTTTGGGGAAGTGGCTCAAAAGAAACCGCTGCCTCATAGTTAATATCATTTAACGCCAAAAAGATCTCTCGCCAATTTATGCTTCCCTTCCCAGGAACTTCTCGGGTATTGTCCCCCAAATGCAAATGAACCAACCAATCCTTCCCAGCCCGCCTAATTGCATTATGGATCCCAATTTCTTCTTCCAATTGCATGTGGAAAGTATCACCGATAATTTTTACATTGTCCCGCTTGGTATCTTCAGCCATTCGTATACCGTCTTCCAGGGTCCGAACCATGCTTACTTCGTATTTATTTACACATTCCAACATGATTACAATACTTCCCTGCTTTTTAGCATAGTCGGCTACTTCGCCAACGGCTTGAACAGCATTTTTCCAATCTTCCTCTTTTGAAACAAAGTATTTTAATCGATTGACTTGGCTCGGAACTAGTAATACCCTTTTTGCCCCAAGCTGTACTGCCATATCTACACATTTCTTACCGTATTCAATCGCCGAATTTCGATACTTAGGATCATTATGATTAAAAGCCCTTTCTTCTTCTAAAAAATTTCCGCTAATTGAAAAGGCTGTCAGATCATATTTTCTTAACGCTTCTTTTACCCTTACTATATCCGTGGTATCCGGTTCGCCGCTGATTTCCAGTCCTTCGGCTCCTATTTGCTTCGCTTTCAACGCAATTTCTTCAATTGGCGCCTTGCCAAAAATCCAACTATTAATTGAAAACTTTATTTCTTTCATGATCTTTTCTCCTATCTTGATGGCTCTTTTGTTTATCGTTATTGTCAATTTATGAATTTATGAATTTCCCATTTGCTCAACATAGACTTTTGCACTCTTTCGACGTGCCGAGCCGTATATAGTTGCAAACGACTGGATAATGACTACAGCAAGTAATATCGTTCCGATCATTACAAATTCCCATTGAGGATCGATATACCTTTGCAATTTAAAGATATTGGAAAACGAACCCATTATAAGACTCCCGAAAAGTGTACCGGTCATTTTGCCGATACCTCCTGTCAACGCGGCTCCACCGATCACCACCGAGGCGATTGCATAGAGTTCGTATCCGTTTCCGGCTAGTGGATAAGAAGAACCGACCCGTGAGGCAAATATGATGCCTGCCATTGCAGCCATTAATCCAGATAGTGCGTGCGCTGTGTATAACGTGCCTTGTACGCTTACACCCATCATTTTGGCTGCTTCAGCATTACCACCGACTATATACATTGTTCTGCCAATGAAACGCTTTTTTAATATAAAAGCGGCAATCAATACAGTGAGAATAAACAGAATCAGCGGAAATGAAATATACTGTAAAAGCACACCACGGCCTATATAATTCAACACCGGAGGCAATGAACCCACATTTACCGTAACATTGTTACATAACACCAAAACAAGCCCACGCACAAACAACATCGTCGCCAATGTTCCCACAAATGCAGGGATCGACATTTTATTAATCAAAAAACCATTAGCCAGCCCAACTAGAATTCCTACAGCCAGCGGGACCAAAATCGCTAAAATAACAGAATACCTCGAAAGCACTATAAAGAAATAGCAACTAAGCGAAAATACTGAGCTAACACTTAAGTCAATCGAACCGCATAAGATTACAAACGTCATCCCCACGGAAACAAGGCCCATAATACTAGCCGAACGGAGAAGATTGCTCGTATTTTGAAGCGATAAAAACGTCGGACTAATTAATGCGCCAATAAATATGACGGTGAGCAATCCAATTAACGTAACATTATCCAAGATAAAAGTCTTGAATTTTTTCATGCTTACCTACTACCTTTCTTTGGATTACATTATTTTTTACGAAAACCATGGAAGAATAATGCAAACACTATAATACCCGCCTTAATCATTAGGGCTGTCGAATATGGAACATTATTCATATTGCACATCATCGTAATTAACTGAAGTAACAATGCCCCGCAAACGGTACCGATAATATTCGGGTATCCGCCGGTAATTGGTGTACCACCGATAACCGCAGCCGCGATAGCGTCTATTTCCATATCCAGACCGACCGTAGAAGGATCGGCGCTTGAAACCATTATCATTTCGAGCATTCCACTTACCCATGCAAATATTGCAGAAACTGCATAGCATAATATAATGATTTTGGTCGTATTGATTCCAGCAATTTTAGCCGCTATAGGATTATTCCCGTATGCTTCGACTTGAAATCCAAATTTCATACGGTTTACAACCAGATACATAATTATCACAGCGATAACCAGGATAAAAAAGTGAATCGGAAAGTGACCCGCTATAGGCGTAATGAAAAACTGGGTCAGAGCCGGGGAGTTGTAGGTAACAGTTCCGCGCCCGCTTAAGCCTTGAGCAAGGCCACGTAGAATATACCGCAAAGCCAGGGTGGCGATTAGTGGCAGTATTGAGAATTTTGATACCAACGTACCGCACAAAACGCCAAAAGCCGCAACAACAATTAACGAAAGTAATATTCCGGCCGGTTCTCCATTCACCAGGAAAATTGCTGATATTGTTGCACTAAGCCCCATGGCGGAACCAACTGAAATATCGATCCCTCCTGTGGCAATAATTAAAGTCATACCCAGTCCCAGCAGCACAACCTTAGACGCTTGTATAAAAAGATTTGAAAAGGTTACCCAACTCACAAAATTTTGGGTAAACAAACAGTTGAAAATGATCAGGGCCAGCAGCGCTAGGACAGAAACATATTTTCTGAAGATTGTTATTTCAAATCTGAAATTTTTTGTGATACTAGACATAGTGTACTCCTACATTAAAGAATCAATTGATTTTTTATTGGCTATCATCCACATAATATTTTTTTCCGAGATTTCAGCACCTTTAAGTTCTCCCACAATCATTCCATCTCGTAAAACGATAATTCGGTCACAATTTCTTACCAGTTCCGACATTTCCGAAGAAATAAAAATAACACTGATTCCCCTGTCTGAAAACTCACAAACCAATTTTTCAATTTCGGCTTTCGCCCCCACATCGATACCCCGTGTAGGCTCGTCAAATATGATTAATTTTGGATTTGTCGCCAACCATCTCGCTAGAATTACTTTTTGTTGATTACCTCCGGAAAGGTTCTTTATTAGCTGTTCACCCGATGGTGTTTTAATACCTAATTTCTCAATATATTCATTCGATAATCGTTTTCTTTTCTTTAAATTAATGAAACCGGCCGTGCATAATTGAGAAAGCGTACATATCGCAATATTGTTTTGAACCGAAATATCGGGAAACA
>DNPP01000314.1:0-304 GCA_003501365.1 Bacillota bacterium
ATGGCTATTTATCTGTTTTGGAGCTTGAAAGAAAGTTGTCTGAAGCAGATTTCGCTATTTTGGATCAAAGTAACGCCTTAATTGCCATGGAACTCTATAAGCAAACATTTTCTTTTATAGCGGAAGAAAGATGCCGCAATGAATTTCTTTCCCTGCTGCTCGACGACAAACAAGATAATGTACAAATGATTAGCCAATGCGCCCATATTTTGGGCTTTAATTATAAAAAACCGACTCTAGCCATAATCGGTAAGTTTCACTGGACCAAAGTGACGGATCAAATAGCGGCCCATATCATTGATCA
>DNPP01000314.1:682-2977 GCA_003501365.1 Bacillota bacterium
GAGCAAGGCCGGAAGGTCTGCCAAAGGATCCGCAAAGCGGTTGAACCCATTTATTATGTGGCAGATATGGCGATTGGCATCGGTAGAATCGCTAACAGTCTCTTAAGCCTTCGGAGCAGTTATGAAGCAGCCTCAAAAGCGATTTGGATCGCTGAAAAATATGCCATCCCCGACAAGATAGTAGACTATCGAGATTTGGGGTTTTTTCGTTTTCTAGCGACAGATATTGCAACTAATACGGAGGCTTTGCAATTTTGTCATGATGTCATGGGAAAACTGATTGAATTTGATAAAAAGCATCATAATGATTTACAGGCGACATTGTATATGTTTTTGGAGCAAAATTGTAGTTATATCAATACGGCCAAAATGATGCATATGCACGTGCATACAGTGCAATATCGGATCAAAAAAATAAAAAAAATGTTATTTGTTGACCTTGACCAAATGGAAGGGCGGACTAATCTTTGGATGGCCCTAAAAATATACAAATATTTTAAAAATCCCGAAGAGAGAGGAGATGAATTTTGGCATGAAAGATGAAAGCATTATGCGGAGAAAGCTCATGATTCATTCATATGACTGTACGGGAATTGGGTCTTAGGAACACCATCATTTACGGTGACAGCCGAAAAGGTGATTGAAAATTTAAGAGGAGGAACGAACAATGAAAGTAAAAATGAAACTGGGCATGCGGATTATGTTGGGATTTGGTTGTTTAATGGGCCTTATTGTAATCATGGCAATTTTTGCGCTCTTCAATATGCATCTTATTGATGGGAAAATTGCGGTTATTGATGACATGGATCGCAAATTAGTCTTGAGTACCACCATGGAAAGGGCGGTTTTGAACATTTCCCGTGGTGTGCGGGGGATTCAGTCCAAAATCAATATTGATGAAAATAAACAGGCCGTGAACGATGCCGTAAATATATACAATAATTCTTTTGCCGTTGCCCAAAAGACGTTTTACACTAAAGAAGGGGTCGCGATGTTGGCTCAGTTAAGGGAATCATCAGTTGCCGCCATTCCACTTATCAATCGTCTGATCGAATCGGCACAAAGCGGTAAAGGTGAAGATTTAGCTGATGAGAATGAGGCGATTCAAAAGGTCAAGGAATGGACTTCAGCAATTACTGAACTGGAACACATATGCGAGAAGAATAGCCAAGCGGGTATTGCATTGGCCCAGCAAACATATATCCATTCTTTCCGATTATTATCTGTAATCGTCATAATAGCCCTAAGTTTGGGAATGGGGTTGGCCTTTTACATCACTCGCAGCATTACGGGGCCAATGAATTCGATCGCATCTCGGGTTGGGGAAAGTGCCGGACAGGTAGCTGCGGCTTCGGGACAATTATCAGCCTCAGCGCAGCAATTATCCCAGGGTAGCACCGAACAGGCTGCCGCTATCGAAGAAACTTCATCTACATTACAGGAAACAGCATCAAGGGTTCAGCAAAGTTCAGTCAATACCCAACGGGCGGCGGAACTGTCCGGACAAGCCACGGAATCCGCCAATAAGGGAAATGCCGAGATGAAGGAAATGATGGACTCGATTCAGGAAATTAAAGACTCCAGCGCTCAGATAGGAAGAATCATTAAAGTTATTGATGATATTGCATTTCAGACGAATATTTTGGCTTTAAATGCCGCTATCGAGGCGGCCCGAGCGGGTGAAGCGGGGATGGGATTTGCAGTAGTGGCTGAAGAAGTCCGGAATCTAGCCCAGCGGAGCGCTCAGGCGGCGAAGGATACTACAATCATTATTGAAAGTAATATTGCTTTATCGGGAAAGGGCGTATCAGTAGCGGAGCGGGTGCATGAAGCGCTAAACAATATCCGCTCCCAAGCGAAAATGGTTAATGAGTTGATGAACGAAGTCGCCGCCGCCAGCCAAGAACAGTCCCAAGGCATTGAGCAAATAACCGAGTCTATGATACAAGTGGAAACAGTTACGCAACAAAATGCAGCCAATGCAGAAGAAAGCGCATCGGCTTCCGAAGAGCTGAACTCTCAAGCGGAAAGTATGAGGCGAATTGTGCGGGAGCTTTCGGAGTTAGTCAATGGTGTCAAGGATGACTTTACGATGGATACTCCAGGGCGACCAGTACATTATTCGGCAAATATCAATCAATCCCATCCGGGCACGGGTAATGGTAATCTAATTCAGAAATCGTATGCTCAGAACCCCAAAAATGGATTGTTAACGGATAACGTAGGGTTGAAAACCAAACTGATCACTCCGGAAGATGTGATTCCATTGGAGAAAGATCCGCATGAGTTTTAAAA
>DNPP01000495.1 GCA_003501365.1 Bacillota bacterium
AACTCGGTAACCAAACCCCGCTGCCCCATACTTCCGTCTTCGGTGGCAGTCACTACTTTTATTCCGAGCTGATTCCATAAATCCAACTCCAATATATCGGACTTGCTTCGGCCGCCGTAAAACAAGTGAATTTGCTCACCAAGCCGGCTACGAACTAACTCTTCAGCAAAACAAAACAGGGGCGGCATCCCGACCCCTCCGGCAATTAAAGCGATTTTTGTGGTATCCGGCGGAATTGTGAAGCCATTCCCAACCGGACCCATTATCTCAAGCACAGTGCCCTGATTCAAACCGGACAGGATTGAGGTCCCCCGGCCAACCACTTTATAAATGAGCGCGATTGTATTTTCGGCTGTATTAATGCGAAAAATACTAATCGGCCGGGCCAGCAAAGGATCATTGCTGCCGGAACCGGCTACCCGTATCTGAATAAATTGGCCCGGTTTAGCACAAACGGCAACCTCCGGGGCAAGCAGCGTCAACCGGTAATACCCGGGAGCCAAGTTATGATTTTCAGTAATCAGCACTTTCCCGTAAAACATCCAGTTTCTCCTTAAATGATCTGTTCCACCCGAATGGTCTTGAAATCCTGAATCGGAATCACCGTACTCGGTTCCTTTCCTTCACTGAGAGCCAGCAGCACCATTAAAAAGGCCTTGACAGTATCCAGCGAAGTCAGACAAGGGATGTTATGCTCCACCGCCATCCGGCGGATCTTAAAACCGTCTCGTTCCGGTGCTTTACCATGGGTAATCGTATTGACTAATAATTGAATCTCGCCGTTTTTGATGCCATCCATAATATTGGGCGACTCTTCATCAATCTTGTTTAATTTAGTTACCGGGACTCCATTCACCCGCAGGTAGGCCGCGGTGCCCATGGTGGCGAAGATCGTAAAGCCGCGCTCCGATAATTTCTTTAACAACGGTAAGGCTTCGGCCTTATCCCGGTCAGCGAGAGTGGCCAAGATCGAGCCGTCTCGGGGAATATTGAACCCGGCCGCAATAAAGGCTTTGTATAAGGCGCCGGTATGAGTGAGATCCACACCCATCACTTCACCGGTGGATTTCATCTCCGGCCCGAGCGAAATATCAACCTGGGTGAGTTTGGCAAAAGAGAATACCGGAGCCTTAACCGCCACCAACTTGGTCTCCGGCCACATCCCGCCGGCATAACCCTGCTCATAAATACCCTGGTTTAAAATCGCCTTGGTCGCCACCTGCACCATGGGAATGCCGGTAATCTTGCTCATAAACGGCACCGTCCGGCTGGAGCGCGGATTGACTTCAATGCAATAAACTTCATGATCGTCCATGACATATTGGATATTGATCAGACCGACGACTTTGAGGGCCTGAGATAGCTTCACCGTATAGCTTAATATCTTTTCCTGTTCAACCATGGTCAAATGTTGCGGCGGATAACAGGCGATTGAATCGCCGGAATGAACTCCGGCCCGTTCCAGATGTTCCATGATCCCGGGTATCAAAATGGTCTTACCATCGCAAATCGCATCGACTTCACATTCCCGGCCACTTACATAACGGTCGACCAACACCGGATGTTCCGGCGCGGCTTTCACCGCAAAGGTCAAATAGTTTTTAAGCTCGGTTTCATTGTAAACGATCTCCATGGCCCGGCCGCCCAACACATAAGAGGGGCGTACCAATACCGGGAAATCAATCTCTCGCGCCACTTCTAACGCCTCTTCCACTGAAGTGACCGTACGTCCGGCCGGTTTAGGAATTTTTAGGTCCAATAACAAACGGTCAAAACGTTTCCTGTCTTCGGCCAAGTCGATGGAGTCTACCGAAGTACCCAGAATTTTAATCCCGGCTTTCTGAAGATGAGCTGCTAAATTGATGGCTGTCTGACCGCCAAACTGGACAATGACTCCTTCCGGTTGTTCCAACTCCAATATATGCAAAACATCCTCTACGGTAAGGGGTTCAAAGTAAAGCCGGTCGCCGGTATCAAAATCGGTACTGACCGTCTCCGGATTGTTGTTAATGATAATCGCCTCGATACCGGCTGCTTTTAGGGCCAAGACCGAATGAACGCTACAATAATCAAACTCTACACCCTGACCGATTCGGATCGGACCGGAACCAATTACCGCAATTTTACGCTTATTGGATGGCAAGGCTTCATTTTCCTGCTCGTAACAAGAATAAAAATAAGGCGTAGCGGCTTCAAACTCTGCTGCGCAAGTGTCCACCATTTTGAAGACAGGCTTGATATGATATTGATAACGTAACTGGCGCACCTCATCTTCTTTGGCAGAAGTGAGCCTGGCGATCTCCCGGTCGGAGAAACCCATTTTCTTGGCTGCAGTCAGTATCGAGACATCTTTAAAGCCCAGCGTCTGCAGTTGTTGTTCCATTCGCACAATATTGGCCAGTTTCCGCAAGAAAAACAAATCCACCTTGGTCCGGGCGTTAATATCCTCGACACTGTATCCGCGACGCAAGGCTTCAGCCAAAAAGAATAAACGGCGGTCATCCGCAGCCACGATTGCCTTCTCCAATTCTTCCTTGGGCAATTCGGAAGCACCGGGCATTCCCAGACCGTAAAGACCGATTTCCAATGACCGGATAGCCTTTAAGAGTCCGGCTTCAAACGAACGGTCGATGGACATCACTTCTCCGGTAGCCTTCATCTGAGTACCCAAAGTACGATCGGCTAGATTAAATTTGTCAAAAGGCCAGCGCGGCATTTTGACAACCACGTAATCCAACGCCGGTTCAAAAGAAGCATACGTCTTGCCGGTTACAGCATTGATAATCTCATCAAGGTGTAAACCGATAGCGATCTTGGCGGCCACTTTGGCTATTGGGTACCCGGT
>DNPP01000358.1 GCA_003501365.1 Bacillota bacterium
ATACCGGCGGTTGCAATTACACCGATGCCGCCGGCATTGGCTACTGCAGAAGCCAAACCGGATAAAGAAACCCCAACTCCCATTCCTCCTTGGATAATCGGTAGCTTTGTGGTAAAATCACCGATATTTAAGCCGCTGATGGTATTATATCCCATAAATAATCCTCCGTTATTAATGTTTCGCGCTTATGCTAACATTCAATATCGCTTTGAATGTAGTATTAGCAACATTTACTGAACCAGTATTTATTTACATTGACACCGTTGCTTTTCATCATATTTTTGATCATCTCGAAGTCTTTCCCGGGGATAATCATATGAAAGTTATTGCTGCATTGGCTTAATGTTTTCCACTTTTGGAAGACCCCGATTTCATTGATGGAATCATTGGTAACCACTTCACACAAGATGATTTCATCATCTAAAACAGCAGATAAATCGGGAACGTAACCGCACACTTTGTTAGGTAGACCGTTGGCGTATTTTTCGTTGTTTATTTTAATATTGGAATAGCCTAGCTTTTGGTAGTTAATTGCCCCTGTAACCAGCATTCTATTATAAAGCATTTGTTCCGATTGTATTTTAACCATTAGCATACCCTCCTTTTTTTATATTGATTCTTTATGAAAATGGTTAGTCTTTGTTATTTCGCTCGCTGTATAAATTGCATTAAAATCCGGGCCGTGACATTGGATGCCAAGTGCCTGCAGATTGTAAACAATCAAAGGGGTGCTAAATTGAACTAAATCAACAGCTGTACTTTCTTGGAGCCAGTGAGTAATGAGAGAATAAATTGACCCGGTGAATAAAACTGCCGCCACTTTGGCATTAGGTATTTTAATAACGTTTTTTTGAAGTAACCCCCGAAAGATTTCCTCAAAAGCCAGCGAGATTCTTTGGTGGTCGGCAGTCCTTTTCTTTTCGAATTCGGCGCTTAATCCAACCGAGCTGATCAGCATGATTCGGGCAAGCTCTTTTTTGGTTTGAAATGTCTGCAAAGAAAGAGTAATCGCCTTAGTTATACTTTCTACAATACTGTCCGCATTGCCGGTCATGGTGTCGATGGCCTCTTGCAAAACACTTATATAAGTTTGAATCATTTCATCATAGAGGTTCTCAAACAACTCTTCTTTATTATTAAAATAAAAATAAAAGGAACCGGTGGAAATATTGGCTTGACAGAGAATATCCGCTACTTTCGTTTGATAATATCCCTTTTCTGCAAAAACTTTAGCAGCGCTTTCTAATATATGTTGCCGCTTGGCATCTTTCATTTCCTGTATTTTTTGAGGTGTCCGATATGGCATGGTAAAGTCCTTATCAAGCATAGAATGAGATTTCGTTCTATACTTAATTATATACTAGAATTTCAAATAAACAAGTGGTTGAATTTGTGGTAGAGCATGGCAGTGGCAGTAGCGACAGGCCATAGTTTTTAAGAATAATTTAACGATACCTGCTTGATTAATTAATGGAAGAGATTCATAATGACGGTAAAGTCATAAAGCTAAAGGAGCCAAGTTACGGAAAACCCTAATAATATCGAACCTTCCAGATGCCTCTTTATTGATTGGTTAAGAGTTCTAACAATGATAATGCTCTTTTTTTTTCATAATGCCCATTTATTTGATGTAATATATTGGCATATAAAAAATAGCCAAAAAAGTTTTTGGGCTACGGCATTTGTAGTATTTGTCCATTTGTGGAGCATGCCGTTGTTGTTTTTACTGGCTGGAGCCAGCACCTGGTTTGCCCGTTGTTATAAAACGGGGACGGAGTATATTTGGGAACGTTTCAAGCGACTAGTGATACCATTTATTTTCGGCATATTGATCATCGTTCCGCCGCAAATCTATGTGGAAGGTCTTAGTAAATCGCTACTAAAAGGTTCGGCTTTTTATAATTATCCCCATCTTTTCGCCAAAGATCCCATAACTTTTGATCCGATTACTTTTAGCAACTATGGACATCATCTATGGTTTTTGCCGTTTTTATTTATTTTTTCATGCCTTGATATACCACTATCCTTATTCTTAAAGAAAAAAAGCGGACTGCGATTTATTTCACGGAGCGCCGCTTTTCTTGAAAAGAGATACAACTTTTTATGGTCTATTATTCCAGTGTCTCTGATTCAAATCTTGTTGCGAACAAAGTATCCCGCCTATTGCAGTTGGACTGACTTTTGGTTCTGGTTTGTTTTTTTCATATATGGTTACCTAATCATGGCCGATCAACGGTTGGTAAGGACAATTTTAAAGCTGGGGCTCTTTGCATTCATCACCGGTATTGGATGTATAGCGACGATTGGGTATTTTTACGGGGCGGGTTTTCTGAAAAGCCAGCTTGTTCAGCCAAAACTTTCAGCCGTTTATATTATTTTTATGTCGGTGTATGCTTTAGCAGCTTGGTCTTGGGTAGTGGTTTTTTTGAATTTAGGGATGCGGTTTTTGAATTTTAAAAATCAATTTTTATTGTACGCTCAACAAGCGGTCCTACCATTTTATATTTTACATCCGACTGTAATCTTGTTGATTGGATTTTATGGGGTACGATGGAATTTGCCGATGGCCGCCAAATTTATACTCATTAGCGGTAGCTCGTTTGTTGTAACAATGGCGATATACGAGTTTTTGATTCGGCGTTTTGATTTCCTGCGAATTTGCCTCGGGTTAAGAATCTTTAGAGATGCT
>DNPP01000252.1 GCA_003501365.1 Bacillota bacterium
CCCCGAGCCACCTCAACCTTTCCAAACCCCAGTCAGGTATTGGATTATAAACGGTTTATGTCAGATAGTTTGCTGGATTGTTACCTGGGGGAGTATAACATCCTGAAGTCCATTACTCCGGATATTCCGGTCACTACCAATTTCCTGCCGGATTTCAAACCGTTGGATTATTTCAAATGGGCAAAACATATGGATGTAATCTCCTGGGATAATTACCCCAATCCGGAACCAAAATTCCACCCCGGCTGGGCTGCTTTCAATCATGATCTGATGCGCGGATTAAAGAACGGCCAGCCGTTTATCCTGATGGAACAGGCGCCGAATCAAGTCAACTGGCGTCCTGTCAATACCAATAAGCGCCCCGGAGTGATGGGTCTCTGGAGCTACCAGGCGTTAGCCCATGGCGCCGATGCCGTTATGTTCTTTCAATGGCGGCAGTCGCTCAAAGGGGCCGAAAAATTTCATAGCGCCATGGTTACCCATACCGGGGATAACCAGTCCCGGGTTTACCGGGAAGTTGCCAAATTAGGAAATGAATTGGCCGGGTTGGAAGAAATTATTGATTCTAAAGCCCCTGCTGAAGTCGCCATCTTGTTTGATTATGAAAATTGGTGGGCGGTGGAATACGACCAAAGGCCCAGTGAAAATCTAAAATATTTGGAACAACTCCGCAACTTTTACAATCCTCTATTCGATATGAACATTTCGGTGGATATCGTCCCGATTGATGCGGATTTAGCCCAATATAAACTGGTGATCGCGCCACTGCTTTATATGGTAAAATCCGGACTCAAAGATCATTTGGAAACATATGTAGCCAATGGCGGTTCCTTTGTCACTACTTTTTTCAGCGGAATTGTCGACGAAACGGATGGCGTTTTTCCCGGCGGTTATCCGGGACCATTAAAAGATTTATTGGGACTCAGGGTTGAGGAATTTGATCCTTTGGAACCCCATATGACAAATAAAATGAAGATGACCAAGGTTATGGGGAATCTGAACGGCGAGTATCCCTGTAATCTCTGGTGTGATGTAGTGCTTCCGGGGTCCGCGGAAGTATTGGCAAACTTTACCGAAGATTACCATGCCGGTTGTCCCTGCTTAACCGGGAATCATTTTGGTAAAGGCGAGGCCTGGATCGTCTGCAAAATAATAAATTAATTCTGGGGCCCAAGGCCACGGTGATTTTAAAGCCTGATTAATTATTGCCGTTGATAACAAAAATAATTTGATTTAAACCAATTTCGTGTTGTAACAAAGATGAAACACTTTTTGATATAATGAACGTAAAGGTTTCCGCCAAGCTAGGAACCTATTAACCCGCCAAATGATTGGTAATCGGTGATCGCTGTTCGATCCGATACCAGGAATTGATTGGCGGGTTTTAATTTACAGGATGGCGGAGTATATCCTATCCTCAGCGTTATCAAAAAAATAGCCCTCCGAAGAGGGCATTTAAAAGGGAGGGAGTAATGAAAAAAAGTATTGTAATTAATATATCACACCTATATGTCAATTATATGTTCATTAAATGACAATAATGTAACATAAAAATAACACATAAATATAACCTTACTAGCTATCCAGAAAACCATAACTACTATAAAATTTGGTTGGGATTAAATTACACAAACAAATATTTTATTTTGCGGTTTTATGCTATGATATACATGGTCAATTATAAAAAATAGATTTGTCATATTTATGAAAGGGCTAATTTCTATTATGCCTAATGAAAAAGTATATACTCCCGAAGAAGTAGCCAATATTTTAAAGATATCCCGTTTTACCGTTTATCAGATGATCAAGCGGGGAGACATGCCGAGTTGTCAAGTTGGGCGCAGGATACGGATTGAGGCTTCCGATTTGGAACGCTATATTCAAAGTGTAAAAAATGATACGCCGGCCTTAATTCAGAACTCATCTCCTATTGTTCGAAATACGGCAGATATTGCTTCCTGGAGCACAATCGGTTCGAAAGACGGCTTGATTATTTGCGGGCAAGATGTGGTCCTCGATGTTCTCACCAAACATCTCGAACGCCAGTTGCCTCAATTGCGTTTCCTTCGACAATACTTAGGAAGCATTCCGGCGCTGTTTGGATTATACCAGGGAACAGCCAATCTAGCCACAGCCCATCTCTGGGACGGCGATACCGGTGAATATAATATTTCCTACGTGAGAAAAATATTGCCCGGGCAACGTCTACTCATTTATAATCTGGTTTATCGGATGGAAGGTTTTTATGTTGCCAATGGCAATCCCAAATCCATTCAAGCATGGACCGATCTCGCCAAACCCGGTATTCGGATTATCAACCGTGAATGCGGTGCCGGCGCCCGGGTTCTCCTGGATGAACAGTTACGGAAATTGAACATTGCCTCCGATCGGATTATTGGTTATGATAATGAAGAACCAAGTCACCTATCGGTTGCCAGTTGTGTCGCGCGGGGTGAAGCGGATGTCGGAATCGGAATTGAAAAAGCAGCTTTACAAGTGCCCAAAATCGATTTTATTCCTTTACAAAAAGAACGCTATGATCTTATTTTCCGAAAAAGCGATCTTAACCTGCTCCAATTTCAGCAACTTTTATTGATTTTAAATTCTGCGTCATTTAAAAATGAAATCTCCGGTATGGGTGGTTACGATGTTTCCCAAATGGGCCAGCTCATGGGTGAGATTTAATAATTATTACTTTCCTTTAGTAGCCCGAACATTCGTCACAAAATCTTTCCGTTTCGAATTGTTTTGATTGGACCGTATACGTGAAATGTTCCCGTTTATATTCCAGTCCGCCTTGCTTATCAAACTTGATTCCCTCCGGGGTGAACTCAATATATAAGGGGACTGGCTCCATCTTTTGGTCATCACAAATATTGGGGACCAGCCCCGGACTAAAAGAAGTCTGGTTTCCTTGGCGATCGGTCACAATAATACGGTCGCTGGAAGTCATTACGGATCGGATATCCCCCGCCGGAGTAAAACACAACGAGTTGCTATCGCCGGACATCCCGCTGGCATTAAGATCGTAGGCTGTAATTTTACCGATAGGCGTATCAACCGACAACGGCCTTTGCGGCTCCAACGATTGCAAGCTACCGTCCGGATAAAGCGAAAAGCCGATCCGTATGGGTACGCTCCCGACGGGCGAGTCAATCATCACCGAATCTTTGGGCCAAAAAGTCATACTGCGAATAACACCGTTTTCATAAAAATGAATCCCGATTATTTTCTGTTTAAACTCAGTAAACGGCAGCTTGAATTGAAATTCCTCCGCCAATTCATATTCATTGGCTTCACTCCAAAAGCCGGTTAACTTACCGTTTAAAGGAAATATTCGACAAATTTTTTCATGCTCATGAAAAGTGACTAATTCCGCAGGCAAAGTGCCGGCCGGAGTTGCTATCGGAGTCTGTTTATGGAGAGAAATACTTTTTAAATCGCCGTTTGGATAAAACGACAGTGATTTGGTATATTTCCGGCGAGCCTCTTCATCCGAGTATTGGGGGATCAGTTCCCCATAAGGGGTTGTTAATGGATTCGGACAATTGACAGTGCATTCCTTCAAACTCCCGTCCGGATAATAGTCGGCCAAGACGATACCGGTCAGCAACCCATATTTAGTAGGGAACGGCTCCATTATCAACACCCGGCTTTCGGAGTCACTGTGACTTTGATTCGAGTTGAGCCTAATTCTTCAATATCAGCCTGTAAATCAAGCCGTTGAAACTCCTGCTCGAACCAGTGTGGTATATGGCTGCACAAAATCTGCAACTCGGTAAATGAAGTATTTTGGATAAACGGCAGCAATACTTTCTTCGAGGTGATATTGTCGCGTTCACTGTTCTCCAAAATCGTTTTTAAATCCAGATAGTAATAACCATCCCTGCCGTTTCGAACCGGAGCCGCTATTTCAACGGGTTTGGGCTTCTCAATTTTCCGGGCTTCCTCCTGTTCACGAATGTATTCCAAATAATCCTCAGCATTTCCTCTTATTTTCCAAATGGTAAATTGGAGCCCCTCCAAAATCGCGTAAGGAATCCCGGTTACATCGGCCACTCCGATGAGTTTGCAATCATCGAGTTCTTCCACCATGGTACGAATTTTGAAACGGATCTCTTTAAAGCTCATGGCCTCGGTAAGGCCAAATACAATACTCTTCATAAGATTCCAATTATTTTTTTCCTTTTGGTAAACCTTGAGCACACCGCTTTCATTAAAAGATATGGCCTGACCGTCAACATTAGTTAGCAATGCAATTTTCATTTTTGTTTTCCTCCTTTGGATTTTCTCTGACCTTTCATTCACTGGGGCGGCTGTCGCAATGTTCCTACAACTTAGGGGGCATTGATAATCGCCGAATAAATATCTTCTGCCAGCAATCCCCCCCGATATCCGACATAACTGCGATCCAATATCAACCTGTCACTCACCGGAGCGCTTACTTCCAAGAAACTTCCCTTTAACCGCTTTGTAAAACCGGCATCCCAAGCGCTGCCCAAAACCAAAGGGATATCTCCTCCAACCTGATTGCCAATCCTTTCTGGGATATCCGCGGGTTCGGCTGAAAACTCCACCCGGGCACCAAGCCCAGGGGCGATTTGATTGAAAAATTGAAGGATTTCCGCCCGATGCTTACAGGGCGGATCATCTACAACATATTGAAAACCCGGCGTGAAACCTAGTCCTTGCGTTAGAAAACTGGAGAATCCCAAAGTGTACGCGGCATCGGAAATGATAAAAAACCGTTTGGGAAAAGAATTGTCAAACCGGGTCAACAGGTCCAAAATTCGTTCCATATAGTAATAAAACTTCCCCTCTTGCCGCTCAATATAACGCGAGACCCGCTCCATATCAAGCAGGGCAAACTCCGAAACCCTCTGTAAAAATCTTCGGCATTCCCGGGCGCCGATTGGCAGTACCGGGTAATGCAAATAGGGTGTTTCAAACTTCCGTTGCAACAATAGAACTGTCTCCAATCCCACCCAGGGCGATACCAGGAGATTAAACTCGGCGGAGGCAACTTTTTTCCAGTTGGCTGCTTTTGAACCCGGACCAAAGAGTACGTTCACTTGCAAACCGATTTCTGACAGCATTTGTTGTAACACTTCATAGTTGCCGTTCCAAAAAGGATCCGCATAGGGCATCGATACCCATAGATTGATCAACCCCGGTTCTACTTCCCGCTTCCTGAGAACGAATTGTTCCACCAGCGCCTTGGTCACCAGCTCATGCCCTAAATAGGCGCTCCCTTTATACCCGGATGTTTCCGCATACACTATCGGGACTCCGCCTTTCTGAAACTCACCTACGACTGCAGCCACGTCGTCTCCGATCAATCCAACATTACAGCCGGTGAGTACCACATACAGATCGGCCTCCATAACTTTGAGGGTTCCTGCTATCAGATCCCGCAGTCGTTTTTCGGCGCCGTATATCAAATCCGGCCGGTGAATATTATTATTAGGAATGGCATTGCCTCCTCCATACCCGGTTCCTTGATATCCGTTACAAAAGCTCATCCCTTGAAAAAGCCGCAAACAGCATGCCGATCCGGAGTGTACAATCGGTATGGCTTTCGAGATTCCCAGAACGGTCTGTTGTCCTCCCAAAGCGCAAAAATTTCGCGGTTGGACCGAAATACGATTCATAGTATGTTCTCTCCAGTAAGCTGTTGCCGCCACCACTGGCTATAAGGCAATTCCATATGTTTTGCCAGTTCTTGCAAAAACGAACGGCTGGATAACGCATCGGCCAATTTTTTCCCCAAATGAATCATCCCTTGGTACCCTAAAAATTCGGATTCATCCTCCACCCAAAAGGTCGGAATACCAAGCCGTGCTCCCAGGATGTCAGACTATAATGGCTAACAACCATAACATCGGGTTTTAGCTTCTCGATTAAAGGAAGCAAACGGTATCCTTGAAAAAAATCGCTTTCGGTGGGTCCTCCTCTTTTCATTCCTTCCCGGATAGAAGTCCGCTGATTTGGCAAACTCATTTCGGCGACTCCCCATTCAGATAACATATCACTAAAAGCAGGGCTTAGATTTCCGGAAACTATCGGCAAACAGCTTGTTCCCTGCAATTTTCCGCTAAGGGATTCCAATTGCGGGTCAAATTGTTGATGCTGCCTTTGAACGAGTTCTTTGAAAGCTATTTCCGCTCCGGATGTTTTACCCAAACGGCTTAAAAACGCATCTGTCGATTGAAAGCCATACGGGAAAGGAGTTTCAATATAAGGAACACCATAGTCCCTTTCCAAACTTCCGGCAATATACGTACCAAAACGATCCGGGCTTACTAAAAATGTTCCCTTCGCCTCAGCCATTTTTTCAAAACAGCAGTAATGGCTGTAACAAGATAACCAATTCCAGTTGACAGCGGTCTGATTGACTATTTTTCTTAACATATTGTTTTTACTGAAGTCGATTAGATTGTAAAAATCCAGCGATGCTCCAAAAGGTTTTATCATTTTCTTGACCAGGCCGTGCTTTTTTCCATCAAATCCCGAGCTCCAGGACTTACGGTTTAGAAGTTCACAAACCACTGTCATTAACGGCACCGTATATTGGGGTTGTACTTTATCGATGATAGACTGAATATCATATCCGGTTACTCCCGATGCACAGCTGGCCGTAATGAAGACCGCCTTCGGTTAAAAACGCCTGATCGACTCTTCAATGGCTTTTTCCAATTTGTCATCGATTCCACAAACAAGGTCGCTCTCAACCAAGTTGGTATTTACCAATCGGGCATTTGGCAAAATTCCGTTTCCTTTGGGAAACTTCTTACGGTATTGGCGGTTGATATCGCCAAACGAGGCGGCGCATCCGGTGGGAGAATGAATAATAACAACCGTATCTTCAATGGTCGCCAAAATTCCGGCAACAGCGGGCGCAAAGCAAGTGGCGCACTGCATAAAACCAGGAACCGATCCCTGGGGGTTCATTTTTTGAAATTTTTTTTGGCTGGTAGTGGATTATCATTGCCATCGATAACTTTAGTTTTCCTCCGCTTGCCTTTTTCTCCGCTGTCTGATTCCATCATTTTCCACCCTTCCGGTGTTTGCCATAACCATTGTCCACTAGCCTCATCCCTTCACGCTGCCCATTAGCATTCCGGATATAAAATACCGTTGCAAGAAAGGATAAACTATTAAAATCGGTAATGATGCGATAAAGACTTGCGCCGCTTTAATAGTACGTTCCGATATCAACGCCATCAATGCAGCTTCCTCCTTGGTCATCATAATATTGGTATCCCTTTGGATTACTAAGGACTGGAGATAAGTCTGCAGCGGATACTTGGAAATATCATTCATATAAATCAGCCCGTCAAACCATGAATTCCAATGCCGTACCAAAATAAAAACCGTAATAGTGGCAATAGACGGAATCGCTACCGGAACATAAATACTCCATAAGATTTTCCAATGTCCCGCCCCATCAATCGAAGCAGCTTCAATCATTTCCTTGGGAAGATTGCGAAAAAAGTTAACCATCAGGAGAATGTTAAAAGCATTGATACATTGCGGAATCACTAAAACCAACAAATGGTTAATCAGTCCGGTGCTTTTCACGACTATGAAAGTGGAAATCATTCCCCCTTGAAACAACATCGAAATGATCAAAAACCACAAATAAATAGAACGGGCCGGAAAATCCTTTTTTTCTTTAGCCAGAGGATAGGCGGTAAAAATAGTTAAAAACAGTTCCACCGGCAGACCGACCAATATTCTTTCTATGGATACCAAAAAGGATTGCCAAAAATGTGCACTATTGAGTACAAATTCATAGGCCTTCAGGGATAAATCAACCGGCAATAATTTGACCTCTCCGGCGCCGGCCGCCATATTACTGCTGAAAGATAGGGCCATGATATGAATCATGGGAACCAGGCACAAGAATGCAAACAGGCCCAGTCCCAAAGTATTAAGCACCATAAAAGTTTTCCTGCCGAGACTGTGGTTTTCCACCATCTTACCCACTCCTAGAAAATGCGATAATCGGAAAATTTCTTAGATAAAAAATAAGCACTGGAAATAAGGATGCAGCTCACTGCTGATTTAAATAAATCCACCGCCGTCGCCAGCGAATATTGAGTGTTTAATATTCCCATCCGGTAGACCCAAGTATCGATGATATCCCCGCTTTTATAAACCACCGGGCTATACAAGGCATATATTTGATTAAATCCTGCATCCAGGACGTTGGCCAGACTTAAAGTCGCCATCATGACTATCATGCTGCAAATACCAGGCAGCGTAATATGAAAAATCTGAGCCCATTTCCCGGCACCGTCCATCACCGCCGCTTCATACAAGTGAGGATTAACCCATGTTATTGCAGCCAGATAAACGATCATCCCAAAACCGACTTCCTGCCAAAGATAGCTGAATACCAGCACCAACTGAAAGATGTGATTATCTCCCAAAAACATCAGCGGATGCATCCCCAAATAACCCAATGCCTTATTGATGAACCCGTCATACGAGAGAATTTCCCGCAAAATCGCGCCCAAAATGATCCAGGATAAAAAATAGGGAAAATAAGAAATGGTCTGGACGATCCTCTTAAAAAATCGGTTTTTAACCTCATTGAGGAGCAGTGCCAAGAGGACAGATATCCCTATTTCTAAAAGGATCTTCATGACCGCGATGCAAACGGTGTTCCAGATCACTTGCCGTAAATCAGTGAGAGCAAACAGATATTTAAAGTTTGCCAGTCCGACCCAGGATGATCTTAAAAAACCGGCGGCCGGATCAAAATTTTGAAAAGCCATGACCATCCCGAACATCGGACCATAACAATAAATCAGTGTAATGACTATTGCCGGTAAAAGCATCAGATGCAACGGCAACTGCCTGTGAAAATTGATTCGCTTCATCTTTCAGTCCTCGATAGCTATTTCACTGCTGATTCTGATTTTGACTGTACCATGCATTGACTTCTTTGGCGATGGCTTCTCCGCCCAAAGTTTTGTATTCTTTCACAAAATCATCAAATTCTTTAATACTGGATCCGGTGATCACTTCCATCATCACTTGCTCCCATCTTTTGGTTATCAACGGTTGTTTGTTGATAAAGGAGAGTGTCGGCGGACCCGCGTAAAGATCATTCACATAATACCCGTTCCGACTGTATTTCTCAGCTATTCCCATGGCGCTGCCGTTTCCGTAATAATATTTGGCATCGCTCCAGCCGGTTTTGTCCTCTTTATCGACAAAGGCCCGGATATTATTATAGGTATTCTTTTGGTTGAGCGTAAGCACCGACAAATTACCGGTTTGAATAGCTTTGTTGATGTTATCACAGTCGTTAAAAGCGGTTTTAGGATCATACAGCCGCATTGGAGTGGCCTTGAAAGAGACCACAAAGGTATCGATATCCCGCTGAGTCATGGTTTTGGGATCATTATAAACCTCATTAAAGAAATTCAGCATTTTTAAAAGAGCCTCCGGATGCTTAAAACCTTTCCGGACTACATAAAGACCGTATAAATTCAAGGGGCTGGTGGATACTCTCGGAAGTTTATTATCGATGGAAGTCTGGGCAATAGGTATCCAATCCGCTTTGGGATCTTTGATTACATTATCATGGATTGCAAAATAGGGACGGCTCGCCGTGCCAAAAAGAATACCGCACCTCCCGGCGATGATATCCTCATTTTGTTGGGTATTGTCCATGGTAGCAAAATCCTTGCGCAATACACCTTCTTGATAAAATTTCTGTAGTTGCAATAAAGCCGCTTTAGTAGCCGCCGACTGCGCTGTTGATCCATACATACCATAAGTTAGTTTACCGGAGAAATCCTTAATCCAGATCTCCGGATAACTATGAAAAATGTTCCAATATGAACTGGCTATTCCCTTATTATCCATAGCGATTCCATAGGTATCATCTTTACCGTCCTTGTCGGGATCGTTTTTAGCGAAGGCCTCCGCAACTTTAAACAATTCGGCGGCAGTTCTGGGAACCGACAAATTCAAATTTTTAAGCCAATCGGCTCGGATCCAAACCATCGGAATAATAGCATTATATGTATTGAACCAAGTCACGGCATATAATTTGCCATTTCTGGTTGCCGCCTTTAATTCCCGTATATTTTCACCGCTGTAGATCGACTTGGTGTAGCCGGAGGCATATTTATTGAAACAGGCGGTCAGATCCTCCAGTTTACCGGCTTTAACCAGTTGCTCAAACTCGGATAAGTTATCGCACATAAAGATGTCCGGTAGGTCGCCCGAAGCGATCATCAATTTGGTTTTCTGGTCCTCATCGTCTCCCGAGGCTATCCAGCGATATTTCACATGGATGCCGAACCTTTCCTTATAAGCCCTGGTGTAAACGTTATTTTGAAAGGTATCACCATTTTCAAATTTCACAGTCTCATCCCCGTTTTGATGAACCATTTCTACGGTAATTTCGGGATTATATTTGGTATTGACATCAATACCGGCGGTTTTTTGGTTTGCTGCAAAAGCATACTGGGCTGAAGGTTTTTGCCATTCCAATACTCCATTCAAAACCGCCAAACCCAAAAACAAAACCATTATCAGCTTCCATATTTTATTTTTCATTAAAATCATCTCCTAGTGAAAATTGTCTTCCTTGCTTCAAAGGAATGAGCTTAAAAACTCAAGGCCCAAATTTTCTTCAACCGCACTGTTCCAAAGCTTTGCCGTAAATATCTTCCAGCAATCGCAGAGCTCCATCATATCCAACATAAGTATGATTTAAAACCAACCGTTCCGTGAGTGGTGAACTAATACCCAAATAATAGCCCCCTAAATCACCAGCCATATCGGCATCCCACGAACTACCCAAGATCAAGGGAACGCGCCCGTCTAATTTTTTTTCAATCTCGCCTTTAATTCCGAAAAGGTCGTCAATAAATACAACTTCGGGTACGATCCCGACATCGGCTTCGAATTGCCGAATGATTCCGGCCTGGTGACATTTGGGTGGATCATCGATTACATATTGGCATCCCGGCAACAAACCTATTTCATTAATTAAAAATCGCGATACTGATGATACATATGTAGAATCTGCAATCATGAAGAAACGCTCCGGGAAATCTCGGCGGTATTTCACCAGAAATTCAGCCATTCTTTTCAAATAGTCATAAAATTCTTTTTCCTGCCCGGCAATCAAGACACTGGTTTTCAATCGATCCAAATGCAGTTTGTCAGTGATCCATCTTAAAAATTTACTGGTCTCGCCAGCGCCAATCGGCAGCACGGGATAATGAAGATAGGGAGTATCAAATTTGCTTTTCAGATATTGGGCCACATCCAGACCCACCCATGACGATACAATCAGATTCACTGCGGCAGAAGGTATTTTACGCCATGACCCCGGACTCGAATAAACACCGAACATAACGTTGACCTGCAAACCAAGCTGCTCCAGCAAATATTTTAAAGCATTCAAATTGCCACTCCAAAAAGGATCTAAATAAGGTACACTCGCCCATAAGTTCACAAGCCGAGGGTTCACTCTTGCCGGGGATGTCACATATTGTTTAACAATTGCCTTGGTCACCCATTCATGACCGCTATAGGCATTACCCCTGAAACCGGCCATTTCCGCATAAACCAAGGGAAACCCCTGACTACGGTAACGAGCAACGATGGCACCGGTGTCTTCCCCGATAAGCTCGGGAATGCATCCGCTCAATACCACGTAAAGCTCGGCATCAGTAATTTTAATAGCCGTTTGGATAGCATTTATAAGTGTATCAGTGGTATTATTATTAGGAACCGGTATATTGTGCATCCCTGTACAAATAACCGAACTCCCGCCAAGGTTACCGCTTCCCTGATGGCCATTGCACTCGCTCATTCCTTGGTGCAAACGGTAGGTACAAGTTCTGGCGGCATAAAGGATTGGAACTGCGCCATCGATAGCCGCCACGGTTTGCTGAGCACCCAACGCGCAAAATGTCCGTACTTGATTGGCAATTATAGTTTTCATCTTGGAATTACTTCCTGTACCAGCGGTTGATTCATCCACCCGTAAGAATAGGGAATACCCGTATGTTTGGATAGCTGTTTTGTTAAGGCAGGGTTGGTGACCGTATCTAAAATTTTTCTTCCCAATCGTACCAAACCTGAATACCCGAGAAAATCCAAACCGCCCCTGACATCACCAAGCTCAATCGTAGGAATTCCCATACGCATGCTCCAGGTTGCCAAACCATTATGATGTACAATTAAAACATCCGGAGCCTCTTCCCGGATGAAATTTATCAATTTATATCCGCCGTGATCGCCGAAATGAAGGCCGTTTTCCCCATAAAAAGTGGTTATTCGCTTTTCATTACTTAAAACAGTATCGTACTCCCTACCTTCTCTTTGATCACCCAGGATAGTCAGACCTAGATCTTTTAACATCGCCAACATGCATCTTTCTTCACCGCCGAAATCCGCCATCACCGGCAGGCACCGCAAACTATGTAGATTATGCCGCAATTCTTCAATCAGGGGCTGGTATTTTTGTTTTTGAAGAAAGATTAATTTTTGAAAATCCTCTTCGTTAGCGACAATTTCACCGATCACGGTTAATGCTGCATCAGTCGCCGAGATCCCGTATGGCGCCGGAACACGGCAATAGGGAACACCCAATTCCCGGCGAAACATCTCTCCCAAGTATTCACCGAATTCCACCGTGGAATATTGGATGGTAGCCTTGGCCTTCGCAGCCTTTTCAAAGGATGCAAATGGGCTGCCATAAGATAAATAATTCCACTGGGCGCCGCCAGACTTCAATAGGTCTCGGAATGAATCGTCATCGGTAAAATTGATCAGATTAAAAATAGGCGCATCATCGGGAACAGAAGCTTGGAAAATCTTCCCCCATGAAGAGCGGATGTAATCTTCCTTATGGTGTCGCTTCTCCCCAGCCACCTTGCTGATAAAATCACAGCGTGCCAGCAAAATAGGGATCGAATAACGCCTTTGAATGTGTTCAATCAATTCTTGCATTTCATAAGGACTTCGCCCCGGAGTGCAACATTTCGCCCGAATGAAAATAGCCTGGGGATGATACGTGGACATCGCTTTTTCCACCGCTTTTTCCAACTTGTCATCCGCGCCAAAAATTACATCTTCTTCGGTCAAGTTGGTACTCATCAAATTGGCATTTCGTAACGGCAAACCTTTGCTTCGCAGCAAACTGTGATAATGTTGATTGGCGTATATCCAGTCGCTATCACAGCCGATGGATGAATGGCTGATCAAAACAGTATCCTCAATCGTGGCCAAGATTTTTATTAACATAAAAGAGGCCCGGTAACTGCAACCCAGGTAAGGTAGATTCCGTAGCGATTCCCGTGATTGAGCAAAGTACTGTGATGGTAAGGTCTGCTGATCGATCTCTACAACCGATCGATTTAGGGTGTCATCGTAACGAGTTGCCAACTGATTCATCGCCATCGTTGTTCGCCTCCTCCCATTATGTAATGTATGTGTAATATATTATGCCGTCTCAAAATTAATTTTCATTATAAAACTATACAAAAACAAACGAAACCATACATTTATTGAATTATAATATAATGTATTCGGAGTGTCAATGTTTTTCAAACATATTAAATGACATTTACATAACATTAACTATAACTTTTTACCTATAATACCATAATAATCCAATTTATTCATAAGATATTAACTGCATGCTCGATTTTAGGTTGTTATTATGGTCCAGGTTTTGGAGCATATGGGAAAATCCCGGTACTTGAATCTACCGGGATTACAAAAATTATTTTTCGGTTAAATTGAACAAAAATATTTTAAAACTTTGTTGTCAATGACAAAGAAATTGTACGAGGGTTCCCCAAGTAGATCTGACCGTAACGAGCGGTCCAGTAGTTTTTGTTGGTGACATTATCGACCTTCAGACGCAAAGTAGCCCACAGTG
>DNPP01000031.1:0-6008 GCA_003501365.1 Bacillota bacterium
ATCCTACTAATGAGGCAAAATCTGCGGATGGAACTTCAAAGGATAACAATTCAGCGGATGAGAATGTCAAACAGACACAGGTCAAGTCGCTCACTCAATATTACATCTTGGGAGAAGCCCAAGCAACGGTGGAAGTGCAGCTGTAACCCTCAATCTTCACAGTAAGAGGATTATCCAGGGGGATTTAACATTGGTCAGAACGGTGCAAAATAAAATGATTCTTGGGATAGCCCTTATTGCTGCAATGGGCTTTCTATTTTATACTGCCGCCCAATTTTTTTTACCGGACCGGGTAATCACCCATGAAGTGGTTCTGGTATTACAGAAAAGTCTGGGCAAAACGGGACTAAAAATAAGTATCGGCAGGGTTCATTGGGCTGGTTTAAATCGGATCCGAGCCACTCAAATCAGCTTGCGTGACGCCCAAAATCGTTCTATTCCCTATCAGGTTGGAAAGATTGATTTGAAAGTAAATCTATTTACGCTTATCACTAACCGGCTCCATCCTGAAAGCGCGTTGCAAGAAATAGAGCTGGTGGACCCCAGGATTACCCTCCGTCATTTCCGGGATGGTTCTTGGAATTATCGACGGTATTTCCCCTCCGGTAAAGGCAAGCTTCAACTGCAAATGGCCCTCAAAATTCGCAATGGTACAGTTGATTTCATCGATTACCGATATGGGCGGCATCGGCTGCAGAAAATTAACGGTAAGCTAAAGTTCAGCAGTAATTCCCTGCTTTCCTGGAGCGCCAAAGGCATCACCGATTTTAATCAGCGGATGCAATGGTCCAGCCAAGGAAACTGCCGGATTGATCAAATAGCCGGTACCTGTGAAGTCAAAGCCCGTCATGTCGCTGCGGCTAAATTAGCTCCTTTTATTACCCCAATCGTTGATTATCGGGTTAGTTCCGGTTTTGCCGATATTACGTTAAACCTTGCTTGGAATCATGATCAATTATGGGTGAAAAATGGGACTTCCTCTTTAGAGGACGTTGCATTTACGTTGCCTCAAATTAAAGGCCCTTTTGTTATTAAACAATTGGAAGCCAAATTTTCCCCGACCCAATGGCAAGTGAGCCATGGCTATTTGCTCCATCAGCGGACTGTAATTAAAGTGTCCGGCCTGATTAATAATAAACTGAATCGCATCAAAGGGGAACTTAGCGCCGAACAAGTTGCTTTGGCGGAACTGAATCAATTGTTGCCCAAAGCCACTAAGACCTCTCTGCAAGGAGAAGGAAATCTTCGATTGACTGTGAGCGGGACGCTCAATAATCCAAATATAGACGGTGAAGTCTTTATCAATAATGCCAAGGTAGTCTTGGCAGGTATAGAGACTGTGAATCAAATCGCCGGGCGGATGACAATCCGAAAGAATAATTTAAGGATTCAACGCTTGGAAGGAAGCTGGCATAATTCATTAGTGGCGATGAAAGGGACTATTTCCAATCTTTTCAACCCCAGATTGGATTTGCAGGTATCCGGGTCGGGATTAAATCCAGGGCCCGAAGTGATGGATTTGTTAAGCAAGCAGGGATTTAGGATCAATGGCTCAATAAATCTGGACGGGAAAATTACCGGAAAACCGATGAATCCGGATATCGTAGCCGAACTTTCGCTGGAACAACTTTTTTACCGAGAAGTGGCTTTGAATGCGTTAAAGACAAAATTGCAATGGAATGTCAATACCAACAGTTTACGCATAGTAGAGGTTCAAGGTGATATTTTAGATGGCCATTTTACGGCCAAAGGGCAAGTCGTGGTTAATGTCGGCGGGGTTCGGTGGCAATTATCAAGTCAGATCGCCGATGTAAACCTGGCGCTATTTCCTTTTAGCGACGAACTGGGTTTAGGCGGCAAGGCTTCCGGTGATTTGGTTCTCAAGGGAGATTGGCAAAAAGGCACTCCGTTTCAATATGGGAATGTTGTTGGCATTTTAAACGGTAAAAATCTAGCGTATAAAGATCTCTTAATTGATGACGCCAAAGGCGCTTTTAGTTGGTTGGACGGCAAGTTGGACATTCATTCAATCGAGCTGAAAATTGATCGCGGGATGATCTATGGCCATTTATCCTGGAATCCGACGGACTTGGCAGTCAATTTATATGCGGAAAATGTCCGTGTTCAGCAGCTATTACCTGATAACCGTTTGTATCCGATAGACGGCTATTTTAACGGCAACTGCATATTTGAAGGCCCGTTAAAAGAAGTAACCGGAAGAATTGACGGGGTATTTTCCGAGGTCACCTGGGGCGGTCGGCCTATTGGAACTATCAAGGGGGCCATTGATTATAGCCCGCAAGGGTTGAATATAGCTCAAGTTTTAGCCTCGACCGTTACCGGCGACTATCAAGTAACGGGACGGATCGACCTTGGTGAAGAATCAGCCCTTGCCTTGCAAATAACCGGTAATAATATCAAACTTAGCGGTCTATCGACATGGTTTCCGGCTATGGCCGCTTTTAAACCGAGCGGAGCTGCCCAAATTGATTGTTCGATTAAAGGTCCGTTTGATGATCCGCAAATCCAGGGCGAAGCATCATTTAAGGAGCCGAGTTTCGGACCGTTACACATGGAACAAGGGAATTTGAAAGTCAGCGGCGATTTGGATCAATTAACCATCAGCGAGTTTATCCTGACCAATCGGGCATCGCAAATAAGCATGAACGGCAGCGTCGACCGAAATCAGCTTGATTTGACGGTGAATGGCTCCGCTGTACAATTGGGGTTATTACAATTAACATATGGCGGGAAAACGCTGGAAGGGACCATCGACCTTCAGGGTTCCCTTCGCGGTGATATAACCAATCCGTTTTTTGAAGCCTCGATCGGCGGTAAAGAATTAAGTTTCGGCAGCCTATATTTCAAAGATTTGGCCGCTCAAATTAACTGGCATTCTCAAATAGTGGAGATTGATTTAGCGCGGTTAAGCCGGGACCGGACTGAGATCGCGTTAAGCGGCACACTCTCATTTGCTGAAAATTCCCCGCTCTATGACTTGGACCTTAGAGTTTCAGCTCTAAGTTTACAGGAGTTATTGAACAACACATGCCGGATGCCTGCCAATCTTGAAGCCAATGGTCAATTGGATGGTTTCATTAAAATAGCCGGGAACTTTAACAACCCAGAGATTAGTATCAGAGGCACCCTATCGCAAGGAACTTTTAATGACCTTCCGGTGAACGGAGAATTTGATCTGGCCTATAGCAACCGTAAAGTAACAATTGAACGATTGTTACTCAACCAAGGCAACGGTACTTTATTAGCAAATGGGATTTGGGAGAACGGCCAACATGTTAAAATCGAGCTTGGCCTACAGGATTTTCCTTGCCAAGCCATCAATCCTTTTATCGGTCCCGCTTATAAACTGGCGGGAGTGGCCAATGCTTTCGCCATGATCGAGTGGGCCAATTCGAAAATTAACGGCGATTATCGTTTAGTGATTAACAATTTTGGCTTGAATCAGCACCAATTAGGTGATCTCCGCGCCAACGGCGATTTATCCAATCAGGGCTTGGCGGTCTCTGAAGCCGTGATCAGCCGTAAAGATGGTTTTCTTAGCGCCAAAGGATATATCCCATGGGATCCTGCCTTAATCAAAGGATGGAAAACTCCGCTTCTTAATGATGCCGTTTCCCGTAATTTAAATATGGCGTTCAATTTTAAAAATTTTCCGGGTGAACAACTCAACTTTTTTGAATCTCTGGCCAATGTCTTAAGCGGCTCTTTGGATGGCAACCTTAAATTAAGCGGCGATGTAAGCCATCCCAAAATAGTCGGCAATATCGATGCCAATGATTTGAGAGCCAATGTAGTCGGCTTACCCGGAGTGGTTGAGAATTTTCAAGCTTCGGTGGTGCTGGACGGCGCTAAGGCGACTATCGAAAGTGCCAGAGGAACATATGGACACGGTAGATTTACTATCAGCGGCGATGCCACTTATGACGGATTTGGAATTGGCGACCTTGATTTGGCATTAACCGGTTCCAATATTTTTTACAGCAATTCCTTCTTTGACGGTTATGGCGACCTTAACCTCAAATTGCAGGGTCCAAAGATGGAACCGCTTTTTTCCGGGGATGTCAAGATTTTTAATAGTAGAATTTCAGTGAGCGGCAGCACCTCACGGGATACCTCTTTGAGTTGGGATCCGAAACTGGATATCGCCATCAGTACGCAGGATAATGTGCGCTACCGCCAAGTGGGACTGGCGGATGTAACGTTAAAAGGGAAAATCCGGGTGCAAGGCAAGTTCACCGACCCTAAAATAGAAGGGGAAGCTTCTTCCAAGCAAGGTATCTTAACCTTTTACGGTCAAACCTTTAAAGTGGATCAAGGTAAGGCGGTATTTAAATATAGTCAAGGATTTTTGCCATATATTGATATCAGTTCCAGTTTGCAATACCCGAAAGCGGAGATTTTTCTTAGCGCCAAAGGGCAAGTCGGCGGCGATATCGCAATCAATTTGACGTCCCAGCCCTTTATGTCCCGGTCGGATTTATTTGCATTGCTAAATTGGCCGGAATTGAATGATGAACAGAAACCGCTTACCGTAAACGACGTGGTCGCCGGGAACATTAGTTTTTTAACGGATACAATTTTCGGGGATTTTCTGTATCAAATACGTAATACTTTAAATATTGATTATTTGTATCTGGAACCCAATTATCAACAGAGTGATCTCTCGCTTCATGTTGGCCGGAATGTTGGTAAGGATTTATTCTTATCATACACTCGCTCCTTCGCATATACTTCCAAAGAACAATGGGGGTTGGATTATCAAATCGATTCCCACTGGTCGCTTGGGGGTAATTATTCGGTTCTGGACGGAACATCGTGGCGTCTGATATATCAAATAGGGATTTAAATGTCCGGATTGGCAGTTGTCAAATAGGATTGAAATAATTTCTAAATTTTCCGTAAAAACTTTTATTGTTCTTTGAAGGAGAACAACTAAAAAACGAGAAATTAATTTTTTAGTTTACTTAAGATTCTCCCGGGAAGGTGACCGGTTGATTCAGCAATATTTATCAGAATTAGCTAAAATTCAATTACTTGAACCCTCAGAAGAGAACTTGTTATGGAAACAGTTTAAGCTGGAACAATCCCGTAAATCACGGCAACGGATTATCGAATCTTATCAACCATTGGTTTTTAAAATTGCTTCCCGGATCACTGATCGCGAAGAATTATTTCTGGATCTGATTCAGGAAGGCACGGTGGGGTTAATCGAAGCGGTTGAGAGTTTTGATCTGAAGCATGCCGTGAAGTTCAGTACTTTTGCACAATATCGCATCAGGGGCCGGATGATTGATTTCTTACGCCGACAACGGGCTAATCAGGACTCATTAGAAGTGGCTTTATATGAAGAAGAGTTTGAAAGTTTAATCACTCGAATCGCTGATGAACATGTAAATATCGAAGATCAAGTAACTTATAATTTAATCAACCAACAAGTTAAGCGAGCAATCGCCCGCTTGAATTCCAAAGAACAAAAAGTTATTAATGATCTATATCTGCTGGGTAAAGAGCCGGCCCTTTCAGCAAAAGAAATGAATATCAGTCTTTCTTATTTATACAAACTTCAAAAAAGGGCTTTGCAACGCTTGCGGGGAATGCTTTCCAAATTACGAGCCGAAATCAAAGCAAACTGATTGGGAGTAGTTAAACTATAGTCTAAAATTAAAAAAATCAAAGCAGATTCACGCTGAAGCGAAAAATTATCCTGAAATCGTGTTCCAAAAAAATTAGGACAACCCGGATATTATATTTAGGTTTAATTGTTTATGGAAAAGGTGGGAATCCTATGGAAAATACCAATGCGCACAAAATGATTGAACACATTGAAGAGGCTAAAGATTGGCTTGATAAGGCTAAAACAGAATACAGCAATTTAAATCCGGCCCGGGGCGGACTCATTTTAAACTTGGCCCACGCTGAGGTTAAACATGCCTGGGAACTAAGTAATCAGCAATGCGTTTCCAAAAACATACCGCAGTTGCGACGAA
>DNPP01000031.1:6332-7658 GCA_003501365.1 Bacillota bacterium
GGTGCACGGATGATTGGATTCTACCCTGCAACCGATAAACTCAAAGCAAATCAACCCGTTGTCGGATCGGCAACCACCGGCTCCAAAGTTTTAAAAACCGTTGATTCCGCCAAGACACAACCGAACTCAACTTTGGCGGAGCCAAATTCAACGGAAGTTATTGCGCTTGGAAATCAGCCGGCTCCTTTAGCAGCTCCCGCCCAGACTCCGTCAGTCGTCAAACCGGCGGCAGACTCGATTCGGAATACCGACTCCGTATTGGGTCGTGCCGGTACGGAAGTGATCCAGAAGAAACCTGCGCTTAAGGCTGTTTCCAAGTTTGCGATTGATGAGGATGCCTTGGCCAAAGAAGCGTCGCATAGTCTACGGATTGGTAAATAATTTATTTACGAGGGGGATATTTTTGAAATTTACAACCCGCATCCATATTTTGATGGGAATAACGCTGATATTGTGTTTGGGGTTGACGTCACTCACTACTGTCAGCGCTGAATCCGCCCCAAGCATCATTACTTTTGAGATCCAGGGCAATACCCATATCCCGGCCGAAAAGATTTTGGGGGTCATTACCAATACGAAGATGGGGGCTCTTTTCGATGCCCAAAAAGTCCGGCTTGACGTCCAGGCCATTATGGCGATGGGTTATTTTGCGGATGTTCAGGTGAAAACCGATAAAATGTTAGACGGCGTTAAAATCATCTTTGAAGTATTTGAAAATCCGCTCTATAAAGAAGTACAGATTTCCGGACTGACGAGAGTGAAACCGGAAACCCTGCAATCCTTTTTCACCCAAAAGCCGGGTGAGGTCTTTAATACCGAGACTTTTAAAACCAATCTCAGTAAAGCCATTAAGTCTTGTCAGGAAACGCAGGGCGTTTGGGTTCAGCCTAGAAATTCCGACAAGCTGGGGATTGATGCTGATGGTGTTGTCAAGATCGATCTGGTTGAACTGAAATACGGCAAGATTAAAATTCAAGGTCTGGTGAAGACCAAGGAGAAGGTTGTCACCCGCGAGTTATCCATCAAAACCGGCGATATTATCGACCGCAATGTTTTGCAGGATGAAATCAGCCGTTTGATGCGGCTACGGATTTTCGACGGCGTCGATCCGCAGTTGGAGATGAGCGAAATTCCGGATTCGCTGGATTTGACCTTACAATTTAAAGAAGCCCAAACCGGCAGTTTTTCTTTTGGCGTCTCCTACTCGGAAACTTCCCAAACCTGGGGCGGTTTGCTGGGCTACGGCGAATCCAACCTGATGGGACTAGCTCAGAATTTATCACTGGATCTGAATTACAGCGTGCAGGATACCGCCAGCCGTCAAGT
>DNPP01000092.1 GCA_003501365.1 Bacillota bacterium
AGAAATGCATGCCTACAACTTGTCCAGGTCTTTCGGTAAATCCTCCAAGTAAAGTAATGGAAATAGTCGATGTGTTCGAAGCAAAGAGCGTTTCCTTTTTGCAGATCCGGTCCAATCGCGTAAATATGTCTTTTTTTATTTCTACATTTTCAGGTACCGCTTCAATGACCAGATCAACATTGCTGCCGGCCTCAAGATTATCAACCGCGCTAATATTTTTAAGGATAGTCTCCAATTGGGCAGTTTCAAGTTTACCCTTTTCTACCTTGCGCTGAAGAAAATGCTTTATTTTGGCCAGCCCGTTTTCAGCCAATTCTAGGCTTACATCAGCGAGTAATACTTCAAATCCCGCCTCAGCACACGCCTGGGCAATACCACTTCCCATAAGTCCGGAACCTACTACCATAATTTTTTCTTGCAAAATCAGCACCTCCATATGTTATTTTTGATATATAATATCTTTCAATTGGAATTTACCATTTTTATAAATAGCCGGATCCATGGTCTTCAACTCTTTTGCAATAATTGGGGGGAATTCCATTTGGTTCAATATATCTTTCTGTAAATCCACTCCGGCGGCGATTTCAATTAGAACGGGGCCATCGGGTCCTAGACGAAACACGGCACGTTCCGTCACAAATATTACATTTTGCTGTTTTTTACGGGCCATTTCTCCATTAAATGATATTTGTTGCACTTTTTTAACCAGTTTTTTCACAGTACCTTCTTTTAAAATATGGACCTGCCCGTCTTTAAACTCCACTTCTAAACCGTCAGCTGTAAAAGTGCCACAGAACAACACATTTTTGGCATTTTGAGTAATATCAATAAATCCGCCGGCGCCGGGAGCACGCTTACCAAACCTAGTAGAATTCACATTGCCGGCCTCATCCATCTCACCCGCTCCCATGAAAGTAAAATCAACTCCGACGCCGTCATAAAAATCGAATTGGTAAGGATGTTCGATCAAGGCATCGGTATTGGCAGCGATACCAAAATCAATCCCCCCCGCGGGAACTCCCGAATAAATTCCGGATTCAACCGTAACTGTGATATCATTGGTAATCTCTTCTTCAGCTGCGATAGGCCCCACAACGTCATTGGGAATGCCAGTACCTAAATTGATAATTGCCTCCGGATATAACTCCATCATCGCCCTCCGGCCGATAACTTTACGGATCGAGAGGGGAAGCGGCGTTACATTATTCATTGGAATCCGCAAGTCGCCACAATAAACCGGATCAAAAAACCAACTCGATGTCTGGCGATGGTCCTCCAATGGATCATTACAAACCACAATGGCGTCAACAAACACTCCCGGAATGCTAACTTGTTTGGGGTGCAAAGTTCCATGTTGAGCCACACGTTTAACTTGGACAATTACCTTACCGCCAAATCTTTTGGCGGCCATGGCGGCAGAGAGATTCTCCAACTTCATAGCTTCTTCTTCGGTGGTAATATTCCCGCGTTCGTCGGCGGTGGTGCCCCGGATAATCACAAAATCGAGCGGAATGGCCGGGTATAATAGATACTCCTCGCCATTCAATTCCACTACCTTGATAATGTCAGGGAGTTTTTTGGTCCGGTCATTCATTTTTCCGCCCTCAACTCTTGGGTCGACAAAGGTTCCCAGCCCCACTTTAGATAATTTCCCTGGTAAACCACAGGCCATCTCCCGATACAATTGGGCTAATTGCCCCTGAGGCATGCAATAGGCTTCCACCTTATTCTGAGAGATCAGTTCCATTAACCCCGGGCAAAGGCCCCAATGCGAGCCATAAATTCTCTGCAGCAGCCCTTCATGAGCTAAATGCATAAAACCTCGTTTACGATCACTTTGACCGGCCGAATGTACCAACTTTAAATTCCGTGGGTGCCCGGTGGTTAAAAAACTATTTTCAACCGTTTTTAAGATCTCTTCACAAGCGCAAGATAGTGTCATTGCAACCGTAGCTACCGTAGCCCCATCGGGAATCATTTTAACTGCTTCTTCCGCTGTAACAAATTTCACCATAAGTATCCCTACCCTTAATTATAAAATAGTTCTGACCAGGAAATTAATTATAAAACCATTCCACCGCCGACATTAATTACTTCAGCCGTTACATAGGAGGCGTCATCCGACGCCAAAAACACAACCACATTGCCGATATCTCCAGGAGTGCCAACCTTTCCCATGGGTATCTTTGAAATCATAGTATCCCACACTTTATCCGGAACTCCCCTGGTCATCTCAGTATCAATGAATCCCGGACAAATCGCATTGACAGTTATGTTCTTTTTGGCCAATTCCCGGGCAGCCGTCTTCGTTAACCCGACAACTCCAGCTTTTGATGCGCTATAATTAGCTTGGCCGATATTCCCGAGCCAACTGGCAGAAGAAATATTAATAATCCGGCCGTATTCCTGTTCCCGCATCACCATAGCGGCAGCTTTCAAACAATTGAATGTTCCGGTAAGGTTCACTGCAATCACTTGATCCCATTGTTCCAAGGCCATTTTGTGCAACATGGCATCGCGGTTAATACCGGCATTGTTTACCAGAATATCAATTCGTCCAAACTCATGAATCGTACTGGTAATAAGATTTTGGGCATCATCCCATTTGGAGACGTCCGTTTTTACCGGAAGCGCTTTTCTGCCCAATCTTTTGATTTCCTCTGCCGCCAAGGCCGCAACTTCTATGTTGACATCAGCTACTACAATATTAGCGCCCTCCTCTGCCAAACAGGCAGCAATTCCCTTCCCGATACCGCGACCAGCGCCGGTAACTACTGCAACTTTGTTTTCCAATCTCACGTTTGAACTCTCCTTTCAATATTCCGCAGTTATTAAAGTGTAAACTTGTTCTTCAAGACGGACTTAAGAATTTTCCCCACCGAACTTCTAGGTAGTTCATCCGCAAACTCAATTTCCGCCGGGACTTTAAACTTGGCCAGCTTGGTCCGGGCAAACTGAATTAATTCTTCTTTATGTAAAATGGCATTTTCAGATGGAACAATAATTGCCATAACCGCCTCACCATAATACGAATCAGGAATCCCAATTACTGCCACTTCTTTGACTCCCGGATACTGTGCCAATGCTCCTTCTACCTCGGAACAGAAGATCTTTTCCCCGCCCCGGATAACCATATCTTTTTTACGATCCAGGATATAAACAAAACCTTCGCGGTCGATTTTGGCAATATCGCCGGTTTTAAGCCAACCAT
>DNPP01000068.1:0-23040 GCA_003501365.1 Bacillota bacterium
CGGTACCATTGATGCATTTTTAATAACTGATTGCCTCGCAGTTGATTGTCGATAGATTCCATTAAGGAAGCGGGAATTAGCTTTGAAAGTCCCACTAAAGCCGGATTATTGGCCAATTTCAAAATCGTCAATGTATGATGACTTATCCCCAGATGGCGCCGGCGCATATCGGCACTGCTTATTCTAGGGGCAACAATAGCTATGCCCTGCAATTTGGAGACTACATCGATCACCCAGGATTGTTCAATACCACTAAAACCAAAGGGAGTACCAGTACCAACCACGCCCGGACCCAAGGCAACAATGATTAAATCAGGATTTATACTTTCTTTGGCAACCAGTAATGCCGAAGGAATGCTCACTGCCTCTAAATCACCACCAAAAGCGTGGCCGCAAGTAACTGTTAGATCCAATAAAAGTTTACTTTTTAAGTCGCGCACCAATTCACTCAAAGCAATAGGAAGCGCGGCTCCATCCGTCATGATATAGACTATCTTGGGATGCTTTTTTTGGACACTTCGAAAACCTAAAATAATGCCGGGTAACATGCTGTGAAGCGGTGCAATAACAACAGGAGTACCCGCCAAGGTTTGACACTCCGTTAATTGTTGATGATAAGGACTGGCTTCCTCTTCAGCCGCTAAAATTGGAAATTGCCATGGTGTATAGCGTAATTTCATAATATGGCCGGGAAATTTCAACTGCTCACAGTCCAAATACTCCGGAATAACAAAATGCCGTCCACCGGTCCCCAGACCAAGTTTGACGGCGGCAGTATTCACGACCACTTTATCGCCGGTTATTAATCGTTTGTATAACCCTGGGTAATTATATGCCCGTTCCGGCTCGGAATATCCGTCAATTTGAATCAATAACTCCTGAATCTCCGGATTGTCCCTAAGGATACCCACGACATAACCGTTTGCAGTCGTAAACATCATTGATTCTTTTTATCTTTCTTTAAAAGATGAGCCGGTAATAGAAATAACCGGGAGTGATTTACTTTGGATTCCAGTTCCTCGATTTTCAATTGGGCCATTTGAAAACGTAAATCATTGTCGCTCTTCCATAATAATACAAAACCCCAACCACAGATAAGAAAGGTGATTAAAAAGGCTAACGGTTCATAAGCATCGAGGACTAAATAAGCCACCAATGAAAGAATCGACAGTTGCAATAAAATTAAGCCCCAATAATAATTATTATCCCGATTGAGCTCTACCTTAAACATCTTTTTTACCCAATTACGCATTTTGTCCGCCTCCATCATGTTCCACTCCAAACTTTAAAGATTCAGCCGAATCAACCCACTCGGGTATCTGCGGCAATTCACTTAAACCATTCAGACCAAAATATTTTAAAAATTGGCGGGTTGTCCGGTATAAAATCGGTCGCCCCGGGGCATCTTTACGACCGGCTTCCTCCACTAAATTCTTTTCAACCAAGGTGTTTAAAGAACTTTCAATACTGACACCCCGAAGAGATTCGATCTCCGCCTTGGTGATTGGTTGCTTATAGGCAACAATCGCTAATGTTTCAATGGCAGCTTGCGACAAACCGACATTTCGAGGCGCCTTTTGCAGTTTTTCTACATACGGAGCGCATTCCGGATGGGTTACAAATTGATAACCGTTGGCCACCTCAATGATATGCAACCCGCTCTGAGTCCGAATCCGGTCTTCAATAAGATCGGTTAAGATTTGCTTTACCGTATGCTCGCTAATGCCTATAATATCGGACATTGTCTTGCTATTAATAGGCTCTGAAGACGAAAAAACTAATGCTTCAATGATTGCCCGTACCATAATTAAGTTCAAACGTTATTACACACCTTTTCCGGAAGTGACAAGGTTATCTCGCCAAAAAGCGCATCCTGCAAAACAATCACTTTGTGAAGACGAACTAATTCAAGAACTGCCAAAAAGCAGGTTATTAAGCCAATCTTGGTTCTTACGTCGTTAAAAATAATTTTAAAGAAAATCCGGCCTTCTGCCGTGATCAGATCCAGTATTTCGGTCATCCGTTGTTTGATCGAGACCGCTTGCTTGGGAACAGCTTCGATTGGTTTGGGGTCAATACTCTCCATAATCACCTTGAAAGCCTCCAGCAAATCCCAGATCGATAAATCTTTTAAACCATCTTGTTCAGGAGCAACTTTTTGGTCGGCAAAATCGCCGCTGATCCGGGTATAAAATTTAGCCTGGCGCCCTTCAAGAGCTTGTAAACTTAAAGCCGCTTCTTTAATCTTTTTATATTCAATCAGTTTTTGAGCCAGTTCAAAACGGGGATCTTCCTCTTCCGTACCGGCGGCGTCTTCTGTCGCAAGCTGCGGTAAAAGCAGCTTGGCCTTAATCTGCATCAGCGTGGCAGCCATCACCAGAAAATCACCAACCATCTCCAAATTAAGGGCTTGCATGGTATGAAGATATTCGAGATACTTGTCGGTGATTAGGGCAATCGGAATATTATAGATATCGATTTCATCTTTCTCAATCAAATGTAAAAGCAAATCCAAAGGGCCTTGAAAGATATCCAACTGTATCTGATATTCCATTTTTCATTCCTAACATCATTCTTGTCTATTTCCATCTCAGTCAATTCTGACTATCAATCAATTGCAACCAAGTTAATTCAATACTTTGTCCTAAGCGCGGAGGATCATGATGATGCCGGATAATTTCGACAATATCATTCTCAAGGCCGAAAGTTCTGGCCATATGAGCTCCCCGGGCCGGATGGGTCAGATCCACATATAAACCGTAACGAAATCGTTCCCAAAAAGTCGCTGGATATCTCATTGCCATTTTGCCACGGAGTGCCGGTTTGACCCGCCTGATAATACCGACCATGATCCGGCTAATAAAACTAAAATCCCCATCAACTTTACCAATATCATGTAAAAGGGCAGCTGTTACCAGAGTTTTTAATTCAATTTTTTCGGTAGTGGCGGTTGATTTCGCCAAAATAGTCTTTGCTACTGTCAAAGCATGTTGCCGATCAATCCAACTCATTTGTCCGAAAAGAAACTTTCCAGGATCGTCAAGATAAAAATCGATTAAGGCCAAATCTTCAGGAGTCATTCTCTTACACCATGAATTTAGAATTCGTCTAAGAATCCCCAAAGTTTTCACCCCACTTAAATAGCGTACATTAATCGTAGCCACTGGGTCTACGGGTAGTTGCCGCCTACCGACTCGAAGTTTAAAAGGGCATTTGACCGGCAAGGAATGAACTGCAACCGGTTACCAATGCATATAGCCCTCGACTAAATCCATCAAAAATTAATAACAATAGTAAAATTATCAGGCCTAAATTTTCATAACGCTCAAAATAATAAGCTATCGAACCATGGAGAAAATAACGCAGAACTTTCGAACCGTCAAGTGGCGGAATGGGTATTAAATTGAAAAACCCCAACATAACCGTATACCATAAACCGTTATAAAGGTACGAGATGAACTGTTTATTCAGACCAATCGAACTCATAAGCCGAATAATTATCGCAAACAATACGGCTAAAATAAAATTACCGACCGGACCGGCTAATGAAACCTGCAGCATACCTTTCATCGGTTCTTTAAAATAACGTAAATTGATCTGAACCGGTTTAGCCCAGCCTACCTTTAAAAGAATTAAGGCTAATAAACCTAAAATATCGATGTGTACCAAAGGGTTTAACGATAATCTTCCCTCCAGCTTTGGGTTGGGATCACCCAAACGATTCGCTGCCCATGCATGACAAAATTCATGAAATACTAAACCAAGTATGATCCAAGGCAAATCTAAAATGATTGCGATCAGATAACCCATGACAGGCTTTTTATACTCCTTTAATCGTATAATTTTAACATTTTCTAATAAGATAAGTCAAGTTGGACAAAGTATAGTAACAACTGAAAACCCCGGAAATATTTATTTTATTTGGATATCCAACAGTCTTTAATGTTTTTAAAACATGAATCCGGCCAGAACCATTCAAAATCGCTTCAATTAACAACTTGCCGGATCGCGATTTAATGATGAGTTTCTATTTTCTGAAAATATTGTGTAACATCTCAAATATCGCCGGTATCATTGAGATACAGACAATGGTAAATATCATAATCGTAAAATTGGCTTTTACAAAAGCCAAATTGCCGAAGAAATAGCCGCCGAGAGTAAATGTGCTGATCCACGCCATGCTTCCAAAAAAACTATAAAAAAGAAAACGCCAATAAGTCATTTCGCCAATTCCGGCTACAAAAGGTGCAAAAGTGCGGATAATTGGAATAAACCTTGCCAATACAATTGTTTTACCACCATGACGCTTGTAAAATAATTGCGTCTGTTCCAAATGCTTTTTTTTAATTAAAGGAATTTTTTTACCCCGGAATATCCTGGTTCGCGCAAAAAAACCAATTCCGTAATTGGTAGAGTCCCCGGCTATGGCGGCTAGCCATAAAATGGGAAACAGCCATTGGATATGAAGAGTTGAAGTAGCCCCGGCAATGGCCCCGGCCGTAAATAATAATGAATCACCGGGTAAAAACGGCAAAATCACCAATCCGGTTTCACAGAAGATAATCAGAAAAAGAATAATATACGACCAATCGCCAAAGCTTTGAATGAAAAAAGCCAGATGCTTATCGAGATGAATCAGAAGGTCAAATAAAGATTGCACAGAATTCATTTACACTTGTTACTCCCGCTTTGCTATTGTAAACTCGCCAATTACCATGTAAACCCAATAAGTATCTAAACATAAAACATTATCTTTCGGCTTTCATAATGATTTTCCTTTATTTTGAACGTAACATTTTCTGTTAATTTGATGCCGACAATTTTCTTACCTCAAAAGGAATTAATTTCACGGCTACCGTAGCCATTAATTTTTTGTTTTTAAAATTATTCGCATCGCAATAGCATAAGAAATTTGTTATAATGTTGCGTGAAGCTTATTTTGCACTTAAATTATTATATTTTTACATTTATTAATCGCTTTGGTGAAATCACCATCACTATCACTGAAGTATTTAGTACCGCACTTTTAAAAAGCAGGAGCAAACTATGGAATTTTCAAAACGCACCAATGGATTAACCTCGGCTATTTTTGCTCAATTGGAACAGCGCAAACAAGAACAATTAGCTAAATGCCGTCCCATTATTAATTTTAGCATCGGGACCCCGGACCTGCCTCCGGCAGATCATATCATGAATGTGCTCCAGGAGGAAGTCGCCAAACCGGGCAATTATATATACGCTATCCGTGACTTGCCGGAGTTGACTGAAGCAGTCATCAACTGGTATCAACGCCGGTTCCAGGTCGATTTGCAACCGGAAGAAATTATAGCCATGAATGGTTCCCAAGACGGGCTCTCCCATATTGCATTGGCTATTGCCGACCCGGGTGATTTAGTCTTCACCCCGGATCCTTGTTACCCAATATTTAGTGTAGGACCGCAATTGGCGGAGGCCATCATCTACCCCATTCCCTTACTGAAAGAAAATCATTATTTGATGGATCTGGAACGAATCCCGGCTGCAATTGCCCAAAAGGCTAAATTGCTGATTGTCTCCTATCCCAACAATCCGGTCACTGCCATGGCCCCTTATGAATTCTATGAAAAACTGGTCTGGTTTGCCAAAAAATACGATATCATTGTTGTCCATGATAATGCTTATTGTGAACTGGTCTATGATGGTCAAAAATGCGGTAGCTTTTTAGCGCTGCCGGGTGCTAAGGAAGTAGGGATCGAGTTTAATTCGCTCTCTAAGACTTATAACATGCCCGGCTGCCGGATCTCGTTCGCAATGGGCAACCGCCGCATTATCGAGCGATTTCGCAATCTCAAGTCGCACTTGGATTACGGTATTTTTGTTCCAATCCAAAAAGCGGCTATCGCTGCCCTAAACGGGCCTCAGGAGTGTGTGAACCGGACGGTACGGGCTTATGCGTCCCGGCGCAACCTTTTAATCGACGGTCTGGCTGAAATCGGTTGGCCCATCGATAAACCACCAGCCACCATGTTCGTCTGGGCGGCCATTCCACCCAAGTATACTTCTTCGGTGGAATTCACCTTTGATCTGTTGGAACAAGCCGGAGTAATTGTAGTGCCGGGAAGCAGCTTCGGTGAACGCGGTGAAGGATTTGTACGCCTAGCCCTGGTACAGCCGGAAGTTGAGATCCGAAAAGCGATTCGCGCGATTAAGGATTGTGGGATATTAACTTAACAATTCTCTTCTCGAATCAATACCACTCTGGCGGGACTGCCGTCGCCATCCTGTAGCTTTAAAGGCAACGCCACCATTTGATACTCTCCGGGAGTTATTTGGCTCAAATTAAGTCCTTCGATGATTACAATATTCTGTCCCAACAAGTGATAATGAGCGTTAAAATCCGCGCTATCATGAGGATCAATCGTCAGATAGTCAAAGCCAAAAGTCCGAATGGGAAGTCCGGCCAAGTACTCTGCGGCATCGGACTCTAAATAGGTAAAATCGGGGCTAAATTCGGCTCTATTTAACAACGCCGAATTTCTGGTTTTAAGCAGAATAATATCGCCTGCTTGAATGGAGCAGGTCTGTAAATTGGCCTTCGAGATTGACATTTCCTTTTTAAATTCAAAAACTTTGGCCGGGCCGATCAAATAATCCAATGGTAACTTGTCTACAGTTACCCCCTGATCATAAAAATGTTTTGGAGCATCCAGATGGGTGCCGGTGTGACTACCCATTGAGATACTGGAAAGGTTAACGATATTTCCCCTGGCAATACTGGAACTCTTCGTTATCTGCACAGCGGGATCGCCAGGATAAACCAAAATTTCCGGATAAAGTGTTTGGGTAATGTCATAAAAAATTCGACCCATTATCTTTTTCCTTTCAGAAATCAACCAAAAATAAAACTGTTTATGCCCGTTTTAGCATAAACAGCTCGAATATCTCGAATCCAAAGAAATTACACCCCAGAGAGACAATAAATTGAAAACAAAATTTTATTCATTGAGCGCTGAATCGGGAATCTCAAAATTGCCGTAAACATTTTGCACATCGTCATTCTCTTCCAAAGCGTCAACCAGCTTTAAAAGTTGGTCCACTTGCTCACCGCTTACTTCAACCGTATTTTGCGGAATCATGGTTAATTCCACCGATTTTAATAAGATTTTTTGATTTTCAAAATATTTACGAACTGCTTCCAAGCTACCGGGATCGGTATAGACCTCGTAGATATCTTCATTTTTCTTAAGGTCCTCTGCTCCGGCTTCAATAGCCAATTCAAACATCTCTTCTTCACTCTTACCCGAGCTCTCAATCTCAATGGAGATCAAGCCTTTTGAAGAGAATATCCAACCGACGCAACCCGCCTCACCAAGATTTCCGTTATTGCGGGAAAAAATATAACGCATATCTCCGGCAGTCCGATTACGATTATCAGTTAAGCCTTGAACCAAAAGAGCGACTCCTGCAGGTCCATACCCTTCATAATAAACCTCTTCAAATTGTGCGGAATCGTCACCTTCACCCAGCCCCCGTTTAATCGCCCGTTGAATATTATCATTTGGCATATTGATGGACTTCGCCTTCAAAACTGCCAACCTTAACCTAAAATTGTGCTCCGGGTCTCCACTGCTGCCTGCCTTTGTTGCTACAATAATTTCTCTGGTAACTTTGGTAAAAGAATTGGCTCTTTTTGAGTCGGTGAACTCTTTTTTGCGTTTAATCGTTGCCCATTTCGAATGACCGGACATAATGAGCGCCTCCTTCGGATATATCCTTTAAAAGTATACCCGAAGAATAATCAGAGATCAAGATAAACCCAATCTATTTTTTAAATGGGGAGTGAGCGACTTGTTTTTGGATGATCTGGTATAATCGCAACAGCAACCCGGCGATGATTATAAATGAAATCAATGAAGCAACCGGATTTCTTAAAAATAACAAGAAATCATACAATCCATGACTAAACCAGGCCAATAAAAAGCCACTCATGATTACTGTAAAAACCGGAGAGAAGAATTTATATTTAGAAATAAAATAGCCCATCCAGCCGGTAAACGATGCATGGGCTAGAGTTGTAATAACCGCCCGTAAGGCAGCCACTCCAAAACCAAAAGCGCTGGCCCAAAGCAAGTTTTCCAAAGAAGCAAAGCCCAATCCCAGAGTAATACCATAAATAATACCATCTACCGGCTCATCCAATTCCTTGTTATTTCCAACCAGCCACCATAAAAAGCCGGTTTTTAAACTCTCTTCAATAAGAGCAATCACGAAAAAAGCCGTAACTAAAAAAGAAGGCCAATTTCCGGCGTGCACAGCAGAGAGTATTTGATTCCGCCAAAGTTGTTCCAAAAGACCGGCCGGTATCACCAGTACCAATCCAGCCACAAAAACTTTAAAAATCATTTTAACCGGTTCCGGTTCGTAACGGTCTTGACGATAAAAATACCATAGCCATAATAGGCCCGGTCCGATTGAAGCAATGAGCAGCAACAACAAACGCAGCATAGAGTGCCTCCTACCATTTGATAAAGTTATTATTCCAGCGGAAGCTTGGATTTAATACAGAGTATTTAATGGTATTTCGTAGAATTATCGGACTATAAAAAAGCTGTCGGCTTGATTGAGGCCAACAGCTGATAGTTCTATAGTAAAAATTTACTTATCTTTACTCCGCATGGTCATTTTCACGAATCTCAACCCTACGAATTTTGCCGCTGATGGTTTTCGGAAGTTCACTGACAAATTCAATGATCCGCGGATACTTATATGGAGCCGTTATATTCTTAACGTGCTCTTGCAATTCTTTTTTCAAGGCGTCTCCGGCCGAATAATTCTTTGTCAGCACGATGGTAGCCTTTACGACCTGACCCCTGACCTCGTCGGGAACTGCGGTAACCGCACATTCTAAAACTGCCGGATGCTCCAAAAGGGCGCTCTCCACTTCGAACGGACCAATGCGATAACCTGAACTTTTAATTACGTCGTCGGTACGGCCGACAAACCAAAAATAACCATCTTCATCGCGCCATGCCGTATCTCCGGTATGATACAGACCATTATGCCAAACACTGCCGGTTAATTCCGGATCACGATAATATCCTTCAAATAATCCGACCGGGATTTTGTTATCGGTACGGACTATGATCTCCCCGATTTCACCGACATCACAGGAGCGCCCTTCTTCATCATAAATATCCACAATGTCGATCTCATAGCCGGGAGAGGGCTTACCCATCGAACCCGGTTTGGGTTCAAGCCAAGGGTAAGTCGCCAAAGTTACGGTAAGTTCGGTCTGACCATAAGCCTCCCGTAAACGAATACCGGTTAGACTTAAAAATTTATTATAAACTTCCGGATTTAACGGTTCACCGGCCACTGCACAATATTTAAGATTACTCAAATCGTATTTGCCGAAATCTTCCTTAATCAAATAGCGATAAATGGTCGGCGGTGCACAAAAAGTTGCGATTTTATATTTAGCAATCACGGTTAAAAGGTCTTCCGGTACGAATTTATCGAAATCATAAACGAAAACCACCGCACCCGCCAACCATTGCCCATAGAGTTTACCCCAAACCGATTTGGCCCAACCGGTTTCAGAAACCGTCAGGTGAAGCTGATTTTCCTGAACGCATTGCCAATATTTGGCCGTTACAATATGCCCCAATGGATAGGTAAAATTATGCTGAACCATCTTGGGATAGCCCGTAGTGCCTGAAGTAAAATACAACAACATGATATCCTTGTTTTGAGTCATGTCGGCGCCGGTTGGCTTCATAAATGTTTCACCGGCTTTGGCCAGCTCTGAAGTAAAATTATGCCAGCCTTCCCTTTCCCCGCCCACTAATACTTTATGTTTCAAGGATGGAGAGTCGGCCTCCGCACTATCAATATGCTCCACCACTTCATCACCGGCTACTGCCACTATCAGCTTTACATCAGCAGCATTATTACGATAAATCAAATCTTTCTTCTTAAGCAAGTGGGTTGCCGGAATAGTTATGGCGCCGATTTTATGCAAAGCGATAATCGAAAACCAGAATTCATAGCGCCGTCTTAAAATCAGCATCACCGGATCGCCTTTTTTGATTCCAAGCGCCGTAAAAAAGTTAGCGGCCTTATCACTATAATATTTAATTTCCCTAAAAGTAAAGGTGGCCTCGGCGCCATGTTCGTCACACCACACCAACGCAACTTTATCCGGAGACTTTTCCGCCCATTCATCCACAACATCAAAGGCAAAATTAAAATTTTCCGGAACTCTCACTTTGAATTTATTTTCAAACTCTTCATACGAATGGTAATCTACCAAATCAATATATTTTTCTAACATCTACGCAGCCTCTCTTTCTCTTTTTAAGAATATAGCCAAAAATTATTATAAAATAATTGCCAAGAATTTAGCAGTCCGGCCATCGAGTGCTTTCATGCCATGGTCGATATTGGAGTCGTAAAATAGTGAATCGCCTTCATTAAGGATTACTTCATTCTTTCCTAACACTATTTTAAGGGTCCCTTCCAAAACATAATCAAACTCTTGCCCGGGATGATTATTTAATCGCACAGGAACATCGCCGGATTCGGGATCAACCGTAACCAAAAACGGTTCAGCCTTTTTGTGAATAAAGTTCAAAGCCAGATTTTGATATTTATAATCTTTTCGTCTTTCCACCGAGACGCCGTTTCCTTTACGAGTTAACGCATAGCTATGTAGACGAGGTTCTTCACCGGTTAACAAGGCGGTTAATTCAACATGAAAATGTTGTGCCAATATATATAGGATACTGGCCGGTATATCCGCATTACCGTTTTCATAATCTTGGTATAATTCCACCGATATCTTTAACTCTTTTGCCATTTCCGCGGCAGTAATTCCGACAATCTCTCTCAAACCCTTTATTCGTTCCGCGATTTCTTTAATCGTCTCTTCCATTTCAATTTACTCCTTAAATAAAAGTAGTATTGTATTACATATTCAACTTTTCTTTCTTTAATTCCTTTTTCTGACTAAAAGAATTTGGATTTTTTCATTGGATCAAATCTGTAGCCGCGCGCTTAATTGTTTACTTTAATCCTTGGGATATTTGACTCCATATTTCGGCGCACCCCTGATGAGTCATACTGGAAAAGGCAAGTGGTAGCATTGTCGGAGACATATCGAGACTAGCTTGAATTGTTAATAATTTATTCTTAAGCTGACTGCGAGGCACTTTATCAGCCTTGGTGGCAACCACCATTAGCGAAATCGGGCGGCTTTTGAGCCATTCATACATCTGGCGGTCCAGCTCTGAGGGTTCATGCCTAATGTCAACCAGCATGATAATCCATTTAAGTTGAGACCGATCATAGAGATAGGTTTCAATCATCCGGCTCCAAGATTCCTTTTCCGTCTTCGACACCTTGGCATACCCATAACCGGGTAGGTCCACAAAATAACAAGAATTATCAATGTTATAAAAATTTATCTGACGGGTTTTGCCGGGAGTTGCCCCCACTCTGGCCAAATTTTTTCGATTGACCAAGCCATTAATTAGGGTTGACTTACCCACATTTGAACGACCGACAAAAGCGATCTCCGGTAACTTATTGGCCGGATACTGATCGGGTCGTACGGCAGTTCGTTCATATTCAGCATTTTTGGTATCCAAATCGACTCCTATGTGATGTTTATTATAAAATTATAGTTGCCACTCCAATGCAAAAAAAACCATGTTTCCGTAATAAGGTTCTAGTCGTTTACTTAGGTGCTTTAATTTTCAAGAATACTCGATAATAAGTAAATAGAGCATAAATTGAGATTATGGTTGCCAGAGCAATCACCATCGTCCCAACCCACTGATGCCAGAAGAACAACGCGAATCCGGCGAAGAAAGTCACTGTCGCCGACTTGCCCCAAAAGTTGGCCGATATTAGTTGTTTAAACCTGCGCAACAGAAACCAACCCGCCAAAACTTGAATTGTTTCTTTGACTAAGTAAATTACAACCATCCAAATCGGAAGTCCCCACCAGGTCAGTCCCAATAAGGTAGCCAAGATAACAAATTTATCGGCCAACGGATCCAAAGCCTTTCCTAATTCACTTACTTCATTGCGGACTCGAGCCACCCATCCGTCTAAAACATCACTGCCTCCTGAAAAGAATAACAGGATTAGCATCCAGCTCATTCCGGCCGTAGTATGAATCGCTAATTGCCAAAAAATCAAAGGGGCTAATACAAACCGGATCGTTGTAATCCAACATGCCATATTCAATTGGGGTTCACCTCAATTTTTAATAATTTCGCTGCCTCGTTTCAAAGCTAAGTAGAACTTAATGTAGATGTTTATTTCAAGGGAATAACCCTTACACAATTCCGCCCGGCATGTTTTGCTTGATATAAAGCTTCATCGGCTTTGGCAAACAAGGGATCCAGATCCGCTTGAACTGTTTGAGTTACACCGGTGATCCCGAAGCTCACCGTGACTATTATCATTCGCTCGTTCACGCGAATCGGTTTGTCTATTATTTGGCGCAACCGTTCGGCAATATCACAAGCCTGATCAAGAGGGGTTTCCGGTAGTAAAATGGCAAACTCCTCTCCGCCGATACGGCCTAAGATATCAGCCTCCCGGAGACCCTGGCGAAGTTTTTGGGCAATTACATATAAGATTAGATCGCCGGTTTGATGACCATACGTATCATTAATTTGTTTAAAATGGTCTATATCTACAAAAATAACCGCGATAGAGCGCTTTAACCGTCCTAACCGGCTAATCTCTTCATGGCATCTTTCCATAAAGGAACGACGGTTATAGATTTGAGTCAGTTCATCAATGGCCACTTGCCTTTGAAGTTTTTCCAACAACAAAGTTTGCTCCGTAATATCTTTTAAAATAATCGTCTTACCAATTATCCGATGTTGATCATTCATGATCGAAATCAGGCGGGATTCAAAATATTTAAGTTCATCCTGTTTTGAGAACTGGAGTTTAGCATATTCGAAATGATTGGTAATTTGGTTGATTAAATCAGGGTAATCAGCTAAAGCGACGGACATATGTTGTCCCAATTGAAGAGCGGTGAATACGTCAGTAACTGCAGCATTGAAATCCACGATCCGGTTTTTCACATCCATTACTAATAATCCATCTCGCAAACTTTCAAAAATTCTGTCCCGAGCGATGGGAGCGAGTTCAAATACGCGATATCGGGAAACGCCCAACCAAATAATTATTCCAGTAATGGATATTGTGAAAGGAGTTAAGTCCAAAAGCCATGGACTTTTACCAATCAAATAAATCCATTCTCCAATCAAAGGAATTGTTATGCCGAGAACCAGAGTAATCGCTTGATAGCGAAATAAAGGTTCATTAATCCAACTAAACTTTAAAAGTAAAAAAATACCAACCAAACAGGAACAATCTAAATAAAAAATAAAAAACCAATACCACAATCCTTTTACTGTAGTAAATCGGAAAAAGGGTCCAGCTTTAATAATCGCAATTGAATGATAATAAAGGTGGTGAAAATTGGTAAAACTAAACACCAAAGTCAATATCGGAATGATAAATAGTAAGATACCCGCTTTCCTGGTTAGCCATTTGTCTTTACCGATATACTTAATTACCGCCATAACCCATAATGGCGGTATCATGGATATACCAAGATATTGGAATCTAGCCCAAAAAAACATTTTCGGTAAGGTTTTGCTTGCCAGTTCCATCATATACCCAAACGAATAAAGCGTTATAGCAGCCAATAAAATTGCGAAAATCTTAACAAAAGAAGCATAATGGTGTGCCCGTGCATTATGATAACAATAAAGTGCCAATACTCCGGTGGCTAGACTTGAAATTATTAAGATACCAAAACAAACTATCCGTTCCCATTGCATAATGCTTATCTCGCTATCCAACTCAAAAAGAATCCAAAGAGTTTAATTTCCTTTAAAGAATTAATCGACCGAATAATTGGGCGCTTCCTTGGTAATCTGAACGTCATGGGGATGACTTTCCCGGAGCCCTGCTGAGGTAATCCTTACAAATTGAGTCTTGGTCTTTAATTCCTCGATTGTTCCACAGCCGCAATAACCCATACCGGAGCGTAAGCCCCCAACCAGTTGAAAAGCAGTCTCCGACAACGAACCTTTAAATGCCACCCGGCCTTCAATTCCTTCCGGTACCAATTTCTGCTGGCCTTCTTGAAAATAGCGGTCTTTACTCCCCTGGCGCATGGCAGAAATAGAACCCATGCCCCGGTATACTTTAAAACTTCTGCCTTGATAGATCTCGAGTTCACCCGGGCTTTCTTCAGTTCCTGCAAATAAGCTGCCGATCATCACCACATCGGCTCCAGCGGCAATTGCCTTGGTGATATCGCCAGAGTACTTAATACCACCGTCGCTGATGATGGGGATATTATATTTTTTAGCAGCCTGAGCGCAATTAAAGACTGCGGTAATCTGCGGTACTCCGATCCCGGATACTATCCGGGTGGTACAAATAGAACCTGGGCCAACACCCACTTTGACCGCGCTGGCTCCGGCTTCGATTAAATCAACAGTAGCGGCAGCTGTAGCAACATTACCGGCTATAATATCAATCTTGGGGAATTTTTTATGAAGCTCCCTCACTGCCTGTATCACATTGGCGCTATGCCCATGGGCTGAGTCAACCGCAAGAACATCAACTCCCGCCTCAATTAAGGCTTCGGCTCTCTCAACCGTCCCGCTGATTCCAACCGCGGCTCCCACTCTTAGCCTTCCTTTATTGTCTTTAGCGGAATTAGGATACTGCAAGGCTTTTTGAATATCTTTGATTGTGATTAAGCCCTTTAAAACAAAATTTTTATCGACCAGCGGTAATTTTTCAATCCGGTGTTTTTGTAAAATGATTTTGGCTTGATCATGAGTAGTGCCGACGGGAGCGGTAACCAAATTATCATGAGTCATTACATCTTTTATCGGTTGTTCAAAGTTGGTTTCAAAGCGCAAATCACGATTGGTGAGGATTCCGACCAGCTTACCATCGGAAGAGGTTATGGGGACTCCGGATATCCGATAATGTTGCATTATCTTTAGAGCCTGTGCAATTGTATCTTCGGGGTGCAAGTAGATCGGGTCAGTGATAATTCCGTGTTCCGAGCGTTTAACCTTGTCAACCTCAATCGTTTGTTGCTCGATCGACATGTTTTTGTGAATTATTCCCAACCCGCCTTCACGCGCCATCGCTATCGCCAATCTGGCTTCGGTAACCGTATCCATTGCGGCGCTGATTAGCGGAATGTTCAAAGTAATTTGTTTGGTAAGCGAAGTACTGGTATTTACCTCACTCGGTAAAACATCCGATTTTGCCGGTACCAAGAGGATATCATCAAAAGTTAAAGCTTCACCCAAAAATCTTTCATCTAGCAAGCAGTTCACTCCCTTAATTAAGGCTATAAAATATTTTCTCTTATTTTATCATAGAAAAATCAATTTACAAGTTAATGATCGAATATATTAGGTTTAGAATACTATATAAGTATAGAAAATACAATATGACAAGCCAAAAGGTCTTCGGTAATAAAAAAATAGAGAAAAACCAGACTTGGAATTTTTGTTTGAACTTTAAGGAACTAAGTTCGCCCATCAATCGCCCGGATTTTCTCTTTTTTAGCCTTCTCTTTAAATTTTAAAAATATTGTGCTAAATCCTAGGTCTCACTACCCGATTTCGAGATTGAAACCGGTTGCGAACAAAGCGGGCATCCGGTACAAATAACTACCCGCTCTTGAAAAACGTTCATAATCGTATCGACTATTTCAGTCTTCGCCGATAGGTGCAAAATTAATTTTCGCGGCGAAATAGTGATTAAAGCGCTTAATAATAAATCGTCATAATCAACGTCTTGATTTAAATCGGTCAAAACTCCCTGAAGCTGTTCATGATTGATGGGGTGTTTATCCTCATCCAACATATAAAAGTTTTCCTTATCCTTAATCATGACATGAACTTCATCAATTCGGGGTTCCTGAACTTCCACAAAATATTGGAGCAAATGGATAAATTCATGGTATTCCTGTTCCACTAAAAAATTATCCATGGATAACTCCACTGATTTTTCAAGTTCAGCAAAGTAGTCTTTCAGCCGGAAACGAAAAAAGCCTTCTAAATACAATTGGGAATTACTATCCAGATATTGGTTGACTTCAGAGAGAATCTCATTATGCTGGGATAAAGTTTTGCTAATGTCGCCATTTTCATGAAGATTATTCAAATAAGAATAGGCATTTTGCAGTACAATTTTTAATTGGGTCGGCGCCAAAAAGCGGAATTTATTGCGGGTTATCTTTTGAATGAACTCTTTGCTGATATTGTTCATTAAAAGGTCCGTAATAATATTGGCCAGATAGTAACGTAGGATTTTTTCCTGAGCTATTTGAATATGAGAATCTTCCTCATGAATGGAACAATCTAAAAAATAGAACTTGGCGGTATGCATTTCGGTAAATTCAACATGAACGCCTTCCCGGTTCAAAAAATTTATTTCCTGGAGAAGGCTTTCTTTGACTTCATTTGCTAAGTTGAGGGTGCTAATTGTGATTCCGGACATCTATTACCCCTCCATCCTAGCACTATTATATGTGCGCTCTTTTATTAGTATACTGTAGAACAAAGGAACAAAATCTGCTTCTTTCCAGTTAAAGAGCACTTTAAAATTGGCTGAGGTTGCCTAGGATAAAATTTATCGTTTGCGGGCAAACAAAAATAACGAGGATCAAAAGAATCCTCGTTAAAGAATAATCAAATATGGTGGGGAGGAACGGGATCGAACCGGTGACCTCTACGATGTCAACGTAGCGCTCTAACCAACTGAGCTACCCCCCCGTCAGCGAAAATTATTATACCATTAACTCAGCCTATTTGTCAAACTTCAAATTTAGTTTTCAGGCAAATCCGAGTCAACGTAAAGGCAGGACATTCAGTGACCCCTAATTAAACACCAGAATGTTTTATGCCCGTTTTTTCAATAGCATTCTCATAAAGCAGCATTAAATCATCCATGGAACATGCGCCTTTTTTTTGATTGGATAATTCCCGCAATTTTTGCAGTAAAATTATTGCCAAAGCTTTATCGATTTCATAACCTTGCTCTTTGAGAATATGCTGAATCGAAGCTGTTCCGGAGTGTTTTCCAATCATAAATTGCGGAGGGATACGTCCGATGAGTTCGGCAGAAAACGGCTCATATGTAAGACGATTATTTAAAAGAGCATGGCAATGAATCCCCGACTCATGTAAAAAAGCTGACTTGCCGGTTATGGGTTTATTACCGGGAATGGGGCGCTTGGATGCCTTGGCCACCATGTCACAAAGTTCCATGATTCTTGAGGGATTAATCCGGCCGGCATTATTTCCGGTGACTTTTAATGCCATGACCACTTCTTCCAAAGCAGCGTTTCCGGCCCGTTCCCCTAATCCATTTACAGTTACACTAGCGCTATGTGCTCCGGAGTCAAGTGCAGTAATAGTATTTGCCGTTGCCATCCCCAGATCGTTGTGACCGTGAAATTCAAAATCCATTGAAGAAAAGGCTTCATGAAGTCGGTTAAACAAATCTGAAGTTTGCCGGGGAGTCAAAATGCCGACGGTATCCGCAATACGCACTCTTTTTACACCTAAATCATTTGCGTAAGTAATAAATTCGTTTAAAAAATCCCGCTCAGCCCGGGAAGCGTCTTGAGCACCAATGGATAAAAACGAAAACTGGGTTTTGGCGTAGGGCAACACCTCGCTCATTTTGCCTAAAACCCATTCGTAATCCTTGCCCAATGCCTTTAAATGAATCTGGGATACCGGAAAAGAGATGTGAATTCCCTGGGTCCCACATTGTTTGGCTTTGTCAATATCGGAAACTGTAGCCCGGCACCAGCATGTCAAGCGAGTTGCCGGATTTTTTTTAACAATCGCGCGAATATCCTCAATTTCAGTTTGACCCATAGCAGGAGTCCCCACTTCCAATTCGGGGATGCCCATAGCTGCCAAAATTTGAGCAATTTGAATTTTCTCCTCACGGTAAAAAACAACCCCCGGGGCCTGTTCGCCGTCTCGGAGGGTGCTATCAATCAACCAAGGTTGGTAATTATTTTTGAGATCAAACATAGAGGCCTCCTGGATTTAAAACCGTAATCTTTATTTCAATAGATATGCTTCGGCGGCTGCTCCGTTTTCCAAGGCGTCCAATATCTCATCGATAATACTCTCAGTCAAGCCACCATACCAATACCCTTCCGGATAAATCACCATCGCCGGTCCGCGATCACATACTTTTAAGCAGCCGGTATTGGTCACTAAAATATTATCCATCCCGCGATCATTAATTTCCGTTTGCAAATATTGAATTAAACCAGCAGCGTTCTTACTGCAGAAACCCTTGGGTTCTCCCGAAATCCGTGAACTTGAACAGACAAAAATATGATGTTTTGGCTTTTCCATTAGATGTTTCCTCCTTAAATAGTTTTATTTCAACCGCAACCCAGTCCGCCTCCGGAACAATCGGAACCGCAACCGGCCTTACGGATACAGCCATTACGAGGCGTTTCCCCCGCAAAAATCGATTTTAATTCTTCCCCAATTAAACCTTCCGTCACAAAAATAGTAATTCCATCATGTTCTAAAATTTCGCGAGGGCTTTCACCGATTCCACTGACCAACAGGCAGCGACAATCATGAAGAATTTGGGCCAGGTTCAACCAGCGCTGTTTACCGCTTCCCGGCTCGGGGGTTTCCCTGGTTTCTTTCAGTTTAAACTCATTATCGGTTTTCTGATATATCAGTAAGCGATCAGCTTCGCCCAAATGCTGATTGATTAAGACTCCTTCCATACTGGCTACAGCCACATAAGGACGATCATCGCCGGGAGCGACTGTTGACCGCGAGCTTTCGTATAAATCTTGTTGACACTGTGCGCTCATCGGTTCACCTAAAAGACCGACCGCATCTGCTCTGCAGCGGGTACAATGCTCCATTTGAGGCAGATAATCTTTAACCTGACTTCTTATTTGATGAACCATAGCCGCCGAAGGTTCTTCGATATCTTGAAAAGCAGTATCCTCTGTCGGCAATAATGGAATACAGTTCATGATATCGGCGCCTAACTCCGCCATCTTTTTCGCCATTTCCGGAATGTGTTGATCATTGAACCCCGGAATAATTATGGTATTGATTTTGACAATCATACCGGCTTGTTTAAGAGAGCGAACCGCCTCCAGTTGCCTTTCCAGTATCACTTGGGCTGCTTTCTCTCCTCTGTAAATTACCTTGCCGTCTCTGACCCAGGCGTAAACTTTAGCTCCAATGAGGGGATCAATCGCATTAATCGTAATCGTAACGTGGCTCACTTGTAAATTAACCAGTTCACTGATATACGGATTTATATTCAGTCCGTTGGTGGAAACGCAAAGCAGCATTTCAGGATGCCTTTCCCGAACCCAGCGAAGCGTTTTTAAGGTTTCGACCGGATTGGCAAAAGGGTCACCCGGTCCAGCGATACCTACCACGGCAATCCGAGAATCCTGTTTTACCACTCTTTCCAAATAAATCATGGCTTGATTCGGACTAAGCGTTGCCGAGGTGACTCCGGGTCTATTTTCATTCGCACAATTATATTTGCGGTTACAATAATTACATTGAATATTACATTTTGGGGCCACCGGCAAATGAATCCGCCCAAATTGGTGCCGCGCCTCCGGATTAAAGCAGGGGTGATTAAAAATACTTCGCTCCATCTCCATCATCCTTCACATATAACTGTATCCTACACTAGAATTGTCCTGTCGGTTTTCCAGTAAGGTATTAACGATCCGGTCAAAAAGTTCTTGAGCGCCACGATAGCCTAAATGGACTATCCGCCCGCTTCCGATTCGATCATGAATCGGGAACCCCACTCTCACCAGTGGAACTTTTAATTTTCGGGCATTTTGATAACCTTTGCTATTACCGATGAAGAGATCGGCACCTAATTTTTCTGCTTCGGTGCCTATTTCCATAAAATCGACTCCCTGACGGACAGTGATTCTATCTTCGAGTTCGGGGGCAACATCGTGAATTGCCTTGGCAAGCCGTCCACTTACTCCACCGGAAGCGCACAAAACCGGGATGATTCCAATCTCAGCCAAAAAGCTGACCAGTCCGACCACTAAATCTTCATCCCCATAAACCACGGCCTTTTTTTCAAAAACATACTTGTGACCATCAATATATGAATCAATCAGACGACCTCGTTCCAACTCATATTTAACAGGAAGTGCTGCCGCAGTGTACGTCTTTAGGAGTTCGAAGAAGAGGTCGGTTTCCCGGACCCCAATCGGCATTCCTAATTGAAAACGAAGTGTTTTAAAGCGTTCGCGCAATATCTTCCCGGCTGTCAGGTTCGGATCCAACGTTCTTCCAAATTCAATAGTCGCCTGCGAACATCCCATCGTTTCAATTGCGGCCACAGATGTGCCGCCACTGGGGATTTTTTGATAATCATCCCAGGTCGGACCGTCCAATGTTTCGGAATAATCCGGTAACATTACGTATTCTAGCTGTAAATCCGCCAATATTTCCTTCAAATAGCGAATGTCGGCGGGAGATACAAATCCAGGCAAAATATTCAATTGCTTTTTAGGAGCGCCGTCCTTGGCTAAAGCGGCAACCGCAGCCCGTGTTACTGCATGAAACCCGTCCATATGGGTTCCCTTATAACTGGGAGTGGACATATGGATAATTAATGGTTGATCAGCGGATGCTGATACTTCTTCACTCTTTTGATAATTCCGGACCATGGTTTTAACATCTTCACCGATGGTTTCGCTTAAACAGGTCGTAGCGACTCCAATAAGCGCCGGATGATACTGAGTCGTTACGTTCTTTAATCCGGTTGATAAATTGAGTCCGCCTCCAAAAATCGTGGCGTTTTCGGTAAAATTAGAAGAAGCGATATCAATAGGTTCCCGAAAATGGCTAATCAGGTAACGCCGAATATAAGTGGCACAACCTTGTGAACCGTGCAAAAGGGTCATGGTATTTTCAATCCCTTTCATGGCTACGCAAGCTCCTAAAGGAGTACAAAGTTTACAAGCATTTGTCGTTACCACCGATGCATTTTTTAAAATTTCCTTCTCATTTACCATTGTTATACTTCCTCCCTACCTCTGTGCCTCTGTGTCTCTGTGGCAAAAATCAATAGGCCACAGAGACATGGAGACACAGAGAAAGTATTGCTCTATGCGCCTGCCTCGATCCCTTCATTTTCCGTAAGGCTTCGACGTCGCGATACCAATTTCCAAACCGGACTATGGACCGATGAATAAATCTCTTCCGCGAAATTCAGCATTCCGCTAAATCCAGCCAGGGGGATCTTTCGTTCATGATTGTGATCACAAAAACCAATACCCATTTTATAAGCCAACGGTCGTTCTTTTACACCGCCAATCAACAAGTCAACCTCTTTATCTTTTAGGAATTCAGATAATTCCAAAGGATTGGTATCATCGACAATGACGGTTCCCTCATCACACATGCTTTGTAATTGTTTATAATCATCTTTATTGCCGGTTTGCGAACCAACCATCACTACTTTCATGCCAATCAGCCGCAATGCCCTGACTAGTGCAAAAGCTTTGAAAGCTCCTCCAACATAAACAGCGGCTTTTTTACCGGTTAATTTTTTCTTATACTCTTGTAATTTGGGGTAGATTGCTTCTATTTCTTCCCGGACCAATTTTTGGGTTCTTTTCATCAGTTCCGGCTCTTTAAAGAAACGGGCCACGCTATATAAGGCTTCCGATACATCCTCAATCCCAAAATAAGCAACCCGGAGGTATGGCGTTCCATAATGTTCTTCAAACATTTTAGCCAGATAAACCATGGAACCGGAACACTGCACCACATTCAGGGCTGCTCCGTGAGAGCGTTGAATTTCTTCAATTCTGGCATCACCGGTTAAACAGGATACGACTTGAACTCCCATTTTTTCATAATAGGAACGAATAATCCAACTTTCTCCAGCCACATTGAACTCCCCCATGATGTTGATGCTGTATTTGGAGATATTTTCAAGCGCTTTTTGTCCGGTCAATTTAAATAAAGCGCCGCAGGCAGCCCGGTAACCATCTTTTTTAGTTCCTTTAAAGCCTTCCGAATCGACGGGGAGAACCGGAATACCTTTTTCAAGACTCACTTTCTTACAAACAGCTTCCACATCATCACCGATAATTCCAATAATGCAAGTTGAATAAACAAAAGCAGCTTTTGGTTGATAGCGGTCAATTAATTCCACTAATGCCGCATATAACTTTTTTTCAGCTCCGGAAATTACATCGAGTTCCTGTAAGTCCGTTGAGAAACTTAAGCGATGCAACTCCGGGCCGGAAGAAAGTGCTCCCCGGATGTCCCAAGTATAAGCGGCGCAGCCGATGGGCCCGTGGACCAAATGAACCGCATCGGCGATCGGGTACAAAACCACCCTTGATCCACAAAACACGCAAGCCCGCTGACTGACGGAACCAGCTAAACTTGGTTTACTGCACTCCATCTCGAAAGGGCCGGCAGACCCGGTAGTAAAAATTTGTTTTTGCCGTTGTTCCAATACAGCCATTGGACTCACTCCTTATTAAGAATAAAGTACTTACATTTGCAACTCAATGGTGGTATCCGTAGCATCGCGATCTTGACGGTCCATAAAAACATCGAGAATCTTTTCCAAAAGCCTCATTCCGCCTTGATAGCCCACCGTCGGGAAAATACTGTGACCAATGCGGTCTTCAATCGGGAAACCAAAACGGACAAAGGGAATGTCCTCATCCTTGGCTATATATTTGCAGTAAGTATTCCCAATGATCAAATCGACCGGCTCATTCTTTATCCATTGATGCAATAAGAACATATCTCCACCGGCACGTACATTTACATCCGGTACGGTATCTTTTAGGATTTTCCGGATTCTTGCTTCAAAAGCTTTCCCGGAAGTGCCGGTGACGATAGAAATAGGTTTCATATCCAACTCCGTTAAAAATTGAGTTAAGGAAATAAGTTGATCGGGATCACCGACTAAGGC
>DNPP01000068.1:23375-38401 GCA_003501365.1 Bacillota bacterium
TCCGGTACATTAACACCGGCGGCAATCCGTAAAGTATTGATAAAATTATCGGTTGCCTGAAGTCCGATGGGCAAATCGAGAATATGGCATTTAACCTTACATTTAGAATCTAGTGCCTCCGCAGCCGGTCCTGAAGCAAGCGCTCCAAGGGCTACGGTGGCTTTGCTGTCTCCAGTGCTTTTCAGTTCGGGAATGGTGACGCCGCCCTTGGGAAACATTCGATACTTACCGGTTTGAGGAGTATCGAGTACATCGGAAGTGTCCGGAAAAAGAACGATTTTAATTCCGAGTTCTTTGGCTAAACGTTTAATTTCCCGCATATCGGCGGGTTCAACCCAGCCTGGAATAACATTAATTTGATTCTTACCCACTCCGGTTTTTTCCGAAAAATAATTGACCATCCCGCGGGTCATATTGGCAAAACCCGTTACATGGGAACCGACATAACTTGGGGTATTGCAATGGATTACATATTTACCATCCGGGATTTTACCCTCTTCTTTCGCTTTGGCTACGATCTGCGGGATATCATCACCGATGGTTTCGGATAAACAGGTGGTATGAACAGCAATGACATCCGGTTTATAGATAGTAAAGATATTGCCGATGGCTTCGAGTAAATTGGCTTGACCTCCGAAGACTGATGAACCCTCGGTAAACGAACTAGTGGCAGCCATGACCGGTTCCTTATAGTGACGGGTCAAGGTACTTCGGTGATAAGCGCAGCAACCCTGGGAACCATGACTCTGCGGCAAACAATTATGAATACCCAAAGCCGCATACATGGCGCCGATTGGTTGACAAGTTTTGGCTGGATTTACCGTTAAAGCTTCGCGTTCTTTAATTTCTTTGGGTGTATGACGTAGTAGCATTTTACACTCTCCTTTGGCAAAACTAAACTCCCAGTATGTTTTAATACTCTTCCTTATTCATTCACATTAAATGAAGCAATGATCTCCGGATCTTTTTGCCATGGCGCTTCAATCAGGTGCCAGATTTTGGTGTTGACCATCCGGTCGATTTCCTTATAGAAATTGATGGCGCCCTTAAATCCGGCATAGGGTCCGCTATAATCGTAGTTGTGAAGTTGTTTACAAGGAATACCCCACTTTTGAATCACGTATTTTTCTTTAATACCGGCGCAAAATACCGAGGGTTTATAAATTTCCAGCAAACGTTCTGTTTCATAATGGCTGATATCGTCAATAATAAGCGATTTTTGGTCCATTTCTTCCATCATTCCGTCATAATCCTTAAACCGGAATCCTTTTTCCTCCAAAGCTTTGATTTCTGCCTCGGTTTTCCGTGGCTTATAGAGTTCCGGATCAGGTGAAACTTCCAATTGTTCAATATTACGACTATCCGCATCGACTTTGATCGCAGGCATTACCCGGCGGCCTTCATAATCGTCGCGGTGGGCAAATTCATAGCCTGCTGCCACGGTCTTCATTCCCATATCCTTGAATAAATCCTGATAATGATGAGCCCGGGAGCCGCCAACAAAAAGCATTGCGGTTTTTCCTTCGCAGCGGGAACGGACATCTGTGCGAACCTTTTCCACTTCCACTAATTCCTCGGCGATGACCTCTTCCACTTTCTTCGTCAGTTCGGGATCGTCAAAGTATTGGGCAATCTTCCGCAGGGTCTTGGCTGTACTTTCAGCTCCGATAAAATTACCTTTAATCCAAGGAATACCATATTTGGTCTCCATCATCTCGGCCACATAATTGATGGAGCGATGGCACATGACCACATTTAAATCGGCGGTATGCGAATTAGCAAATTGATCATAGGTGGAATTACCGCTGAAGGTAGCAATCAATTTGATCCCGGTCTTGGCGATTAAGTCTTCAATTACAAAGGCGTCACCGCCGATATTATATTCACCCATTACGTTAATTTTAAATTTTTCTTGGTGCGGGGTCTCATCCTGACCAATGATATGTTTAAATAACTGGTTATTGGCAATATGATGGCCGGCCGATTGACTGACCCCTTTATAACCCTCACAACTAAAACCAAAAACATTGATTCCCAGTTCTTCTTTCATTTCCCGGGCAGCCGCATGGACATCGTCACCGATCAGCCCCACCGGGCAAGTGGAGAAAATTCCAATGGCTTTGGGTTTAAAGATATCATAAGCTTCACGAATGGCCTGTTTCAGTTTCTTTTCCCCGCCAAAAACGATATTGTCTTCCTGCATATCGGTGGAAAAGCAATAGGTCATAAAATTGGCATCTTCATCACTTTCCGGACGGGTTTGGTTACGCCGGGTAAGCCAACTGTAAAACCCGCATCCAATCGGGCCATGGGTTAGATTTAGAATATCCCGGGTCGGTCCCAGCACCACGCCTTTACATCCGGCATATGAACAACCGCGTTGGGTAATGATGCCCGGAATGGTTCTTACATTGGACTCAACCTCGGGCATCAGCACCGGATCCGGTTCATTAAGAACCATATGTTTTTGACGTTTCCGCGCCACTTTGGCCGGATACGACTTTAAAATCTTATCTTTTACTTCTTGGCTATCAGGCTTTTTATTTAACATCATGTCCCCTCCATTATTCGTCTAAAACTTGATCGCCCGTCTCCCCGGTACGAACTCTAATGGCATCCAAAACCGGATTGACAAATATCTTGCCATCTCCCGGTTGGCCGGTTTGATTGGTTTCAATGATAGTTTGAACCACAGTTGAAACGAGTTTGTCAGGTACCACGACCATTAACAGCCTTTTGGGGATCAAGCGCGGGCCTTTACCAAGCTGGGATATAGCCTCGTCGAAACCTGCCCCGGCTCCTTCCAAAACCTTAAAATCGACTTGCCCCTTACCCCTTCCCACCACACTTCCGGTGGCGGTAAAAGAGGATATTCCCGCATCCACAAGGGCTTTTTTGGTTTTATTCATCATATTGATACGAATCATCGCCATTACTTCTTGCATGGGGCTGCCACCTTTCCGTTTCCGTTTCTGAATTCTAAATTTAGGATTCCTTTACTCCGGAGCTGACTGTGTATATTTCCGCAACCGGCAAAACGAATATCTTACCATCTCCAAAGGAGCCTTTTTCTCCGGTACGGGCATTTTCTAAAATGGTATTGACTACAAAGTCTTTATCATTATCCGGAACCACCATAATTAACAATTCTTTAGGTAATTCATCATAATGAACTTCGCCGACTTTGAGCCCCCGTTGCTTACCCCGTCCAAAAACCGACACTTTAGTTACCGCAGGAAACCCGGCATCCATCAAAGCGGCCAATACACTATCACATTTTTCCGGACGAACAATCGCCTTAATCATTAACATTGAATATCTCCCCCTATCGTCTTTATTTTCTTAATCCGCAATGCCGTATTCAATCAACAATTGCTCTAACTCTTCAATCTCTAAAGGCTTCGGAATAACAAACATCTGGTTTTCATCAATTTTTTTCGCCAAGTTCCGGTAATGCTGCGCCTGCGGATGAGTCGGATCGTAATCAATAACGGTCTTACGGTTAATCTCGGCCTTTTGCACCATATTGTCACGGGGTACGAAATAAATCATTTGAGTGCCGATCTTTTTAGCCAATGCTTGAATCATCGCTTCTTCGTTATCAACTTTACGACTGTTGCAAATGAGACCGCCCAATCGAACTCCGCCGGCTTCGGCAAACTTCATAATACCTTTGCAAATATTATTGGCTGCGTACATAGCCATCATCTCACCGGAAACGACGATATAAATTTCCTGGGCTTTTCCTTCACGAATCGGCATTGCAAAACCGCCGCAAACAACATCGCCTAAAACATCATAGAAAGCATAATCAAGGTGTTTATCCTCATCATAAGCCCCGAGTTGTTCCAGCATGTTAATCGAGGTAATAATCCCCCGGCCGGCACAGCCAACCCCAGGTTCCGGGCCGCCGGACTCAACGCATGTCGTATTGCCGTAACCGGTGCGCATGATTTTAGCGAGCTCGATGTCCTCACCTTCTTCTCTCAAAGTATCCAGGACCGACTTTTGGGCGAGGCCTCCCAATAATAAACGGGTTGAATCAGCTTTCGGATCACAACCAACCACCATTACCTTTTTCCCCGCTTCAGCCAGACCCGCAACTGTGTTTTGAGTCGTAGTTGATTTGCCAATGCCGCCTTTACCATAAATTGCAATTTTACGCATCGTAATACCTGCCTTTCATTTTGTTTTATGTAAGTTACATGTTAGGTTATTTATAAAATATAACATTATGAAGCAAATGTCAATCCGTTAACTAACACAAATATAACAATTAAGATTAACATTGGGTTACGAAGAATTTTGTATGATGTATACAAAAAATGCAATAAAAAAACCGGGCTTAGCCGGCATTTGTATTGCATTATTTTTGAGGATTTCTACAGCTTACTAAATCAAGCATTACTGGATTTCAAGAGTATTACCCGACCAATGCCAAGTTTTGTTCTTCCAAATACTCGTCATAACTCATCCGTTGATCAATTATGGTTTTCGGAGTAATCTCAATTATCCGATTGGCGATGGTTTGGACAAATTGATGATCATGCGAGGTAAAGAGCAGGGTTCCTTTAAAATTTGCCAGTCCGTTATTTAAGGCGGTGATGGACTCCAAGTCAAGATGATTGGTGGGTTCATCCATAATTAAGACATTAGCCCCAGAAAGCATCAACTTTGCGAGCATACAACGGACCCTCTCCCCACCGGAAAGTACCGCTGCTTTTTTTAAGGCTTCTTCGCCGGAAAATAACATTCGGCCTAACCAGCCGCGGAGAAACGTTTCGGTTTGATCTTTTGAAAACTGGCGTAACCAATCAACCAAGGACAGATCAACCCCTTGAAAAAATTTAGCGTTATCCTGGGGAAAATAAGCACAGGATGTAGTTACACCCCAATTAAAAGTACCGCTGTCGGCCATTAGTTCTCCCATTAGGATTTCAAATAGGGTACTCTTCGATAATCCTTGGGTACCTACAAAAGCAATTTTATCGCCTTTAAGCACTTTAAAACCGATATTTTGCAAAACTTTTTCCGGGCCGATGCTTTTACTGATGTCTTTTACTTCAAGTAATTCGTTACCGGCTTCCCGATCCGGCCTGAAGTCCACAAATGGATATCTGCGAGAAGAGGGTTTGATATCCTCCAGGGTCAAATTTTCCAATTGCTTTTTGCGGGAAGTGGCTTGTTTGGATTTAGAAGCATTGGCGCTGAACCGTTGCACAAATTCCTGCAATTCTTTGATTTTTGCTTCCGTCTTTTTATTGGCATCTTTGATTTGTTTCAATGCCAACTGGCTTGACTCATACCAAAAATCATAATTGCCAACGTATAACTGGATTTTATGATAATCAATATCCGCAATATGAGTACATACCTTGTTTAAAAAATGCCGATCATGCGATACGACAACCACCGTATTTTCAAAGTTATACAAAAAATTCTCCAACCAGTTTATGGAAGCCAGATCCAAATGATTGGTCGGTTCATCCAATAACAAAATACCGGGATTGCCGAATAAGGCTTGGGCTAAGAGTACTCTGACTTTTTCATTCCCATTTAAATCCTGCATCATTTTATCATGGAGTTCAACGCCGATTCCCAGACCGTTCAAAACTTTAGCGGCATCGGATTCAGCATCCCAGCCATTCATCTCCGCAAATTCCGCTTCCAAATCGGCTACTTTCAAACCATCGGCATCCGAGAAATCCGGTTTGGCGTATAATGCTTCTTTCTCAGCCATGATGGTATAAAGGCGCTTATGTCCCATGATTACAGTCTGTAGAACCGGAAACTGATCAAATTCAAAATGATTCTGTTTTAAAACCGCCAACCGTTCACCGGGTGTAATACTTACCTCACCATTGTTGGGTTCTATTTCGCCTGCCAAGATCTTTAGAAAGGTTGATTTTCCCGAACCATTGGCCCCAATTAAGCCATAGCAATTTCCCGCCACGAACTTTATGTTTACATTTTCAAATAAAGCCCTGCCTCCAAAACGCAAAGTTAAACCACTGGTGCTTATCATTAATTAACCATCCTTACTATCTAAAATACTTTTAACCCAGTTTCAAGATAGAACAGCCACCCCGGCGAATTTTTATTACTTCTTTGTCCCAGCAAACTGGGGTGGATGACTACTCATAATCATCAAATTATAACACAGCAGAACGTGCTTTTACTTGATAAAAACCACATTGAAACAAAAAGTTAAAGGTCATGCCTTTTTACTTTATATGCTTATGAATCTGAATGTGTTTGCTGCAATATTCATATTTCGGGTCACATTCGGGACAATGGTGAAATTCCATCTGGGGATCGGTTTTCTCAGTCATACCGCAATACTCGCAAACATGAACCGGAGACTCATAAGTGTTTTCGGCATTAAACTTTTTACGGTTGTCATAGACCTGCTTACGGCGCTGAGTGTGTCGAAGCAGTTCCGGACCAAAAAACAGCAAATAATTGGCCAGTGAAACCACTGCCACCACTTTGTCCGGAAGGGGTTGAGTAATTACGGTAAAAGCAATAAACGCCCAGTAAAGCCAGGCTAAATATTTAACCTTTAACGGTAAAATAAAAAATATTAATATTTCATGATCGGGAAAAAGATACGCAAACGCTAAAAACAAAGATAAATTAAGGTAAACCGCGGTAACAGATCCTCCTCCGGTTAGAAAGGCTGCCACGGTAGTAGCAATCATCCCTACCAGATAATAGAGGTTAAACTTAAAACTACCCCATTCCTGTTCGAGTCCTACGCCCACCATATAATAGAACAATAGCACAAATACGATGAATAGTAGGCTGGTTTCAGGGGGTATCAATATATAAGTAACCAGTCGCCAAATTTGTCCTTGCATCACTAAATTAGGATCAAGGGTTAAGGCATTGTAAATGGTCCCAGTCGGGTCCAGATATTTAAAAAAGTAAACCACCGCGTTTAAAATAATGATATAGTACATCAACCCCGGAATGGCAAAGCGGCCAAACCTGCGCTCCAATTTATTCAACCAGTTCATTGCTGCTCTCCTCTAATGGTTTTATTTATTCTTTTTGGATATATCGCGGCCAAGCCGCCGGTAGATGTTTCCCGGTAGGAACTTTTGAGATCATGACCGGTCTGCATCATGGTGTTGACAACCTCATCAAAGCTAATTCGATGCTCGCCATCGGAGAGCAAAGCATACTCGGCAGAGTCCAAAGCGCGGGTCGCGGCAAAAGCATTCCGTTCAATGCAAGGGATTTGGACCAATCCGGCAACCGGATCGCAGGTAAGGCCCAAATGATGCTCAAATCCCATCTCCGCCGCATACTCAACCTGATGCGGCGAGCCGCCCAATAATTGTACAGCAGCACCGGCCGTCATGGCACAAGCGGTGCCTATCTCCCCTTGACACCCCACTTCGGCGCCGGAAATTGAGCCATTGGTTTTGACCAAGTTGCCAATTAGGCCTGCAGTAGCCAATCCCTGTAAAATAGTCTTTTCCGACAAACAGTTGGTTTCTTGGAGATAATAAAACACCGCGGGAAGTACACCGCACGAACCGCACGTGGGGGCTGTTACAATCTTACCCCCGGATGCGTTCTCTTCCGATACCGCTAAAGAATAAGCAAAGAGCAGATTGGTTCTTTGAAAAGATCCCCGATCCTGTTTAGCTTTGAGGAAAAAAGACTGACTCTTGCGGGGTAATTGTAATTCGCCGGGTAAAACACCCACTGCATCCGTACCGCGTTTTACCGCCTCCTGCATGACATGCCATACATCCCGCAGATAATCCCAGATCGCGGTTCCTTCTTTTTCAACCACATAACTCCAGAGGGGTTGAGCTGATTTCGAAACTTTTTCGATGATCGCGGCCATCGAGTCTAACTCGTAAACCTCAGGAGAAAGTAAACTTGCCCCTTCAACCTTTAAAGCGCCGCCGCCCACACTGTAAACCCGCCAAGATCCGCTAGTGGAGCCATCTTCATCCAAAGTTTCAAATTCCATTCCATTGGGGTGAAACGGCAACTGTACATCGGGTCGCCAAATCAGTTCCAAAGGATAGGGTTTAAATGCCTCTGTAAGCGCTTCATCGGTTAAATGGCCTTTACCGGTCGCAGCCAAACTCCCGTATAAAGTCACCCTAAAGCGGCGAGCCTCTTGATGCTGTCGCAAAAATATTTCTGCAGCCTTGCGCGGGCCCATGGTATGGCTGGCCGATGGCCCATAGCCGATCCGGAACATTTCAGTTAATGATTCCATTGTTTAAACCTTTCTCCGCAATATCATCGTTAGTTTTTCATTTTATCCGAGTTTCAGTTTATATTTTCAAAATTTTCTGATCGAAATCGGCTGTTTACAATTTTTGCTCGCTTGTTAAGCGCTTAATAATTACTTGATGCTCGGGATAGTTTTCTAATAACGTTTTGCGCTCCAATAGTTCAAAATCATGAAAATCAAAACCGGGAGCCACCATACAACCGATTAATGTATATGAAGCAGTTTGGTTAACCATTGCCCCAAAAATACTACCCCGCGGTACAAGGACTTGGGGCAATTCACCTTGAACGACATTTAAACCCAGTCCGATTTGATTAAGCGCTCCATTGGCATCAATAATATAGATGGTTAGGGCCGAACCGGCATGATAATACCAGAGTTCATCCGATTTTAAACGGTGAAAACAAGACACCTCGTCCGAGGGCAATAAGAAATAGATACTGGAAGCCAAATCTCGCTCTTTTTTTACAGCATTGGCAATAGCAGGTTCGGCGATATTAATTTTTTCCGGTGAGCGGTAGGTCTCCCGGTAGTAACCGCCTTCCGGATGCTTGATTAGGTTCAATTGATCAATCCAATATTGACTATTACTCATACTACAGCTCCACAGCTCCCTTAAATAATGTGGTTCTCGATAAACATCTAGAATGGAATCATTTGACAATCATGCTTTCTCACATCATAATAAATATAACTGTAAACTATACTATCATAAAATGTCATGATTGTTTAGGTATTTTTCGAGCAATTCTCACAGTTACGGTAACCGATTGGAGGGTGAGTTTATGTGTGGAACAGCGGATTCAAAAAGGAAAATAACCTTAGGTCTGGCTCTTTTAGCTTACGATGGGGATGAACAACAACTTTCTCGAGAAAAAATGAACCAATGCCTAAAGCAATATCAGGATTGGCTGGGAAAGTTAACTACGGTCTGGGGACCCGCCTATCACCTGACGAACAAATCAGCGATAATGATCCCCGCACTTAAAAAAGCACCTCAGCTGGATTCGATGGCCTTTATGGTCCAAGACCAAGAGCACCCCGGTGATTATTATCTGGCAATCCGGGGTACTAACCCGGAAAATCTAGCCGAATGGATCTTTCAAGATTTCTGGGTCGGCAATACGGTAGCGTGGGATAAGGTCCCCTATGAAGAGACCACTCCGCCTCCGGAATCATCTCCTGATATTCCTGCTATTTCATTCGGCACCAATATAGCCCTGACCATCTTGATGAACCTGCGAGATGAGCTGAGTGGGAAAAAAATCGCTGCCTTTCTGCAAGATTTGGTTAACTCCAGGGATGAGTCCGCTCAAAAAATTAGTCTATATATTACCGGTCATAGTCTGGGAGGAGTTTTAGCTTCTACCTTTCATTTATTGCTACATGAAAAATGGCAATCACTGGAGACAAGCCGTAGCAAACCGGATTTTTACAGCTATGCCTATGCCGGACCTACGGCGGGAAACCAACAATTTGCCGAACGTTTCAAATTACTTGGTGAATTCTCAAAAAGATTCGCCAATAACTTGGATGTTGCTACCAAAGTTTGGAACCCGGTCGATATGCAAATGTTACCCGCTCTCTACCATCAAGCCGGTATCTCTATGCCGGGATTAATGGCTAAACTACTTAACGATATAGCGATTCCGGCAATCCAAAATAAGGGTTATACTCAAATTGAAACTTGGCAGGAAATACCGTCGCAAATTGTTCCAAGCTTCAATCACTATTTGGCTCAAATGATATATCAGCATCTGATTCCCTATATTTCCGATTTCCTGAGGGAATGCCCGCAAAGCAACAAGCAACGATTGATCAAATTAATTGAATCGTGGGAGATCTTTACCTCATTTAAAAATTCAGAGCCGTTATCCGCTCATAAAAATAAGAACCTGCAATATTACTTTGATTTCCTAACGGGTTGTTAAGGGATCTCCTTCTCTACTTCTACTACCCGCTCCACCAAATATCGCCAATACCGTTCCGGCATGTGCTGCCTTTGGAGTCTCTTATTGTGCCGTTCTTTTATGGCTACACTTTGAAAATATTGATCCCATAGTTGCTGATAGTTACGTTCATCCGGATCCCAAAGATTACAATGCCGTTCAGGAGAGTATGGTGAGCTTGACGAATCAATCTCCTGAGTCATCTCCATAAACGGCAGGAAATGAACCTGACGCTTATCATAGGCTATACCGCTCTTTCTTCGCGTATCGTGAATCAGCCACTGTTGATCGGCAAATCTGTCCCGGAAATGTGAGGCCAACAGCCGGACAACATTATGTTCGGGGGCAATCGGCGCATAATAAACTCCATTACGTAATTTGCGAAAACGAATGAGACCTTGCATGCGCAAGATCTCATAACTTACTTTTTGGCAGGTGCGTTGAACATTTAAAATAACCGGGTTGGAATAATTACCGTTGACCTGCTCCCCTTCCTTTAATAACAACCGAATATAGTCGAGCAGTTCTTTTTCAATCCCCTTTATTTCGGAAAGAAAACAATAGCCGATATCTAACAGCAGTTCCGGGGATAATTCCCGTCGCAAACGCTCAAAAAAGCCGGCCGCCAAGTTGGGGTCGCTCTCGATTGAGCGAACTTCGGTAAATAAGTCGGCCTGCAGCTCAGTTGCAGATATCTCCTGAGCATCGGTGTTTTCATCAATTGCCTGGGCGATAACCGTGAGCAAGCCCTCAAAAGTACCATCATAGTGAAAACGAATCATTTGCTTGTCCTTTATTTAAAGTTCGCCAAATAACGGCAATTGGTTAAACCCAGCCGGTTCGATCCGGTTTTGATCAACTCCAAGCAGTCTTTGACGAATCAATTGATCATTGTCAAGTTTTTCTAAAAAATTTCCCTGGCAGGTTATAAAATAACGGGCCCTTTTAAGGACTACCCCCAGCTTTGGTAGATCATTCAAGGTTAAACAGCCAAATCGACGAGCTGAAATAAGCCGTTCGGCTGATTTTAAGCCCACCCCCGGAATTCGCAATAAAGTTTCATAATCAGCCCGATTGATTTCCACCGGAAATAATTTTAAGTTACGCAAGGCCCAACTGGTTTTGGGGTCTAGTTCAGCCTCCAACAGAGGCTGATCCGGACCCGCAATCTCAGCCGCCCGAAACTTATAGAAGCGGATTAGCCAATCAGCCTGGTAAAGACGATTCTCACGTTTTAGTGGCGGTGTGACATTTAAAGCCGGTAATAATGAATTGGTGTTAACGGGAACATAAGCGGAATAATAGACCCGTTTAAGGTGTACTTTATGGTAAAGTTGCTCCACCAGTTGTAAAATCTGGTAGTCCGGCTCCGGAGAAGCCCCTACAATCATTTGGGTACTCTGACCGGCCGGCACAAAAGCCTTTGCCTTTTTAAAATATCTTTGTTCTTCGGAACTGGCCTGAATCTTCGCTCCAATATAGGACATAGGAGCTAAAATGTCCTCGCGCTTTTTCTCCGGAGCCAACAGATGTAAGCCCCGTTCCGAAGGAAGTTCGATATTTACACTGAGGCGATCGGCATACGATCCGGCTTCCCTGATCAAGTCCCGGCTAGCCCCGGGTATCACTTTAAGGTGAATATAACCGTTAAAATGCTGTTCCATCCGTAATCTTTTTACAACCTGAAGTAAAACTTCCATGGTGCGATCCGGGCTGTGAAAAACTCCCGAACTCAAAAACAATCCTTCGATATAATTGCGGCGGTAGAAATTAACGGTCAGGTCGACCAGCTCATTAATAGTAAATGAACTGCGGGGAATATCATTACTGCGACGGTTGACGCAATAAACGCAGTCATTGATACAATAATTCGAATAAAGAATTTTCAAGAGCGAAATGCAGCGGCCGTCCGAGGCCCAGCTATGGCAGATCCCCACCGGCGATGAAGAAGCATTGCCAAGGCCCCGCACACCTGTCTGTGAAAAATTATTTTTGCGGCTGCTACCGCTGGAGGCGCATGAAGCATCGTATTTAGCAGCCGAAGCAAGTATTTTAACTTTTTCCAGAACATCCATTACGGTTTCTTGCCTTCCTAAAACAAACATATGTTCTGGAATCATTATAGCACGAACATCTGTTCAGTGCAACGGCCTTTTACCCTAATCCTGTTTTTATCAATACCATTTGATAGCTAGCAGTCCAATATATTCTTTCAATGCCAGACTAAAATTTTCTAAGGCGTCTGCCGATGGAAACAGGTTATTGACGGCAAATTTCAAATAGGTATTGGTATGATAATCAGTGGGATATGGCAGTACTAAAACACCTGCTTTTTCAAATTGTTTTTGGGCCCGCGGCATATGAAAAGCCGATGTAACCAGGATCGGCTGACGGAAATGAAACCTATCCAAAATGATTTTTGTATAAACAGCATTCTCAGTGGTGTTCAGGCTACGATTTTCCACCATAATTTGGTCATCGGCGATCCCGACGTCCTTTAAAATCGACTTGGCTATCTCTGCCTCTCTGCCGGTATTTTGATAAACTTTTCCGCCGGAAAACAGAATGGGTATCTTTAACTCCCGGTTTAGTTGGATAGCCGTTAATAATCGGTTTGCCGCCGCTCCCGATAAATGACCTTTGGAATGGAGATTGGGTGAGTCCAGGGTTGCTCCTCCCCCCAACACAACAATCACATCGCCTTGAATCTTTTTTGCCGGCCGATAACGATATTCCAGAGCATGAATCAAAAGATCACTAAAAACAAAACTCGAACCAGCATATAATAAAATTGTTATCCCTAACAAAACCCCGGCGATAATCCGTTGCTTTCTAACCAGGAGCCATCCGCTAAGTAACAGAAAGAGCAGAATGAAAATTCCCGGAGGTAAAATAAATGTGATATAGATAAATTTTATCAGATACAGCATGATAGCCTCCTTATCCTCCTACCGTTCCAAGCCCTTACCGCTCACAAAATCATCAATATGCGTGGGATGCGGTGGACAACCGGGTACATAAATCCCTTCATCTCACATAGGTGAACTCATCCTTAATTAGATTGACCAGATCACATTGATGCGCCTCCGCGAGTTCCTTCATTCCCAAAGCATCAAAGACTTTGTCGGTATCTTCCCCAATTGCGGACCCCTCGGCAATAGTCACCTTTTTGGCCCCCATTTCCTTGCAAATTTCCGCTACCGCGAAAAAAAGATTGGGATTGGTCGTAACACCGGTTTTATAATCGGATGCGCACAATAAATTGGGTTTAAGCAAAACATGATCGCCTGGGGGTAATCAATGATTCTAGTCCCCCGATAAAGTCTGTTACCTGGCTTACAGCAGTTTTAACCGCCTTAAACTGATGATAATCCGGGTATTTAACGATTGAAACTTTTGCTTCTCTCAAATGCATTCTCTTTACCCCCTGTTTATGATTAATATAACTGCTTCAACTCAGAGCCCGAATAATAATGGTTCAATATCTGGTCATATTTATAGCCGTCGGCCGCCATCCCGGCTGCACCGCTTTGATCCATGCCGACTCCATGGCCAAACCCTCCCCCATAAAATATAAAATATTCCGGTAGACCGTTCTGAGCAAGTTTGGGTTCGATAATAAACATATTACTTCTCAGGCCGCCTAATTTAGAACGAATCGCATCTCCCGTCAGGTTGAATGTACCGTTTACGCCATTAACGGTCACTTTGGTCACAATACCGCTTTTCGTACGCTCGCTGATTACGATGGAATTAATCGCTCCCACTTTATCGGCTAATCGCAAATGGGTTTCAATTTCTGTGCGGGAAACCCATATCGTCCAACGATAATGACTTGGCGCCGAATATTTTGGATTGCAACTATAGGTCACCGGCCGTAAAATCAACCATTGGGCCAATTCTTCCGGACTCATAATTTGACTGCCGGTGGGCAATAATCGATCCGGAACTGCCTGTAGATAGGGTATTAGGGTATCGCCCCACAGATCCTGACTACTGGCGGTATAACCTCCACTATTGCCGGTGTAGAATGCGCTGATCGGCTTATCATTAAAGATTAGAATTTGACCCCGGGTAGCATCCACGGCTTTATTGGTACTGTTTCTTTCCGCCAGAACCCCTTGGTAAACCTGAGAAGCAATCGTGGCTAATAAATCGAAGCCCCGGGATGTAAAAGCATTATGGTGGGAGACCGCATAAGTCCGGGCAGCCACTGCCTGGGCTGCCAAAGCTTCGGGAGGCCAATCCGACTCCATTTCCGACGGGACAACCCCATATAAATATTCTTCCAAATTGAGCTGGTTGACAATTGTCAGTCCACTATCCCTGGGCAAAAACTGAAAATTGCCGCGATAAATCCGATCTTCGCGGCCGGCCCAGAATGTTCCATGTTGATATTGAACCTCCAACAATACGGACGTAGCTGCCGGATTATTATAAGTTAAAGAAACACTGCCAGCCGATTTGAATAAACTGACACCTTGACGAGTTAATATCTCGATCCCGGAGTTCCGTTGGCGAATCAATAAAACGGTTTGAGCTTTTCCTATAAAACGGACTTTTCCATTCTGATCAATGATTTGAAAACGCTCTCCGGTTCGCAGATATAAACGTTGGATGGTTTCCGCCAGTCCAATACGGATTTCCGGTATCTTTTCCCGGTTGTCCATGATTGGAGTAACCTTGGGGGGAAAAGTCACCCGCTCGGGCCTAGAGCTACCGCCGGATTTCGGTTTCAGTATCTCCGGATAATCAACGAGTAAATTTCTGATGGCAATTTCAACTTCCGGATTCCAGGACATCTCATCCTTGGC
>DNPP01000226.1 GCA_003501365.1 Bacillota bacterium
CCCTTAAGTAACGCCTTATCCAAAGAACTTAAATGTAATCCATATCCCTCTTCCAATCTTTTTGGGATGTAATAAAAAAGTTTGCCCGGTAAAAATTTAGATAATACCCGAATCATCAAAGAAATTGAGGTAATTCCATCTACATCGTAATCTCCATAAATTAGAACCGTTTCTTGATTATCAATGGCCTTTTTTAATCGCCCCACCGCTTTTCCCATATCCCTAAAAAGAAACGGATCATGCAATTGTTCAAGGGAAGGGGTTAAAAAGGCCAATGCTTGATCGAGTTCTACAATTCCGCGATTATATAACAAACGTCCCATCAGATGCGATATACCCAATTCTTTGGCAAGCCGTATCGCAGTATCGTCATTGTTCTCAGTGATCTTCCAAATTTTTCCGGACATTATTACTCCCAAAGTAAGAAATTATGCAACATAAAATGAACTCCACAAACAATTTAACAGTATTTATTCGGTACTTTTCGATTCATTCCTGCTATTTTCTTTGGTACCCGTGTTACCGGCTATAAAACAAATGAAGATAACAGACTTTGCCGGTGATTCATTATCCCACCCCACAGTTGTCATGGTATTTTTTTTATCAACTACGGCAAAAATGTTAGTAACAACAATTTAATAAAAATTCTTTGTAAATAATAAATACCCATTATGCTGGGAAAATATAACTTTAATTATTTATCACGCCGGCAATTGGATTGACAAAGCACTACAATTTTCGTTATACTCGAAACCGTGTCTGAAGGTCGGTAATGTTGCATTTAATTGAATATTTATTATATTCCCACATATTATGTTTCTGTATCAATCTCATCCTCACTATGGTTGCATATATCAAATCTTGAATGAAAGAAGGAACCCATTTGGTTTTAAAGAAAAACATATTTAAATTTTTTACCCTGGTTTTTATGACCCTGATATTGGTGGGCACAGCTACATATTATATTTGCGAGTTCAATAAAATAAACCAGCTTAAAAAAGAAAGACAGGCTGTCTCGGATAAGGTCACAATTATCATGCAGCTTTACCATTGCAATAATCGTAAAATCCATGACTCGATTATGGAAACTTTCGATCCGGTTCTAATCGCGATTGTAATCGGTGTGGAAAGCGAATATCGGAGTAACGCAGTCAGCGCGGCCGGATGCAGAGGGTTGATGCAACTCTCCCCGGATAAGTTGGAAGACTGGCGTAATGTTCAAAAGAACATCCAGACCGGATCGGAGTACCTCGCGGAACAACTTAACCGCTTCGGCAGCTTGGAGCTGGCCATCGCAGCCTATAATGCGGGTCCCGCATCGGTTTCAAAGTATAAGGGAGTGCCTCCCTATAGTGAAACCAAAGAATATGTTAAGAAAGCCAAACTTTTAAGTTTGGCCTTCGATCACTTTTTACCCTGGACTACCGAGCGGGTTCGCCATTTATTATAACCCGGTATGTCAATTGGGCGATTCCATCAAAGTATCAAAATGCAGCCCGCAGTATTTCCGGACTGCATTTTTTTATTATTACCGGCCTTAGCACGGGATGCACGCTGAGTTTAGGTGGTTTCTTTTGAATTATTATCAAATTGAAAGTAACTTGGGATTACTTAAATATATAATCCTTATTCATGATATCCCCCATTTTTTAAAATCTTTTCCACATCTTTCTGTACGTTCGGTAGATATCCAAATTTGGCCAAAAAAATTTGTAATTCCTTAACACTGGGTTGGAGATTATTTGAATCAGGGGTCATTTTAACCCTTTGTTGCAAACGCGACAACATTATTTTTAGCGCTATAAAATCCAAATCAACCTTGACTTTTCCCATGACCAATTCCCTTAACACTTCTTCCGGAATACTTTCCATAGTATTCCTCTCTTTCCAAATTATCAATAGTAGTCTAATTAATAATTTATTATAAAGTTAGTAAAATTGAGACAATTTAAAAAAGACAACAAAAAAACAACTGCTTCGGTAACCCGGCTGTCAATAACATAACGATACAAAAAAACCGTTGTTGTTTTAGACCCGTAGCTTTGCGTCTCCGGCTTTCACCGGATTTGCCATTTTTCGTCTAAGTTGCATTAAAATTTTGATATGAGAATAATTACCATAATTTATATTAAAAAATAACCATTAAAGTTTATAATAACCAATTTATCGTTAATTGTCAAGCTCTTCTCTTGATATGCTATGGATGACTACGGTTTAATTCCCTTCGTCCGATGTCGTTTCGATAACAAATCCCCTCAAAATAAATTTTTTCCATATCGTGATAAACACCTTTAATAGCCTCATCAACGGTAGCTGCCAGATGAACCAAATTAATCACTCGGCCACCGGCAGTGACCAACTGACCTTGTTTATTTAATCCGGTCCCCGCATGAAAAACCAAGGAGTCGGCTATTTTCTCCAAACCGGTTATTACTTTACCGTCCCGGTATTCACCGGGATACCCTCCGGAGGCGGCCACGACACAAACAGAAGTGACTCCGGATTTCCAACATACTGATTCCGGTTTAAGCCGCCCGTGGGTAGCGCTTTGAAATATCGCAGCCAGATCGGAATCCAACAACGGCAGTACCGCCTGGGTTTCCGGGTCACCAAACCGGACATTGT
>DNPP01000404.1 GCA_003501365.1 Bacillota bacterium
CCGTAGAGACATGGCTGTGTTATGCAAAGGCTGTTGGCTTGACGGTACATCATGATCATGTTTTAGAGGCCTAGTAAAATTCTAAAACGGGGGGTGACAACCATCCCCCGTGTCTATTTATAGCAGATTTTTCGTATATTGTCTTTAAAAAGGTTGGTGAATCTATGTCTAAGCAACAAGATATATTTGTAATGACGCCTTCAATCGAAGAGGTCTTGGAAAAAGCCAAAATCTTTGTAAAAGCCGGTTTAACGATCCATCTTACCGGACCCGCCGGGGTGGGCAAGACTAGCTTAGCATTGAAAATAGCCAAGGATTTAGACAGTTTGTATTATTTCATCCAGGGTGATGAGACTTTTACCCGTAATGATCTGGTGGGAGGACTTTACGGATATTATCAAAAGGTGGTTGAAGATAATTTTATCCCTTCGGTCTCGAAAGTAGAGCGTTTATTAACTCCGATTCGGGTTGATAATCCGGTAGCTTTGGCATGCCAAGAGGGAAGGACGCTTATCTATGATGAATTTACCCGGGCTCGTCCTGAAACAAACAATGTGCTATTAGGAATTTTGTCGGAAAAAGTACTTTTGATTACGGATCGAAGCGGAAAATTGACTTTAGTCGATGTTCATCCTAACTTTAGATTGATCTTAACGAGTAATCCCAAAGAATATGTGGGAATTTATAAAACTCAGGACGCCTTGCAGGATCGACTCGTTACCATCCAATTAAATCAATTGGATGAGGAAACCGAAGCCCTAATAACCGCTAAACATAATAATCTAAGCCGCCTCCAAGCGAGAAAGATAATCCGTTTTGTCAGGAAAGTCCATGAGTCGGAAAACTTGCCCCATTCAACTACCCGGATGTCAATTATGATTGGGAAAATTTATCAATCGGAATTTCAGGGCCGATCCGACAAAAGGCTATTTATCAAATGTTGTCAGGACATTATGGGACTTGATGCGGCAAGTTTCAATAAAGTATTGGACTTATGGGAGAAGGCAACGCATGAGAGCGAGCAACCAAATTCAGAACAATCCGTGGATTGAAGCGCTTCGACAATTAATAACCGATATTCAATCAATTGCGGAAGGCGAAAGTCGACAGGTTTTTACCGATATGGATCAAAACTTTAAGAACCATCGTGTCCGGATCCGCTATTCCGTAAAAGAGTTAATTCCAGAAAACTGTAATCAAAAAAAGCTTTTCAATGGAGGTTCAAAGAGGTGAAGCAAAACCGGGAAGTTTACCTCTATGGAATTACACCGGCGCAGATTGGTTTATTATCCGATTGTGAAGGAGTTGCCCATTTAAAAGTTTATGCTGTCCCTCTCGGAGGCGTTTCTGTTTTGGTATCATACATGGATAGCGAACTTGAGGATTTAAATCTTGATGATGCAGTAAAACATGTAAAAGTTTTAGAGACGGTCATGAAACAATCCGCGGTTATTCCTATTAAATTTGGTACCGCAGTTAAATCGATTGAGGATTTAAGAAAGCCAATCATGGCGCAGTCGGATCTTTTGAAGAAGGAATTGCAAAGGTTGGATGGCAAGTATGAAGTTGGGGTTAAAGCCTATTGGAGAAAAGAAGCGGTATTAAACGAGTTAAAAAAGCGGTTTAGGGATCATGCCAGTTTATTAGCAAGAGCGCAATTGGATCCTCAAACCGCATTGGAGCTGGGGCAACGAGTCGAGTCCGTGGTTAATGAATTTCGAGATAAGATGGAAAACACAATTCACCCCTATTTAAGCGCGGTAACCACCGAAAATACTACCGATGAAATGATGAGTGCTGAAATGCTTTATAACGGTTCATTCCTGGTCGATGTCAACCAAGATGAACAATTAAAAAAAAGAGTGGAAAAGACCGCCCAGAAATATCCGGAATTGGTTGAATTCCATTATACAACCTGGCTTCCTCCCTACAATTTCGTCAAAATGAATCTTGGCTGGAAGGGGAAGAAATGATTCTTTTGGATATTTTAACATTTCCTTTTACTGCACCTGTGAATGGTACGATTTGGGTGATTGAACAACTTAGAGACCGAGCTTTGGCCGCAGTTTCCGACCCGGAGCAATTAAGGGCCGATTTAATTCAAGTACGGATTAGTTATGAACGGGGAACGATTTCGGAAGAAGAATATTCCCAACAATCCGAAGTGATTTGGGAACGATTGAGGTTAATCGCTGCCGATTCGGGAGGTGATACAGATGGCAATGATGCCGACGAAGAGTAATAGTGTAACACTGGTTGATTTGATTGATCGGATTCTGGATAAAGGTTTGGTCATTAATGCCGATATCGCGGTTTCAATTGCCGGAGTCGAACTTCTGGGCATTAAGATTAGAGCGGCCGTCGCTTCATTTGAAACTGCCGCTCGTTATGGATTGGAATTTCCTTCAGGCACCAATATCAATACCAATTCATGGAAGTCAATCGAGTGTGATTTGGAAGCTTGTCCGAGTTGCAACAAAAGACTTTTAAAAGAAGATTTAATCAGCTCCGGCTGCCCATGGTGCGGTTGGAATAATAAGCTTACTTCCACCGTTGATATCAAGGAGGATTAAGCAAGTGCCCATCAAAATTGAGGAAGATAAACTTAAAGAAGGACTTTTAGGTTTAGTGGTGGCGCTGGTTGAAATTATCGCCGAAGTTTTAAAACTTCAGGCTATTCGGAGAATGGAGGAAGGCTTGAGTCCGGAAAGCATTGAAAGACTGGGACAAAATATCTTCGATATCTTTGAAGTGATTGAACAGATTAAAAAAGATCAAGGGCTGGCAGAATCAGTCAATGCAATCCGGGAGAACCTGGACTGCGTGATTGACGATTTTGTCAATACACTGGTAAATCCGGAGGAATGGGTTAAGCATGCCGAATAAAGAGGCCTTTACAAAGTTAGAGCCGCTTTGTTATTTAATTTTACTTATGGATTCCCTGGGGATAGAGGTAAGCTCCGCCAAAATAGCCGAGGTTTGGGATAAATTGCAACCGGAAGAACTATCGACTGAGCTAATTGAATTATTAGTTTTTTTTTGGAAAAGATCCGCAAAACCAAAGCAGTTTAGCTCCTTATCTTATATAGATACGCCTTCTGCTTCGGCTTGCCCTTGCACTTGCCCTGACACTCACACAAAACTAGAAACTGAAAAAGCAATCCAATCTCCACCTGAAAGCCATAACGAAGTTAAGCGGATAAGAAGCCGGGAAGTTGAAGCGAAACCGGAACTGACAGCGGAAACGGAACAAGTTCAAGGAACATTGGAAGTAGAAGAAAAGGCGGCAGTAAAGAAAGAGTCGGCTAACCAAGCGGTAATTAGTTTAAGAGATTCAATCGAGCAAGAGCAGTCTGAAGCGAAACTACCGGAATCCACTCCCGCCCCAACAACCGCCGTAATTTCATCCGAAGATACGGGCTTGTCCGGGCGTTACGTCTATGGGATTATCTTTGGCTCAGATGAGTTGCAAACTACCGGGATAGACAATAGTCCGGTATATACGATTTTCTGCCGGGATATCGGAGCCCTTGTTCATGCGTGTGCTCCTAATCCCTACGAATCAACTGACCGGGCTCAAGTCGAAAAATGGTTGCGTCAACATCAAGATGTCTTGGATCAAGCCTTTAAGCTTACCAGTTCGGTAGTTCCAATGACTTTTGATATGATAATCGACGGATCGTCGGCCGCCAACCCGGATGATGTTTTGCAGGACTGGCTGCAAGAGAGGTATAGCCCGATTAAGAGTCTGCTGGAGCAGCTCTCCGGTCGGGCGGAGTATGGAATTAAAATAAACTGTTCGATTGAAACACTTACTGAAAAGGTTACCCAAGAGAATCCGGAAATCATTGAGCTAAGTAATCGTATCGCAACAATGAATAAGGGGACCGCCTATCTTTTCAAAAGCGAGCTTGCTCAAAAAATAAGGAAAGCAGTTGAAGAAGAGTGTAAGCTTCTGGCAAAGAAAATAATCGCCGAAGTTCGGCCGTTAGTTAGTGATTTAAAAGAGAATAAATTGGATAGCGAAATTTCCAATAATCAAAAACCTATTCTTAATATGGCGATTTTAGCGGAAGCGGACAAAATCGAAGTAATCGGAGCTTTTTTAGAAAGCCTGCAAACAAAAAGCCAATATACGGTGGTTTTTACGGGACCATGGCCCGCTTATAGTTTTGTTAAAGATTTGGAATGATTGCTCGTTTGGCCTTGGGAGGTTAAATATGGAACCGGTTCGTGAGTATTCGGCCTTGGTTGAATTATTGGATCATGCGCTCCAGAAAGGGCTATACGTTTCAGCGGATGTGATTATTACAGTGGCGGATGTACCGTTAATTGGTTTAAATCTGCGGTTGGCTCTGGCTAATCTTCAAACAATGCTTAATTACGGTTTGATGAAGGATTGGGATGAAGCCCGGCGTGGCGCCCAACGGGAAAAAGCCCAAATTAATCAAGCTGAATAAATAAAAAATACAGGGGGTGAATTATGGAAAGGCTTCAAACTCATTGGCATAGTAATATTTCCAAAGTCAAACTTAATTGCAGGAACCGGCGTCAGGAAAATACAACCAGCATTAGCGAGCAGCAAGAAAAAATTCATCAATTGATCGCCGCTCGAACGATTGAATTTCAGAGAAAGGTCAAACTATTGCAAGAAAAAGTTAAAGAGGTTAAAAGTAATGCCAAACAAACTCAGAACCGACTAAATTCTGTGCATCGATATTTGGATTAAATGGAGGAATGATGATGAGCGAAGAACAAGAATCAAGAGAAACGGAAAATTCCCCAACAATAGTCTTGGAGGAAATGATTGCCATAGGTAGTCAAAAATTGGCCAATGTAATTGGGTTAAAATTATTGGCTGTTGTCGAAGTGCGACGACAGGAAGAAAGCGAAAGCGGTTGGATGATGAAACTGGAGTTCGTTGAACGTGAAGGAATACCCAATACTATGGATCTGGTCGGTTTATATGAAGCGGCTTTTGATCAATCAGGCCGATTACAAAACTATACGCGTCTTGATATGCGAAAACGGGGCGAATCTTATAATTAACCGTCAATTCAAAGGCTGCATTTAGGTTTAAAAATTCGGAACTTATCTGAGTCTGGGATACAAATTGGGATACATAAGTATATAAATTTTATTAATTAATTTATTAATAAATAAGGTCGCCTCAATATTTTTAGTGCGACCTTATTTATTTGTTTATTTTAAGAACTAATATTTATTAGTCATTCGATCAATAATATAGGTAAAATGTTTAGGAGGAATGTTCAGATGAATCAAACCGCCGCACTATCAAAGGTTGATGAATTAATCAAAGATCAGTTTGTGCCTTTTCGAGAAAGGCTTACCGAGCAATTTGCGGTCCAGCATCCGAATATGTCGGCCGTGATTGGCGCCCTGCTCAGTAATAAAGAGAATAAATT
>DNPP01000405.1:0-487 GCA_003501365.1 Bacillota bacterium
GTACGCTCGCTTTATGACGCTTTGTATTATGTTATGGGCGTCGATATATTTCAAAAATATCTGGAGCGGGGCAGCATCGAGATTGCGCCGCTGGCATACATGCGGGGTCGCACTCTCGATGATTCCTTTATTATCTTGGATGAAGCCCAGAATACCACTCCGGAGCAGATGAAGATGTTTCTGACCCGGATGGGTTTCGGTTCAAAAGCCGTAGTGACCGGGGATATTACTCAGGTTGACTTGCCCAAAGCGACCATCTCCGGTTTAGCGGAAGTCGCCGCTATTTTTACGGGTGTGCCGGATATTGCGGTAGTGATGTTGACCGATCGGGATGTGGTCCGTCATGAATTAGTGCAACGGATTATCCGGGCTTATGAACGTTATCAACAAACGGCTAATTCTAAAGGAGCTGGCAGCTTTGGAGCTCAATGATAATCAAAATCTAAATTCCAAAAAGCCCAAAAGCATTAATGACTCGTCTGTCGAC
>DNPP01000405.1:889-1546 GCA_003501365.1 Bacillota bacterium
CCCAAAGATATTGTCGATCACGAGGCGACCCGATTGGCCCAGAAAGAAGCGGTGGATCGGGCTTTAGAAATCGCCACCCAAGATCCGGATAACTACCAGATCGATGAACAGATCAGCCAAATGATCACTTTTAAGCTTAACCGGTTTTTTGAGGCCCTTGATTTGGAACGAAAGAAATATAATTCCCAGCCGGTTAAAAATATCATTCCCGGGACGCTTCAGGTATCCAATTACCAGAAATTTTTCCCCCGGACTCCCAGTTTTAGTTTGCTGAAAAAGCTGGTATTGTTGCCGGACGATAGTTATCGGAAACTTAAGGAGACAACCCATCAAATCATCGCCGATGTTGAAAGTCACCAACGAATCGATGCCAAAGGACTTGCCAATGAAGAGTTGATCATCAACCAGATGTTGGCGGATCGAAAAGTTGAAGCGGAACTGGTTCCCATTGTCACCAGTTTGCTGAATGTGGTAATCCAACCGAATTTGATTATTGATGCCGCCAAAATTAAAAGAATTGAAAATGTGGTCCGTTCGGAAGTTCCGGAGGTGGTGCATCATCCGGGAGAATTATTGATCGCCAAAAATCAAGTGATAACTGAAAATGATCTTAAGATGTTGCAAGATCTTCATTTGATCATAACCAAGTCGAGCCGG
>DNPP01000405.1:1867-2766 GCA_003501365.1 Bacillota bacterium
GCTGGTGGTATATCTGGCAATTTCACAGCGAACTTTTTCAACAGGAAAGATTGTTATATCTGTTATTAATGCTGGTGGTGCTGGTGGTTGGGCTGGTGAAGGTGCTGTCGTTGACCGAGAACCCGGCATTATCTTATTTAGCACCGATTAGCTTTGGTTCAATGCTGATTACAATTTTAATCAATCCTCAATTGGCTCTGGCGATGACGATTATCCTGAGCTTATTGGGGGGCATTATCGTGGATTATAGTCTGGCACTGACCATTTTTTATTTCATCAGCGGAGTCACCGCCGTGCTAATGCTGGTCAAATTTAACCGCCAAAGGGATTTGGTGCGCTGCGGCTTTGTTTTAATGGTGGTGAATGCGATTACGGCAATTATAATTAATTTGTTATTTCATACTACCTTTGATTATCCGGCAGTGCTCCTGGCTATTACCAATGGATTTTTATCGGCAGTACTGGCTATCGGCTCGTTACCTTTTTTGGAGCATATTTTCAGGATTACTTCACCGATCCGACTATTGGAGTTGTCCAATCCGGGACATCCCTTGCTACGGCGTTTGCAGATTGAAGCTCCGGGCACTTATCATCATAGTATTATGGTGGGTAATCTGGCAGAAGCAGCCGCAGAGGGAATCGGCGCCGATACTTTATGGGTAAGGGTCGGCTCATATTATCATGATATCGGCAAAATCAAACGCCCTTATTTCTTCGTCGAAAATCAGTTTACTCAGGAAAATCCTCACGAAAAGTTGAACCCTACCTTGAGCACTCTGATTATAACCTATCATGTGAAAGAGGGAGCAGAAATCGCCAGAGAACACGGGCTTCCGGACAAATTGGTTCAAATCATCGAACAGCATCATGGTACTGACCTGGTACGTTATTTTTATAAA
>DNPP01000405.1:3103-4848 GCA_003501365.1 Bacillota bacterium
AAACCTCAAACCAAGGAGGCGGCCTTGGTGATGTTGGCAGACTCGGTTGAAGCGGCTGTCAAATCAATGCCGAAACCGACTCCTTTAAAAGTAGAAGCAGTGGTTCAAAAGATTATTCGGGAACGTCTGGATGACGGCCAATTTGATGAATGTAACTTAACCCTGAAGGATCTCAATAAAGTTAAGAACAGTTTTATCAAAGTATTGGGCGGGATGTTTCATAACCGGATCGAATATCCGGAAAATGTATTGCAGGAGATCGAAAGGAAGAAAACAAATGGCGATTCTGGTAAATAACACCCAAGAAATAATACCGATTGACCCGAAGTGGGTCGGTTTGCTGGAGCAGGTCCTGCAGCAGGGTCTAACTAGCCACCAAAAACCCGACGCGGAAGTGAGTGTGGTTTTGGTGAATGATCAAGATATCTGGAAATTAAATCTGGAATACCGGGGAGTCGATCAGCCCACCGATGTATTGTCGTTTGCGATGGAGGAGGATCCTTCCGGTACTGCGATTGTTTTACCGGCGGATGCCCCCGAGCTATTGGGAGACATTTATATATCCATCGAACGAACGATTGAACAGGCCAAAGAATATCAACATCCGTTGGAGCGGGAGTTATGTTACCTGGCAGTCCATGGCTTATTGCATTTATTGGGGTTTGATCATCAAGAGAGTGATGACACAGCTTTGATGCGTGCCGCGGAAGAACAAATCTTAGCTCGGTTTTCCCTGGGGAGGCAGAACGGGTGAGATCGCGAAACCTGCTGGATTCCTTTAACAATGCTTTTGATGGAATCATTTATGCCTTCAAAACTCAGCGCAATATTCGCTTGCATTTTATAGCCTCCGGAGTAGTACTGATCTTATCACTCCTGTTCCACCTGACAAAGCTGGAGATCTTAGTCCTCTTCATTACGATTGCTTTTGTGATTATTACGGAGATGCTTAATACCGCTCTTGAGGTGACTGTAGACCTAATCACTCCGGAGTATCACCCGCTGGCGGCGATTATTAAGAATGTAGCCGCAGGCGCAGTTTTGGTAGCTGCTACTCTAGCCATAATTGTCGGCTATTTAATTTTCGCCCCCAAAATTGATTCTGAAATTCCCCGGGTGATTGTTTCTTTGCAGAAAACTCCCTTATACCTGACTTTAATCGCGCTTTTATTAACAGTGGTTTCGGTAATCCTGGGTAAATCATTAACCAAAACGGGACGGCCGGTTCAGGGAGGCATGCCGAGCGGCCATACTGCTTTAGGGGCCTCAGCTGCCACGATTATCATTTTTATTTGCCGTAACAGTATGGTGACTTTAATGGCATTGTTTTTGGTTTTGCTTTTGGCCGAAAGCCGGATTGAGAATAAGATTCATTCCTGGTATGAAGTAATTGCCGGCGGAGCGCTGGGCTTTTTTATTACTTTATTGATTTTTCAATTAATAGTTTGACAATCGCTTGATTATTCATTTGCCAAGGAGGCCCAAGATGGAGGAAAGCAAAAAACAAGAATTGATCCGGATTGCCTTGGAGGCTCGCCTAAGGGCTTATGCGCCGTATTCTAAATATCAAGTGGGCGCGGCTTTGCTCACCAAATCAGGCCGGATATACAGTGGCTGCAATATTGAAAATGCCTCTTACGGTGCAACGATTTGTGCTGAAAGGGTGGCCGTGGTTAAAGCAGTGTCCGAAGGTGAAACTGCTTTTGAAGCTTTGGTTGTGGCCGGGGATGGCAAAGAACCGGTTG
>DNPP01000488.1:0-1663 GCA_003501365.1 Bacillota bacterium
ACGGCCCTACACCGTGCCGCAGATTAGTCTGCCGATTCGCGCTCGAGCCTGATCGGTATGATTTGTGATAGCCGTAACCTATGCTAACTTGCCAACCATGCTTTGGGTCGTAGTAGCCTTTGCCGCAGCGACTCTCTTCTATTTCGGATATGCCAAACCCCATATGAAAAAAGTTGCTGAGTTAAAAGTAAAAGAAGAAGCCGCTTAACCTATCTAATTGTAAAGTCCGGCCAGTATATTCATAACCTAATCCGGTAACCCAAAATCACTTACCGGACTTTACAATCCAATTCCTTGCCATGTAGAACTATCCTAATAAAAGCAGGTGGAATTCCATGCCATTGAAAACCAAATTGTTTGATAAGATTTATCAATTCAAAGATCTGAAAGAACTGCTTGCCAAAGCGAACGAAGAAAAATCCGGGGATAATCTGGCGGGTATCGCCGCCGCAAATACTGCCGAGCGGATTGCCGCCAAGGTCGTCCTATCTGAAGTAACTTTGGAAGAGCTTTATAACCATCCAGTGGTCCCTTATGATGAGGATGCGGTCACCCGGGTAATTCAGGATTCCATCGATACCGCGATTTTTAATGAAATTAAAAGCAAAACCGTTGGTGAATTTCGGGAGATGGTATTAAGACTACCCGGAGTTGAGTTGAAACGCTTATCCACTGGGCTGACTTCCGAAATGGTAGCTGCCGCAGCCAAGCTGATGAGTAATTTGGATTTAATTTACGGCGCCCAAAAAATTGAAATTCCGGCGACTTGTAACACCACCATCGGTAAAATAGGTACTCTGGCTTCTCGCTTGCAACCCAATCATCCCACCGACGACTTGGATGGGGTCATGGCTTCAGTCCGGGAAGGACTAAGTTATGGAGTCGGCGATGCCGTTATTGGTCTTAATCCGGTGGATGACAGCCTTGAAAATGTCGTCCGGATTTTAACGGCTTTCAAAGATTTCATGAATCAGTGGAAAATTCCCACTCAAAACTGTGTCTTAGCTCATATCACCACTCAAATGAAAGCAATTGAAAAAGGCGCACCGGTTGATCTGATGTTTCAAAGTATTGCCGGTTCCCAAAAATCAAATACTGCTTTTGGGATCACTGTGGAAATGCTGGATGAGGGCTATGAACTGATGAAAAGTCGAGGAAGCGCCAGTGGTCCAAACCGGATGTATTTTGAAACCGGCCAAGGCTCGGAACTCTCCTCCGAGGGTCACCATGGCGCCGATCAGGTTACCATGGAAGCCCGTTGTTATGGTCTAGCCCGTAGATACCACCCGTTTCTTCTCAACACGGTGGTAGGATTCATTGGGCCGGAATATCTTTACGACGCCAAGCAGGTAATCCGGGCCGGTTTGGAAGACCATTTCATGGGAAAATTAACCGGCATTCCGATGGGAGTCGACGCCTGTTATACCAATCATATGAAAGCCGACCAAAATGATATTGAAAACTTATTAGTATTGTTAACCGCTGCCAATTGCAATTACTTTATGGGTATCCCGGTCGCTGATGATGTAATGCTAATGTATCAATCCACCAGCTTCCACGATATCGCCGCACTGCGGGAAATAACCGGCAAACAGCCGATCCCGGAATTCGCCGCCAGGCTCGAAGAGCTGGGCGTCCTTTACCAAGGAAAATTAACGGAGCG
>DNPP01000488.1:1974-25131 GCA_003501365.1 Bacillota bacterium
TGACTAAGGAGGATAAGAAATGACCTCGGATTTAATTGCTGATATTTCTGAGCTTGACCTTACTTCGCGGGTTACAATTGACAAACCGCTGGATACGGAATATTGCTCCCGTTTAAAAGCCACGACCTTGGCCCGGATCTGTGTGGGCCGAGCGGGCGATCGCTATAAAACTGAAACATGGCTCCGATTCCGGGCCGATCATGCCGTTGCCATGGATGCCGTCTGGTCCGAAGTCAATGAGTCCCTGCTGGAACCCTTTGGGTTTTTTAAGGTCCAGACGTTAATTCGCAATAAAGATGAATACCTAACCAGGCCCGATCTGGGCCGCCGGTTTAGTCCGGAAGTTTTGCAACAGATTCAAAGCAATTGTTTACCCAATCCCGATGTACAAATCATAGTAGCCGATGGGCTCAGTTCCCCAGCCATTAATGAGAACATTCAAGATATTTTTCCGATTATGATGGATGGATTTCAGGCTAAGAATTACCGAATCGGAACACCCATTTTCGTTAAATTTGGCCGAGTTGCCACGATGGATCGTATTAGCGAAGCCCTAAACGCTAAAATCACTTTATTATTAGTCGGTGAAAGACCCGGACTCGCCACTGGAGAAAGTATGGGTTGCTACATGGCATATGAATCCAGCACCTCCAAACCCGAATCCCAACGGACTGTGGTTTCCAACATTCATAAACACGGCACACCACCGGTGGAAGCCGGAGCCCATTTAGTTTCGCTGGTAGAAATCCTAATGCGCGAGAAAAAAAGTGGTGTTGAACTCAAATTATAACACACACCCGTTCTTGAATAATAAAGGGTGTATGTTATTTGCCGGCGTCTAAATAAACGCTGGCTTTTATTTTGTTAAGGCCAGCGAGCACAGATTTCTTACCTATTAGGGTTCAGAGCCCTCTTCCTTATCATTATACGTTATCACATCCACCCGGCGATCATTCTTCCAAACATCTTCATTATTAGCCTTTTTCGCTAATTCCTTGCCATAGGAATAAATCGTTATTCGCTCGGGGCTGATACCGTGTTCCACTAAATATTGTTTCACCGCGTTGGCCCGTCGCATGGAAAGTCCCAGATTATAAACAACGCTGCCCCGTTCATCCGTATAACCGCCCACCATGATCAGATCTTGGGGATTGCTGCGGAGGACTGCCAAATCATGCTCAATATCGACGTTTTGATCATTACGGATATTGGATTTATCCAAATCAAAATATATCGGTTTCAATGTCTGGGCATGGTAGCGTGCGGATGAAAATTCTTGCACTTGCACTTTATTCTTTAAGAGGTTGGTGCGTCCGTCCGGATAAACGGTGTAGCAATCATAAGTACCGGTAGGTTTTCCTTTAAGGTCAAAGAAAACCTCCATTTTCCCATCCCGGTTGTTTATAACGACTCCCGGAATCGTTAACCCATCGGAGTTCATCAGCTTAATACCACCGGGAGGGTTATCAGTATCCGGTACGGTCATTGTAACCAACAGCGAGCCGTTATTAAATCCTTTTTGAACGGGCACCAGACTCTTTGATACGGCCGGTTGCTCTGGTTTGGTTTCAAATCCGTCCGGTAATGAAGCCGACTCGGCATCATCACTACTAACTGCCGGTACAAGCTCCTCCGGAGGTATCCGCACCCCGAAATTAACCTTGGCCATGAGCCCCTGAGTTAAGTTCATAACCCGCGGGTTTTCGGTTGTAAAGACCATTCCCGCCGGAATCGAACGGGGATCGACTTTAAATACCCAATTTTGACCCCGGCTAAAATTGGGTACCCGGATGCCGTCCAGATGATAGCGGCCAAATTTATCCGTGGTAATAATCTGGCCCGTGGTGGTAATAATCCGCGCCCCGGCAATCCCTTCTTCACCTTCATCTTGAACGCCATTGCCGTTTTTATCGTTAAATACCTTGCCGATAATTAATGAGTTGGTGAATAAGGGTTCCGCCACCACTTTTACAATAGCCTGGCCGGTGTTGGAAAGCGCGGTGCCGGTTATGCCATGATATGCGGTGGCCGAGTTTTTATAGGTATTGCCTTCAACCACATGAGTTCCGATGATCGCGGCATAGGTAACGGTCATTTTGCCTTTGGCGGATAAGGTCATGTTGGTCCACGATAGAATAGTATCACCGGTTGGTTCCACAGCCGTGCCATTGATCCGAGCGCTGCCTTTAACATACTTAAAGCCGGACGGCAGCTGATCTTGAAGTGTCAAAGGCGTAATGACCGCAGAAACTGTATTGGCTAACTGAATAGTGTAGGGCACTATATCCCCTATGGCAGCCGTTTTTTTGCCGGCAGTTTTGGTTAATACCACTGAGCCCGCTAAGATCGGATCCATAGGGATGTTATTGCCGACCAAAGCAGTATCGCCCGCCGACCAATTGAATGAAAGATAATACGCAGTCGTCTCACTGCCCTTGGGTGGATCGGTATTGTCGGTTACCTGATTATCTGCCGGTGCACCGGCTTGTGGAGTAATGATGGTCGATGGGAAAACCGGGCTATAGGTATTGGGCGGCGCTACTGAAATCGTATATCTCCCTGCCGGAGCCTCGCTTAGGTCGAAATAATAAAGTCCTTGGGAATCGGTGACTTGATCCTGTTGACCATCCAGCAGATTGGTAGTCCAATCAAAATCAGTCGGGCCGCTAATGCTCACCGTTGCACCCGTTACCGGCTCTCTGATAACCGCATCATAAATGATTCCATTAGGATGCAGCGGTAAATCTTGAGTCGTTGTTGCTTCAGCAGCCATGGCAATATTACCATAAAGACCCCATACTGTTTTCCCGGTAGGATTCTTAAAGCGAACCTTGTAACCTGTTCCGGGAACCAGACCCGTAAATACATAAATTCCATCCTTTTGAGTCACCGTGGAATCAAGTAGAGTATCACTGTTACTTGCTGTATCATGCTGCAATACTTCTACAACCCAGTTCTCCTCTTTCGGTTCTGCGGAATCTTTCGCATTATCGCAGTTCTGATCCCACCAAACTGTGCCCGTCAGATTGGACGACTTAATCAAAGTCTGAGGGATGTCGATAGTAAGCGGCATCGGAAATTGAGCGAGACTGAATTTAGCCGTCGGTCGGACTTTAATTCCATTTTTAAGAAACATTTTCAGGTTTACGTCCCACTCAACAATGAATGTTCCGCCATTTGCAGCAATGGCAACCCCGGTAACACTTAAGCTTCCAGTTCCATTGGCGCCGCCTGTCCCGTTAACACTGTAATTTCCGGTTGACACACTGACATTTTGGATTGTTGCGGCAGCGTATTCCGCCCCAGATTCAATAGAGAGGATCCCTGCGGTAACTTCACTGTTGCCGTTATTGGTGATTATCATCTTATAATGCAATTTATCGCCCGGGTAAGCTTCTGTCGGGTTTACACTCGGGTCAAAATCCAAAACTGGTGTCTGAATTGTCACTTCAGCCGTTGACGCAACCGTACCCGAAGGATAGTTTCGGGTATAGGTTCCGACTCCGCTGCTGCTGTCCATACTATAATAACTGGTAATCGAAGCTTCATTGGCAATCTTACTCGCCGTACCATAGACATCGCTGTTTAGATAGGCTTGATAATGAATAGTTAGGATTTCACCCTCAGCAATCCGCGCCGTTTCAGATTTCAAGGCAACCTGCCATTGGCCGGTAGAGGCAGTATACTTCAGATTGTAGTCATCATTTTCCTTCAATGTCCGGGTGCCAACAGTTATCGAAGCCGTGAAAGCCGGGGTCTGTGAGCGCATTTCAACCGGTAAAGTATCCGTAATCACTGCCTGCCAGGCAGTACTGTCTCCGGTATTGGTAACCTGGATTGTAAAAGGGGCCGCCGTATTTAAGGCGATAATTCCAGGCCCGGTCTTATCAATTGTCAATTTAGGCTCAACCAGCGTAATATCCGCATTTTGCTCAGGCTGATTGACGAAACTGCCATTACCATCATAATATTCCAGATGGGCCGGAATGCTTAACTTGGTTCCCCGAACATTACCGGAATCTTTGGTTACAGTCACCCAATAATTAATGGTAATCGTATCATCCGTAGAATTTCCGTTGGCCGGATTGTCCACATTTCCAAAGTTCCAACTGAGGTTAGTGACTCCGGCGTTTGGTCCTGCCGGGGCCGTATAGTTGATTCCGCTGTGTCCTTTGATAATTTCGGCATGATCAAATTGCAACCCACTGGGGATGGTTGCTTTTACGACCAAGCCTTCGGTAGTGCCTTCATTCAATTTAATTTTTATCTGGCATGGCACTGTAGCACCAATTGTGTTTTCAACACCTCCGACTAACTGATGGGTCAACGCCGTGGAGTCGGCCATATTCGTGGTCGCAGTATAACTGGTGCTATAACTTCGTTTCTCACTTGCGCTGCCGGAATCCCATTGTACTGTGGCCATTCCGGAAAGTTGTTCGTTCGGCTGAGTTGAATTGTCCAAGATCACTTGATATGTTAGGGTCAATGGGGCACCGGAATTGTATCCGGTTCCAATTTGCAGGTTGGACCAAGTTACAGTGTTCGGCGTCGAAACGGAATCAACATTCATAGTCCCAATATTGGTTATCCCTGAAGGATTTTTCATCTTATCCGGGATTTGATCCGTTACTTGAACATTATAAGCAGTTACATCATAGGGTACGTCAGTTGATGTATGATAAATCTTAAGAGTCACGTTGACTGTGGCGCCTGCCTGCCAAACACCCGATACACTATAGCTTTTTATCACACTCAATTCCGCTTCCTTTACCTTAAAGCTGGTGGTTTGAACGGGAGTCGTACAAGGGCTTCCAGTTGCGTCCAGGTAAGAGACGTAAGCTGTGTTTTGTTTATCATTACCGGCCTTGTTTCCATCTTGATTCAAAATTTGTACTGTATAACGAATGGTAATGTTGTCATCATCACCTGAACTAGATACATCGCCGAAATTCCAGGAAATAGCACCCGTTGCACCGGTCGCTGGATTGGTTGGCGCTGAATAGGTCATCCCCGAAGAATAACTAATGGCGCCACTTTTAAAGACAATCCCTGTCGGCAGAGTATCGCATACAACTACCTGACGGGTAGTCCCTTTCGTAAGGCGCACTTTAAGTTGATAATCAAAGGTTTCGCCGATCATAAAAGTTGGGCCATTTAATATGCTTTTAGTCAAGGCGGTATCATTGACTGTATGAATGGTGACCGTATCGGAAGTCACCTTTGGATAATTATGCTCGTCAACATTCGTTCCGTCGGTACTAGTCCAAGTGACTTCGGCCGAATTGTCGAACGATTGTCCCGGTTGGATATTCGAAGCCAAGACCGCATTCAATTGGAAGCTATAAGTGCTATTTGCGGGAATATCAATATTTCCGCTTTCACCCCAGACTATCTGCTGACCGGTCAAATGGGGACTACCGGGGTCATTGGCACCGGCATTGGATTGATAGGTCAAACCAGACGGCAACGTATCGCTGATTTGTGCATCATAAGCTTCGGCATTGCTGCCAGATGCATGGCTGATAGTCACTTGATAGGTCACTGTGGCTCCGGCTTTGTAAGGGCCGGTGGTTACTTCTTGAATGTTCACCTGTAAGGCGGGAGCAACCACAGTGATTTGGGCGTTGCTGGCATTGGTCGATTTGGATGCATTCGTACCGTCAGTATACTCCAGATGCGCGCTATTATTTAGGGTAGTGTCCCTAGAATTTCCATTATCCGCAATAATAGCGGTATAGTTAATAATAATCTGATCATTGGATAAAATTCCATCGTTTTGATCGGTGATGTCGCCGAAATCCCATTCGAGGGTCCCGGTAGCCCCGTTTACCGGTTGATTGGCAAGGGTATAACTGATATGGCTGTTGAGGCCGTCGCTTCCCTTTAGGATGGCGGCACTGTTGAATTTCATCCCGCCGGGAAGAACATCCTTAACTTTTACGCCACTGGTAACGCCTTCATTAATGGTAATAACAAGTTTATAGGAAACCTGAGATCCAATGGGATACGGCCCGCTACCGGTAATTGTCTTGACCAGAGCGGTATTGTCCACGACTTGAGCTGATGCGGCACTGGTTGCTTGATAATCGTTAACACCGCCGACGCCTGTCCGTTCACCCTCGACGTTGCCTGAAACCGAGCTCCAAGTGGCGCTAGCCGTACTGTTGAATTTTTGACCAGGCTTGTCGGTGCTGTCTACTTTTAACTGATAGGTGAAAGTCAGTTTATTCAGAGAAGTGTAACTAAGAGGTACATCCGCATTCCAAACCACGCTGCCCGCATTCGCCGTTCCGCTGAGATTGGCTGAACCTCCAACATAAGTCATCCCCGCCGGAATTGGATCGCTGACCGATAAATCGTAGGCTACGGCTGCCGTATTGGCAGACAACGCCGCCGGATCGTGCCAAATTTGAACTGTAACAGTGGCGGTATCGCCAACATTGTAACTCGTCTGATCAAAACTCTTACTCATGAGCAATTGGGGCTCTTTGATGCTAAAGCTCTGTTGAGTTACGGCTGTGGTATTGGTGCTTAACGTACCGCTGCTGTAACGACTGTAAGAAGCTTTGGCCGAATTAATCCGAGTATTACCGGCATTGTTATTTGTGGAATTCAACAGCCGTACTTTATAGTCAATGGTGATGCACTCATCACCGGCAATTCCGTTATCGGGATTTGTAACCGTGCCCAGGTTCCAAGATATATTGCCGGTAGCGCCGGCTGTGGGACCAGTGACAGAACCCCAAGCGATACCATTATTTCCGGGGGTAATTGTGGAACTAACCAATTCCAAATCGGTAGGCAGGGTGTCCTGAACCACTACATTTTCGGTTGTCCCCTTTAAAATAGTTAAAACGATTTTGTAATCAAAAGGATCTCCAATGACATAAGCGGGCGTTCCGATAATGCTCTTGCTCAGCGCCGTCGGATCGTTAACAGTAATATCTCCGTCACTACTAAGACTGGCAGTATACGGCCGTTCATTGGCCACAGTTCCATCCATACTGCTATAAGTGACCTTGCCGGTATTTTTCAATAGTTCATTGGGTTCCACCGTTGTCAGGAGAGTGGCGCTTACATCAATGGATACTGAAGTACCCGGGGCAATATCCAAAGCCCCATCTGTACCCCAGGTTAATTTTTGGCCATCCTGGACAAATTGCATGGTTATCGACGGCAAGTTTGAATTGTAGCTTGCTTTGCTTGATAACAAACTTTCAATCTGAGTGTCATATGCAGTTTCAGTGTTCTTACTGTCATTGGTAATGGTCAAACGATACTTTAAGGTACTTCCGGCTTCATACGGCGCGCTGGATAAAATGGTCTTGATAACGGTTAATGCAGGTTCCGCCACTTTCAGCGAGACGCTTACGCCGCTGGTTTGGGTACGGCTGCCGCTGTTGCCGTCAATCATGTTGTAATTACAAACGAAGGTGTTCTGCTTATCCATTCCTTTGGTGATGTTGGTTGTGTCATTCAAGACCACCGCCTGGAATGTGAGAGTAAGCACCAAATTGGAAGTGCCGCTGTTAGTGATATCAACATTTAAATCCGCCGTCGACCAAGTGAGCGTCTCCCCATTGGTGAAACTGCCGCTTATAATTGGAGTCAGATTCTTAATCACTGTGGCGCCATTGCTCAGTCCCACTGAAGAACCGGTGATATAATCCAGACCCGCTGGCAAAGTTTGGGTTAGCCCGACATCATAAATTGAAGTTCCGGCAGGGATCGTAATCTGGGCTTGATAGGTTATCGTCATTCCCGGTCGAATCCTTCCGGTAGCGGGGCTTTGAACAGTCATTGTATAGCTGGAAATAGATGTCTGATAAGATGTTGACAGGCTTCCTCCGGTAAACTCTTTCGTCCCGGTAACTGCTAAAGGTTGACTATAGTATTGATTCAGCGCGGTTGTATTTGTTAGGCTCAACCCGGCGCCGATATCGGAGTCGATTTTGGTTTGATAGATAATGGTAAAATTCTCGCCCGGCTGAAGAATACCCAGACTGGTATCAAAAAATTGAAATACCAATGTGCCATCAGTCCCATTATAACTGACGGTATAATCCGTTCCCCCTCCCGTCAAAACGGTGCCGCTGGAACCGCCTTTTTTAACCGTAACAGTGGCGGTAGTCGGATCGAAAGCCCGTTCTCCTGAAGGCAGAGTCTCGGTAACCTTAACTCCGTAACCGGCCGAAACATTGGCATTATTTGCATTATTGACCACCAACGTATGGTTGATGGTTTGGTCGGCAACCACCGATCCTCCCGATGCCGGATCGGAACTTTTGGAACTCAAAGAGATGTTAGGTGCCTTTACGGTAAGTGACGCCGTGGATTGCAAACCCGACATAGTACTAGGGTATGAAGTAATGCTGCTGTCACTATTTACTATCTCAAAACTAAGTTCAGCCGAGTTTTGCAAAACCGAACCGGCGATAACCGCTCCTTCATTGATGATCCGGGCATGATAAGTAATGGTAATTATCTCCGAACCGGTAAAGCTGTCGATGGCCCAGGTGAGGCTTTTGCCATTTTGGCTAAAAGAAACGGAAGGAGTTGCACTATAGCTTTGGTCAACAAATTCCAGCCCCGTGGGCAGAGTATCGGTGACTTTCATTTTTTGATAATCGCTTTGGTCACCAATCTGGACCTGAACGGTATATTTTATAATCTCCCCGAAACTGTCGGCGGTTGTGTCGTTTACCGGGGTCACGGTTTGGTCCAAGGTTTTCTTGAAGCCGACAATTGCCATTCTTGTCGCAGCAGTCTGCTGGTCCACTGTCTGGGTGTTATCGATATTCCATTCGGTGGCAGTCACCACGGTGACGTGGCTCCCGGTATCGGTTACCTTGGCATTTTCAGTAATAATACAACTGGCTCCTGCAGCTAAATTAATCCTGCTCCAGGTCAATATATTGCCGTTTTTAGTTGGAGTTACGGGGCCTCCGTTATCTACCGATGAACTCAGATCGGAAAAACTATTTCCGTCCGTTCCGTCTCCCAGCTTATCAACAATCGCCAGATTGGTGGCGGCCGTATTTCCGGTATTGGTGACCGTGATAGTCCAAGTTATCTCATCACCGCTTTTAGCTACCTTCTCGGTGGGGGTTTTGGTAACGGTTAATGTCGTTTTGGCCGGAGTTGCGCTTAAATTATAAGTGCCGTTTAGCTCAACATTATTCGAGTTATAAAATGTATATTGATTGATGCTGGTAACCGCACCAGCATCATTACAGTACCGTGCGGTGTTGTGATCCCGGATATCAAAAGTGATGGTATACGTTCCGGCAGAGATTGACGTTTCACCGACCCAGCTCCATTTCAAGATACCTGAATCGCCGATTGCCGGTCCCGTAACCGGATTCGGCAATCCGCCGTCATAAGTCATGGCGCTGGACACCTGAAAACGGTTGGTGATATCCAGCGGCAATATCAAATCATGTAACGGCGCTCCCGAAGTTTTGAAAATCACGGTCACTGTGCCATTCTTAGTCGTAAAATTACTAATAGTTGCGTTCACCGAGTCTACGGCCGTTTGAGTTATAAAATTGGCGCTGTCGGTGTTATCTCCCGGAGTCGATAGGGAGGAAGTCTCGGGTCCCCAAGTGACGCTGGCCGTATCCTTTTGAGCGGCTCCGCAGTCTCCGGTAAATTGAGCTTTGATATAATAAGTAACCGTAACTCCATTATCAATATTTGCGATGTTCCAAGGACCGTTTTCCGTTGTGGAAAAACTATCGTCCGCCGACCGCATCGATATAAAGGTCATATTGGCAGGAAGGATATCTTTCAAAATTGGTTTCTTGGCGGCAGCGCTGCCGGAATTTTTAATCTGTATTCGCCACTCTATAATGTCACCTGGATAATTTGTATCACCGCTGGGATGGCGCAGACCGATCACGTTATCGGTATAATCGGCATCGCCGGCTGTGATATTCTTGCCATCCACCGCAACGGTAATATTGGCCAAGTATTGGGGCACTAAAAAGTTAGCACCTATAATCGAACCACTGCGGCTGGAACTATCGGTAGGCAACTGCCAGGTAGCTGAGGGCTGGATCTTCTGGTGGCTATTAAAGGACTCGGGTGCATAAACATTAAAAGTCAAAGTAAATTCGCCCTGCGGGGCAAGTGTTTGAAATTGGGGTAATCCGGAGAAAGTCAAACTAGTCCCGGATTTTGTGACATAAGAATCATCACTAAGTGAAACTCCATCAATCTTGGCGGTACCGGATTGATAAACAAAACCCGTCTCCTCAAAATCCTGGTTTAATATATAATTATAATTAGTAGTTGACCCGTTATTCTTGACATGCAATTGAATCGTAGCAATTGAACCAAGCTCAACATGATCACCACAAAGATTTTCCACAAATGTCGATGAGCTGGAATTGGTATTAATAAAATCAGGGCTACTGGTCAGCGTGACCGCATTAAAATAATTAGCCGTCGAATTTCGGTCGATCCAGCTTAATTTTCCGGTAACCTGGTTATTCTTGGTGTCGAAGTCGGAATTACCATTCGTACTGGCGGTAATGGTAATCGTTTGGCTTACGCCCGGTTCAATATCTCCTATACTCCAAGTGATTTTACTGCCGTCTTGGGTAGTTGTCGCCGAAGTGGCGGTCGTAGTCGAACTGACATAATTTAAAACACTGTTGAGATTGTCCTCTACAACCACTCCATACGCCGTCCCGTTGCCGATATTGGTAACCTGGGTTTGCCAAGTTACACTGTTGGATGTAATTTGAATCGGATCCGGGCTTACAATCATCGATAATTTACCTTGCTCACAGATAGTGGGGGTATATGAAGCCGTGGCAGTTAAAATGTTATTTAAATCGTCCGTAAAACTCAACCCTGTTTGGATCGTATAATTATTGCTGTCAGTTTTGACCAGATCAAAAGCGATTGTACCTCCTTCAGTGACCGGGGATTTAAAAACGAACTGTACTTTTTCCGGTGTGTCGGATGTAAATACGACTTGAGGTATTTGACCATTGAAGCCGCTGACACTGGTGGTATCCAATGTTAAAGGCCCACGGTAACTATAACTGCCGTTGGAACTACCGCTGGTTGTGGGAGTTGTTAAGGTAATCACCAAATCAGTTTTGTTCCAGGGTGTATCTCCATTGATACTAGTAAACTGGACATTACTGACCTGAAGGGTTGCTTGGACCAGTTGCCCTTTGGATATTTCAGTACTTCCCAAATGAATTCCCAAATTCAGCGCAGCCCTGGAGATAGGCACAAAAACACCTTCATAAAAAACGTTGCCCCCTCCCGCCCCGCCGCTGGCCCCATTTAAAACCAGCTTAGTCACGGAAGTGAATGTATCCGAGACAGGTTTTCCGCTGCCTAACGGCAGACTGGCATCGTTTAATTTAAGCCAATAACGGAAATAAACATTCTGGCCTTGAATAGCATCATTTCCAATCACACCTGTTAAAAAACCCAAATTAAAATCCAGAGTAGAACCTGCATTAATACTTTCTGTCGGGATAGGGGCCCAAGCCCCGCCAGTTCCGATCCGATATTGGGGTTGATGGTCTTGATCATAGAAATAGGTCTGGGACCGGTTGAGTTCATCGCTCATTATCGAATCTGTCCAATAGCCTCCGGAACTTGCACCAAAAGCATATTCCACTTGATATTCAACCAGATTTTTGCTATCTTTACCACCAACATCATAACTGCCTTCGACGGGTTTATTGACCAGAGTTTTGCTTTCATAAGAAAAATCGGCTGTACTGTCCCGGCTTTGGATATACAAAGAAGTTGTACGAGTTACGCCTAAAGCGCACCATAAAGTGGTGCCACTGACGGTCGCGCTGTTAACAATAGTAGTATTAGCCGCATTCGCATCAGAGGTCGCTTTAAGATTAATAGTCATGCTGGGGCTAGTCCCTGCCTGAGCAGGAGTTAAAGCCCATTTGAGCGTTTTACTATCCGTCTGTTCCAGAGTCCCCACTCCGCTTGTAGAAAAACTCTGGATGGAAAGCCCATCTGGGACAACTTCAGTCAATACAATATTTGTGCCTTCCTTCCACTTGCCCGGTAAAGTCAGGGTTGGGGTAAAAACAAACTGAATTTCTTCTCCCAAATAAATCCGGCTATTATCTCCGTCTGTTGCTTCAGAATTAATGTTCTGTGACAAATTTAGAATGGGCACATTATCAATCTCGTATGACTGATAAGTGACGGGGTAACTAAATGATTGATCGATATCATTAAGATAGGATGGAGTAATCAAAATAGTCCCCGTCACAGGATTACTCAGCAAAGATTGCGGACTAGCGGGGGTCACCGTATATGTCAGTGTAATTGAAGCGCCTGCGCTAATTTCACTGTCGTAGGCAAATACTCCATTGTTATAAGTCCAACCACTGGAGACGTTTGTGACAGCAAACACCGTATTGATATTGCTATTCAGACTAAATTGCCGTGCCGGACCACTGCCGTTATTTTTGATTACAATACTGACCGGTGTTGGATTGTCTCCATAATCCATGGTAATTTTATCAGCTGTAATACTAATACTCGGTTGATTAACCACAAAAGTGAAAATCGTTGAAGCGCTGGCGGGATTCCCCGGTGAAGCCGGGTCGGTCGTCGCCGAACTGGATAAATTAAACTTGCCCGTTTGGTAATCGCTGACCGTCAATTGATATTCAAAATAAATACTATCGCCGGCTTGAAGCGGGTGGCTTAGGTCGGTATTGGTATAGATAAAACTATTTTTACTGAGCGCGGGCGTTATATTGCTTCCACCGCTAATAAGTATTGCCGAACTAAAATTATCACCCCACGCCGCCTGAAAGTTGACCTTATAAAGAGGGCCGTCACCGTTATTGGTAAGTCTGGCCTCCAAAGTGACTGTATCACCGCGGCTGGCTTTCAAAGGATTCGGGTCAACCGGAGTCAAAGTCACCTTTATTTGTCCCTCTTTCACGTAGACCAAATGTTGGTAACTTTCATTTGTATGGACTATGTTACTATCAGTATCTTGGTAATCATATTCTTCATTGACGATTATCGTATTAGCGCTGCTGTTCCCAGGTGTGACCGTAAGCGTCGTCGCCAGTTGATAAGTGATGACTACTGTTTGATTGGGATCTAACGATAAGGGGCTATTAAAAGCAATATTAAATGAACTGCTCCCAGTAGTTACGGTAATGGGTAACGATGTTCCGCTATCGCTACTATCGGTTTTAAAAACTGCCGTCGGGGTTCCGATTAAATCAAATCCGGTCGGTATAACAATACGTACTGCAATATTTTGGGCAGTGGTATCCCCCACATTGGTAATTGTGGTTAGGTATGTTTCACCAGTACTGTCGAAAATATAAGTATCCGGTACAGTCTGGACAACCCGCAAAGTGGGATTGGCCATAACTGGAACAGCCAACCCGACAGTTAATAACATTGCAATGACAATAATCAATAAAATATTGGAATATCGCATTTTCCACAGCCTCATCATTATATTAATCCGTTATGGAGTACTTTACCATTGATATGAAAAATTGACAAAAAAGCCTCTTGCATGGTAGCTCAGATAAGCCAGATCATCATTGAAATCCGTAAAATTATAGCCGGCGCCGATCCGGTTATGTAAGTTGAAATTATAATATAGGGCCAGTAAAAAGCCGCTCTTGTCATCGCCGGCCTGAATATCTTTCAGGATACGGTATTCGGCGGAAATATCCCAGTGAAAGGGCAGTCGGTAATTGATTCGGTTTATCCAGAGCCAAAGATCATTCCCCGCCCAATTGCTATCATTAGTTTCCAATAGCAAATCCGTGTGTTTGAATGCCACTTTCTCTCCCCACTGCCAATGGGGACTCAAATCATACATACCTTCTATCGAAATAATCTGCCAACGCTCTCTGAGAGAGGACTCATCATCGTCCTGTCCTTCCGGCGTAAGTTCATCGCGGTAAGAATATTGTCCAATGAGGTTCAAACGGTCATTCATAACCGGACGGTAGGCTAATCCCAGGACGGCTTCAACAAACCGGGCCGTATCCGTCTCCAAAGTCAGATTTCGAGTTACTGAGTAATTAAGTTTGCAATAAAAAGCATAATCCCGGTTTAAATCATTCCGGTAAGAATTGGTCAATAAGTACTGTCGCAACCGGGTATCACCATCATCATACCTTGCCTCCAAAGCAGTTTTAAATTGCAAAGCGTCTTGGTGATAAACCATTGAACCGCCAATAATCCGCCGTTCAAAGGAACCATCCGGTTCCTGATCATCCAGGGAAGTGATTCCTTCAAAGGGATAATCATCGGGACGGTCCGCGAGTTTCACAACTTGGCTTTGGGTATAATTGGCAGACAATAACCAGCCGTTTTGTAGCGTATAATCGAATCCAATTACATCCGATATGTTATTTTCGTATGTGCCCGAACTGATCTGATGTTCACTGTAAACATTCGCATGTTCATTAAGGGCGTCGCGTCCACCGATCGTGGAAACAATAGTTTTTCCAGCGTCCTGGTCCGTTTCAAATTTAGTATTCCCATACAGTTTCTGATTCTCACTGATCTGATACTCACATCCTGATTTAATCGCATTTCCCAAGTCGCCGGTAGAAGTTTCAAGATTGAATACGGTCTTGGAATTCAAACGAATGTTGGTTCCGATGGTGCTTCGGTTATTTTGCGGAGTGGCGTCGTTATGGGCCAGGGTCAATTGCTGAATGCCATACAATGCAATATTGCTATTGGGGAAGTAATCAAGGCGGTAAGCGCCCAGCACATCTTGGTAATATGCGTTATTTACATAGTCATCTTCAATTTGATAACGCAATTCTTGAGTATGCTTCCACTTTCCCAAGTTTTCCGAAAGTTGGGCGAGCACATCACCGGTGTCTTTAATTGTAGCCTCGGCGGTCGAATCACCATTTACATGTAAATATAATCCGTTGCATAATTCACCGTTTATTTCCAGATGATTTTTTTCAGTATCGTGCAGCGTTTCTGTTTCAGTGGTAGAGTAGCCGGCCTGCTGTCTAATGGTATATACTTGTAAAGTCAGCGGATTTTCTCCCGCCTGTTTCCCCTTACCGATGATAAATCCAAATTTCCAGGCTTCTCCTTCTTCCAAAGAACTGGAAGCAATTTGGGCATACGACATTCCACCATCTTCCGAATAATAGCGGTTGTTCAACGACTGCTCTGATTGAGCCCACTCCCCAATCAAAGCGATATTTGAAGTCAATTGGTAATGGTAGTCAAACCCGTAACCCTGATAATCTCCGCCGTCATCCGCAGCTTCCTTGATGTAACTGCTGCCAAGTTTCAAATTGGCGAAAGGAGCGAAGCTGGTCCGAAAGCCGTAATTTGGTCGAACTGTCGCCAGGTCGGTTCCTTCAAAGTCATAATCCACAACCAAAAATAAATAATTGCCGGCATTTAAAAGGTTGGTGGTAATTTCATCGCCGCTAACAATGGTTGACAGTTCCCGTCGCAGCATAATCCGTCCCTGTGCATAATCAAGATCATAGTCACGCCCATATTGAAGCGAGATACTGTTAAGCACTGAGCCGGAGATGGAACTACGAACCTCCACTTTGATTTGTTCCGAATTCAAAACGATATCCGAGTGTTTCAAGTAATATAACATGCCGCCGGTAACCTGGAGAATGTCACTGGAATGGAGCGACAACGGCTCTGCTGCAAAAACTTGGGTTTGTTTTGATGCGATACCCGTTTTGTCCGGACTTACCAAATTAATATAAACCCCGTAAAGGCTGCGATTGTATGTAAGTAATTCAGTTTGATTCAAATGGAACTGATAATCGCCGAGCAATATTTTCGATTGATCCCATTCCAGCCTGACGTACAATTTGCCTGAACTTGAAACATCATTGACTATGGTTGATTGGTCGCCATATACCGGATAATAACGTTCGGGGTCAATTTTACTCAAAACATCCGAGGAATCCTTGCGATAGAGGTTCTGCCAAAGCTCTGAAAGGGACTTTTCCCCGGTATCCATCTGCGCGGTTAACAAGTACTTGCCGCGGACTTTTCCCTTAAGATAAAAGGCAATATGCCCATCCACCTTTATTTTGGAGGGATATTGGTCTGAATCTGTGGCTGATTCAATATTGCCATAGGTTAAATCAATAATTCCTACCGAATATTCCGTTTCAAACGCAGGAGAATCCGTGGAGGTTTTTGCGCTATCCGTTTTCCCCTCGCCATCAGCTGTAGCTCCATGTACCACTGAGCTATTAAGCCAAACACCGACGAACCCGACGCAAAATATCAACCAAACCATGATCAAAGTCTTTTTTTTGTAATGATGAGCGTATTGAAACATTCCATATCTCCAAATATTAAATTTTGCCGTAATCAAGATCGGGATCATGGGTTAATGTACTCAGACACAGGGTACTTTGGGATCACAAATCTTTTTTTGTAAGAAAGCAACCATCCTTACCGATCTGAATGAAAACGGTATAAATGGTTGCTTTTTTCAATCAGCAATATTTCCTTTGTTCTCATTCAGTCTCAAATCAAGCCTTAATCATTAGTATAGTTAAACCTCGATCCGGCAAGTTCTTATTTGATATGAATTAATAAAGTTACTTGCCGGATTCAGGTTAAATCAAATAAATATCTTTATCCGTTTTACTAAATAAAAAATATTTCATTACATATATTTGATACATTATACCTATTATATTAATAATATTCTATTGGCGTTCAATTGTCTATTAGTAAAATGGATAATTATGGGGCATAAAAGCAGAAACTTTCTTATCCTTATCGACAAGTTCTCTGATCTCTTCAATGGATAAAATTTCCCATTTGTAGTAATAGTAAGAAGCTATAATACATAATGGATTAGTGGTTTACCGGTAAGCAAACCCAAAATTGAGTTTGGCCAGGCTTTGACTGTACATTGATTTTTCCATGGTGATGTTCAACAATCTTCTTACAAATGTTTAAACCAATCCCAGTCCCTTCCCCCACTTTTTTGGTGGTAAAAAGCGGTTCAAAGATCCGCGGTATGATATCTACGGGAATGCCGGGGCCATTATCGGTAAAACTGACGATAATTTCATCACCGTCCTGCTCAATCTCAATCATCAATTCTCCCTTGCCTTCTATCGCTTGAATTGCATTATAAATCAAATTAGTCCAAACTTGTTGCAGTTCATCGGGATAGGCTTTAATTGCCGGAACCTTTTGAAAATTGGTCATCGTAGTAATACCGTTTTTCATTAGGTTGCCATACATCCGCAAAACCATTTCCACTCCGGCTTGGATATCCGTTAATACCGGCTGTTCCGCATCCGGATCCGGTAATTGACTAAAGCTCTTCAGGGCATATACAATTTTGACAGTCCGCTCTTCCGCTTGGATGATTGTTCGGGCATCCCTGCGTTGGAGAGCTATTGTCAAGATCAATTCGAGCAGTGCCGCATCCCGGTCGTCCGTAAGCAAGGGAATAAATTGGACAAAATCCTCCGCAAGGCCTAACTTAACAAAATGGCGAACGATATCGAAGGAGCCCTCCAATCCCTGTTCTTGCAAAATCGCTGACAACTTCCGCAAGCTATCACGTTCTTCTCGCGTCGTCAAACAGGGTATCTCCCGAAGTTGAGCGAAAATTTTTAAAAACAACTGTTGTCGGTGCTCGCTGATTCCATTGAAAAACGCCGGTATTTGGTGCCAGAGAGTATCGAAAGAACCCTCGATTTCTCCGGCTGTGGCTTTAATGGCCATCAAAGGGGTATTTAATTCCTGGGTAATATCGGCAGCCAACTTGCCCAAAACCGCTACTTTTTCAGCATGAACAAGATACGCTTGGGCCTGTTTTTCCTCAGTGATATCGCTTAAGGTAATGATCTTGCCGATAGTCTCATCCTGTCCAGACTGGGCCAAAGTTAAGCGGGAATTGATATAACGGCGGCTTGTTCCGTGGCAGATATCCAATTCAATGACGCCCAAATCTTTTAAAACTTGATTTTGGATTGCTGGATATTTCTGAAAAACCTCGCTGGCCGATTCTCCGAGCGAAGCGCCATTTAAAACGGCCAGCATGTTTCGAGCGGCGTTATTGAAATCAGCCACTCGGTTTTGAAGGTCCAAAATCAAAACTCCATCCCGCATTGTATCAAAAATTTTGTCCCGTGCTATCGGTGATAACTCAAACAATTGATAGCGGAACAATCCTACTGCTACCACAAAACCCGTCAAAGAAAAGCTGAAAGGATTGAGATCCAAACCCCAGGGACTCACGCCTAAAATAAACAAAATATAACCTAACCAGGGAATTAGCGAACCGATAATCAGGAGATTGATCTGTTTTTGAAATAACGGCAGAACTCGTTCCTTAATTTGAGAAAATATGATATCACCGGCGAATATGGATAAGGCCATATAGGCTAAGTTCAGCCAGTACCAAAGTTCTCTATGAAAAGCAGCTACTGTAAAAGCGTCATGTTTCTCCAGTATCAGCTGGGAATAGAATAAATGGTGCAGATCATTGCTGCAATACATGATCAAATTCAGGAGGGAAAATGAAAAAAGAAAAGTTGAAATCAGAGGTTTGAGCCGGCCTTCCAATCCGGTATAATCAGCGACTATGGCAATCCAAAAGAAAGGAATAAAAGCAATCCCCAAGTACTCAACGTCCAACCAGAGTTTTACTTGAGCAACTGTGGTACCGGTTAATTCAAGCGCATACCCGAATGCATATAACATAACGGCAATCATTAAACCCAAAAAGCTTTTGGCACCGGGTTGCCGGCGGCGCTGATAAATAAATAGCGCCAATATCCCATTGACGATACTGATAAGTAAGGCGATGATCACCGCCAGCCGTTCCCATTGCATATCCTTGATGCCCCCCTTTATCCATTATCTTTCATCTGGCGGAAATAATAGAGTGCCATCGCAGTTCCAATCAAGGTGCTCCCTTCAAAGGAATCTAAGGATACCCCCAAGGTTTTTTCAATCGACTGTTTGCGAAAAATGATCGTCTTATAATGAACAAACATTTCATCGGCCACCAACCGCAAGTTGTCATGGGCGATTATTTTTTCCAAGGTCAGAAAGAGATTAGTTCCGTTAACCTTGTCATATTCCATGAGCTTCCCGATAGTCCGGTTCAAAAACCGTTCCGATTCTTCGTCATTGGTTAATTTGGATAACAGCGGAAAAGCGCCTGTCTCCAAATAATGATGGACGAAATGGCCGGGATGAAGTTTCATTCCTATTAAAACAGAGAACCGGGCTTGTTCGAAACGTTCGGAGAGGCATTCCATCTCCGGATAGAACTCGGAAAGTCCCAGTGCCAATTGGATCTGGGGAAAATCACAGCGAATTTGTTCCAATAACCCCCCGGCAATTTGTTTTTCAACCGGGATGTCACTCCGATGATCGGTTGTTACGGTATATAAAACCCCAATTCCGGCTTGAGAATTCCAGGCGTAGATCCGAGGCTTTTCCGAAAACCAATCGATAATTTTGTCAATCAACACTTGCGTGCCGGTTACCTGGTCCGCAACCGGTAAGTCCAGACTTTTTTCCCAGTCTGTCAAGTGGATAAAAAACAGCAAAAATGAACTTTTTAACCGAATACCCAACAATTGTCCTTGAACATAAATATCATTCGTGATCTTTTTTGGGCTTGCCATGATCCCGTTAAAAAAATCATTGCGGCGTTGCCGGACATAGGCGCGCTGAAGTAGATCCGCAGTTTGACGCTTAAAAGTCAAGTCCTGATAAATTACAATAGCGCCCTTGGCCGACTCATCAATCTGTAAAGGATAAGCGGTCAAACAGACCGGAATCGACTTGCCATCCTTCGTTGACCGTTGGGTTTCCTGTTGCACAGTCTGTCCAGCCATCACAGTAGCAGTAAACTCCCTCGATTCTCGGCAAAACTCCGAGGCCACAATGAGCTCCGGCAGACTGCCACCTTTAACTTCGGATAAATCATAACCGAATATGACTCCAAAGGATTTATTCGCTTGTAAAACTTGTCCGGTTTCAGCGATTATAACCATACCATCGGGCGAGTTATCGAATACTTGCTGAAACAAAATCCTTTGCTGATTTAATTCCTGGGTCCGTACAGTTACCTGCTCATCCAAATCTTTATTGTTCTGTTCTAATTGGGCATTCAGCAACTGTAATCCGGCATTTTGCAACTGAATCATCTTCCGCTGCCTGAAACTGGCGATTGCTTCTTTAATGGTTAAGATTAAGTCGTTCCTTTCCCAGGGTTTGGCAATGTAACGATAGAGTCCGGCATAATTAATGGCAGTTATCACCGCATCCAAACCCGCTTGTCCGGTCAGCATGATATTACAAGTGTCTGGAGTTTTGGCATGGGTCCAAATCAAGAATTGATCCCCGGTGCAACCCGGCATCAGATAATCGGCCAATATAACAGGTATTTCAATCTGATTGGCTAAGCTTTCGGTAATAATCTCCTGAGCCTCTTCGACACTTTCGGCAAGTTCCACGGCAAACTCCGAGCCGAACTCGTCTTGAAGTTGTCTGTCAAGGCTATCAAGAATGCTTTTTTCATCATCAACACATAAAATTAATGATTTGATCATTTTAGCGACCCTTCCTTGCCCGAAAAATATTTTTACCCCCCGGGATGGCTATAACTTTTCAATGCAACCACAATTTGGGCTGCCTTTTCTTCTTGTAACAAGGCGTGGTCGATCTTTAGGCGCTGGGATGCGATGGTTAAAATGAATCGCAACTGCGTCTTGCCACTCTCATTTTCGATGATCGGGATAAAACGCTCAAACTCTTCCGCAATTCCCAATTCGACAAAGAAACGGGCGATATCGTCAGCAGCCTGAATTCCTTTCTCCCGTAACAAGGTCACCAACGCTTGAAGGATTTGCTGTCCCCGCCGATCCGCAGTCCCAATCATGGGCCGGGATGCAACGACGGTCGGTAATTTTGCAATAAGCTCCTGAAACAGTTGTTTTTGATCATCATCAAGTCCATCCAAAAAGGCCGCCATTTGTTGCCAAATGGCGTCAAAAGTTTGCTCCATATTTTCGGCTGTGGCTTTGATAGCCGCCAAAGGAGTATTCATTTCGTGAACCACATTGGATACTAAATAGCCGAGAGCGGTCATTTTCTCAGTTTGAATCAGATGGTTTTGAGCTTCCCGTTGCAGGGTAATATCGTTGAGAATAAGAATTTTCCCAATCGGCGTTCCTGTATTGGAAAATATCAGGGTTAGCCGGGATTCAATCCATCGTTTTTTTGCACTGCCGATACAAAATACGCATCGCTCCAAATTATTGCCGATTTGGTGGGCGAACTCAGGGGTATCCCCCCGCGCGCGCAAAATATCAGCCATTTCTCTCCCGATTACAGCGGGTGTTAATTCCGAAAATATTTCTTGAATATACGGATTATAGTCCACAATTCTGTCTTGTAAATCCAGTATCAAAACGCCATCCCGCATTGTGCTAAAGATAATACTGCGGGCGATCGGTGACAGATCAAACAACTTATGCCGGAAAACTCCCCAGGTAAAGATTAAACCCGCTATTGTAAACGCGAACGGACTCGGGTCGAGATCGAACGGGGTTAAGCCCAACAAATAAATGATACTTCCAAGCCAGGTAACCATTGATCCGCAGACAACAATAAAAATCTGTCTACGGTATAATTTAGCCGCTCTCACCAGGGTTACGATAAGTAATACATTACCTCCAAACAACGACGTGTATAGATAAGCCAAATAACCGATACCCGCAGGCCCCGATGTGTATGCGGCTACTGGAAAAGGAGCCCCCGGATTAAATCCAACTTGTATGTAATATAGATGGTGAAAACCATTGGTGAAATTAGCCATTAGCACGATGATGGAGACCGGTAACAGGATATGGAATACCAAAACCCGTACCCGTTTTGAAACCCCAATATAATTATTTACCAGTGAAACCCAGAAAAGAGGTATAAAGGCAATGCCCAAATATTCTACCTTATTCCAAAACATCACCTGAGCTATAGTTTTGCTTGAAAGTTCAAACCCATAACCGAATGAATAGATGGTAAGCGCAATCATTAATGCCGCAAACTCTTTAGCCCCGTTCTGACGGCGGTGATAAGAAAAGATTGCTAACGATCCGGTAATAATGCTGCTAGCAAACAAGGCGATCATTACTGTCATAAGTTGCCACGGCATTCCGGCTACCCCCTGGGATCGATTTTAAAGTGGCCTTTATGATAAAAAGCCATTTATCCTTGATTTATTCGATTCTTTTAGGGTAGTTCCTTTCCAACTGGCAAAGTTGTCTTCTCTTTTGAGGGATAGATAGGGATAGTTCCTATTTTGAAAATAATAATTTGATACAATTTTTTATTCAAACAAAAAAGCACCCAAAGTGTCTCAATCACCCACAGGTACTTTTAATCAACAGATATTCTATCACCCACAAGGTGCTTTAATCACCCGCAGGGTACTTCAATCACCTACAAGTATTTCAATCAACCGAATGTTCAAATGTCAATCCCCGTTCTTTGCAATCTTCTTGATTCACTAATTCGATATCGATATTATTATAAGCCAAGTCGTGGATGTGAACCACATATCCCTTTTCTTTAATTCGATCGAGTAATAGGTCGACCCCAACAGGGAAAAAGCGACTTTGAGAATCATTTTCCGATTTAAAAGTCAATTTGCTTATAATGTCATGATATTTAATCATAATATTTCCGGCCTCCATTATTCTTTTTGCCGGAATATTCTCCAAAATATTCAACATTCCTTTAACAATTTATTAAAGATAATTTTATTTTTGCCCAAGTTGATAATCTCACAAAAGTCATTAATTGTAACCCATCGACAAAATTATACCATCTTCATGATATTATTCAGCCAAAGTTCTTTATGAGTTTGTAACGTCGGGCTGGCGTGGGCAAAAAGCAAGGGATTGTCTTGGCAGGGTATTCCTTTAGGGTCAGTCAAATTACCCGACTCAAAACATAGCTTGGCGAGGTCCACCAAAAACTGACCTTGACCCCAAGCAAGGATTATGGGTGCGCGCTCCTTTAGTTTAAAGGCGTTACCTCGTTCAATAGAACGTTTCTGAGAAAAAATACTATGGAGCCCCAAAGGATCGCGGCCGATGATTTGTTTTAAAATCGCAC
>DNPP01000488.1:25470-34215 GCA_003501365.1 Bacillota bacterium
ATTGGGTTTTTTGAACTAAGAATGCTCCCAGTTCCTTATCAACCGTTGCAATATGATTAATCCACCAATCCGAAAGCTTGCGCTGGGTTTGAATGACTAATGCCGAAGAAGGCCCGTCGCTTTCCAACTCTCGTTTAATATCGCTGAAATTAACTGTAAAACCTTGATGAAGTTCTCTGTGACGGGCAATTCCCGGGTAATTATACTGGGTCATGAATTCTTCTTCCACCCCGAAGTGACTCACAACATAATCATCTAAAAATGACATGACTTTTTGAATCTCATCTTTACCTTTTCCTTCATGCATCGCTTGTAATAAACCATTGGTACGCGTGAACAATTCCCGATGCTGATTATCGATTTCATTAACGCCGGTTGATAGTTCTTCGGTCCATTTTAAAATCATGTCGATTTTCCTCCGAATTGTAAAATACAACGCTGCTTCTTGAATTATTATCAAATTGAAAGCAACTTTGTATTATAGCTTATCTTTTAAAAAAACACCCAGTAAATTATCCACATTCCGGATATGGTTATTCAGCCAGTTGACCACCACTCGGTTAGTCATAATGATGATATGTGTTCCTGGGCCGTCTGTTTCAAACCGGGCTTTTAAATCTTGAAAACTTTTGATAAATTCAGTGTGATACCCTTTATGTTTGGGATACTCCGGATAATTATATTTTTGCATGTAGGCCTCTTCCTGACCAAAATGGTCTACAACATACTCCCCTAAAAAATTGATGGTTTCTCCGATAACTTCCCGCCCCTTACTTTGACTGCAGGCTTCCAGCAATTGATTGATCCGCCGATACAACTCCTTATGCTGATCGTCAATTTTAGAAACCCCTACCGTCAGATCTTCCGTCCATTCGATCGCCATTGAAAATTCCTCCTTGAGTTTGAAATTTATATTATATTATATTATGTTAATGATTTATTATATTAACATTTAATACTATTTTTGTGTACTTGTCAAGTCGATTCCAAATTAAAATTACAAGTTGACTTCTCGGTTTGTTTACCTTTCTCATATATTCATAGAAGGAATTTCCAGTTCCAACCGAGAACAATTTATTGGTTAAAAAAGGAACCCCTTGATACAGGGCAGCACTCACATTCCCGGTAAAATGATACATATCAAAATAGAAAGGAGCCACACCATGGGAGACAAAGGCGGAAAAAAGGATAAAGAAAAGAGCCAAAAACAAAAGCTAGCGGCACAAAAAAAGAAGACTAAGTAATCAAGAACAAGAGCACTCTGTAAGCAGGAGCGGGAAAACATCCGGGACCGGGGACACTCTGATCGATACGAAAGAGTTGACCATTACAGCTAAAGCTGTCCCCTCTCCTATTTTACGATTTGGGCAGCAGTACAAGTATAGGAAGGTTGGGTGGAAAAATTATTCTTCGGTCAATTTTCCATCCAAAATCGGAACCCAAATCCTACCGGAAATATAAAAATGACGGCCTTGATCTGTTTTAAAACCGTCATTTCGTTATTAAATTGCTATTTAGGAATATTGTTTCCCATCAAGTCATCTTATCAAGACTAATGTTCTTCCAATATAATTCCCCGCTCACTCAAAACTTTCTTGACAACTTTAACCGCATTAAGTACCTTGGGAAATCCAGTATAGGGGATACACTGCAAAAAGGTTTCAACGACTTTTTTCGGTGTAACACCAACATTCAAAGCTCCATTAATGTGAACTTCCAGCTGCGGTTCAGCTCCCCCTGCCGTAAGCAAGCTGGTTATGGTAACCATCTCCCGTTCTTGCAGATTTAAGCCTTCCCTGCAATAAATATCACCGAATGCAAATTCAATGATATACTTCCCTAAATCTGGCGCAGTATCTTGTAATGAAGCGATGACTTCTTTTCCTCCTTTTCCATCAATCTCGGAAAGTTTTTCCATTCCCCGTTCATAACGATTTTGATCCATTTTCCCCATCTCCTATTTTGTAATATAATAGGATCATACTATCTGGAGTTGACTCCATGTCAAGCGACAAAATATGATTTTGGAAGGTAAACAATGAGTTATTCAATTGGGGAATTTTCAGCAATTATCAATTTATCCATCGACACTTTACGTTACTACGAAAAAGAACAGCTTATTTTGGTTATGAGAGATGTCGCCGGCAGACGCCGCTACACCGAGGCGGACATCGGTTGGATTCTTTTTATAAAAAAGCTTAAAGAGACTGGAATGCCCATTCAAAGGATGAAAAAATATGCCTCGCTTCGTTATCAAGGTGATTTCACGCTGGCAGAACGGTTAAAAATGCTGGAGCAACACCGTTTATTGGTGTTGGAGAAAAAAGCAAAATGGGAATCCAATCTGGAGCGTCTAGAGGAGAAGATTGATATCTACAAAAACAAGATAGCTGAATACGATAAAAAATTATATTTCACGCAAGCCAACATTTCATAATTCTTTGGTTTAGGCACATTTTCATCCTTTCGATTGCCTTCAGGGTCAGGTAGCCTACTTTTAGGGGGTTGAGTCCGGTAAAATATTGGCGTATAATAATGAAAGTCATGAAAACCATTACCATCGATCCTACCATTTATACGACTAAACCGGACGGCGCCAACCGCTTGCCAAAGGAAATGGACACTTACATTTTCCTGGACAAGCTGGCAATCCCTTATTGCCGGTTGGATCATGATGAAACCGCCTCGATTGACGTTTGTCACCAGGTTGAAAAGCTACTCGGAATCTCCATCTGCAAAAATCTATTCCTCGGCAACTCTCAAGCAACCAATTTTTATCTGTTGATGATGCCCGGCCATAAGAGATTTAAGACCAAGGATCTATCCAAACAAATCAATTCCTCGCGATTATCTTTTGCCGATGCGCAATATATGGAAAGGTATTTGAATATCAAACCGGGTTCGGTCAGTATCCTGGGTCTGATGAACGATCAGGACCACCGTGTTAAGTTGCTTATCGATAAGGAAGTTTTAAACGATGAATATATTGGCTGTCATCCCTGCGTCAATACTGCCAGTCTGAAGATCCAAACCAGCGACCTGCTTACAAAGTTTTTGCCTGCCACCGGACATGTGCCGAGGCTAGTGGAATTATGATGTCAAATTATGTTATATCTTTTCAATATTTCTTCAATCACTGTTCCCGAAATCTTCTTTAATACCATCTTTCGACCCAAGCTCAATATCAACGGTAGTTTCATCTCAACGGGCTTTTTACCGTCCATCATCTTGGCCGTCGAATCCAGCAATACCCGGATATCATAGCAAGAAGCAAAAACCTCCGGCACTCCGCGATCAATGTCTAGTAATGTGTAAACTGCTTCCATAGCCGTTCTCACTGAATACTCTGTTGTAAACACCGTGTCGCGAACTGTATCGGCAAACTGACCGATAAAGGCAAAATTTTCACTGCCGTACGGCACAACTTTCGGCCTGTCACCTTTGGTTCTTGGCATAAAAAATGCAGTAATATACGGCATCATGCAAGGGACGCAACGCGCAGATTCGGCAGCGAGTTCGTGAATCTCGGATTCAGGAACGCCCATATGGTAAAGCCATTCCTCGGTAATTTCCAAGCCGGTACATTCTTTCATCGGCTTTTGGATATAATCGCCCGGAACATCGGTGAATAAGCCGTATACCCACACTACTAGTTGGTCTTGTGGTTGTTCTTTAAAATGGGGTTGTCTATTTACAGTATAACTCATAAGCCATTTTGAGTCTTTCACTGTAATGATACCGCCGGTAACCACCTTGCCGCTAAATGGGTCCCTTTTACAAATTTTCTCAATGTAGGGCGGGATCCTTTGATCAAGGGTGGTAATTGTGGCAGATTCCCAGTTCGTGGCGTTGGTGTTGGCGCAAAATTTATCCGGGTTACCGAAAGCCGGGTCTTGTTTGGCAATGTTTTTCCATAACCGCCAACACCCGCCAATCGAATCGTTAAACTCCGGCGCGTGGTCTTGGTCGCCAAGGGTGGAATTTTCGGTGCAACTTCCATTGGTAATAAACAGCAGATCATTTTTAGTCAGTTCAATCCATTCTTGCTTGCCGCCGTGTTCATAAATAATTTTGCGGGCAAGCTTTTTATCGTTTTGAATATCAAAAGCAACGTCGATTACTCTGGTGTCATATTGAAACTGAACGCCATGGCTTTCCAAATATTTTATCATGGGTTTGATCAATGACTCATATTGATTGTACTTGGTAAACTTCAAGGCGGAAAAATCCGGCAAGCCGCCAATGTGATGAATGAATCTCTGAAGGTAGAGTTTCATTTCTAACGCACTGTGCCAATCCTCGAAGGCAAACATGGTCCTCCAATAAAGCCAAAAGTTGGAGGAAAAGAATTCATCCGTGAATACATCGGCAATCTTCCGATCATACAAATCTTCATCTCTGGTAAAAAATAGCTTTACAATTTCCTTAGCGGCTTTTTGACGTAAGCCAAATTTACCATCCGTATGAGCATCCTCACCTCGGTTAACCGTTGCTCTTGTCATAGAATAGTTGGGATCTTGCTTATTCAACCAATAATATTCATCTAAAACGGAAACCCCTGCCGTCTCAATCGAAGGAATGGAACGGAACAAATCCCACAAGCATTCAAAGTGATTTTCCATCTCTCGGCCGCCGCGGATAATAAACCCTTTTTCACTTTCTTTGATACCATCGCAGGCTCCGCCGGCGATAGTAAGTTCTTCCAGAATATGAATGTTTTCGCCCTTCATCTGGCCATCTCGTACTAAAAAACAGGCCGCTGCCAGGGATGCTAAACCGGCGCCGACTAAATATGCTGATTTTTTATCCACCTCAGCCGGTTTTAAAGGACGGGCAAATGCTTCATAATTTCCGTTACTATAATACACTGTAAGTTCCTCCATAATCTCTTATCATAATTATCGACTCCCATTTTGACACATCAACTTGGTCTGCTCCATTACTATATCCACCGCTTTGGCTGTCTTATCCGGCGAATGGATAGAGGCGCGGTCGTCTCTTCATCGGCTGTCACCTCATTCTATTTTATCCTTTTTTCGATCCGAACCGCCAGTTGCTCTAAGGGCATTTCATGTGCTTGTCTGATCCGGTTACAAATCTCAATTGCCATCCGTTCATTGTAGATATGCGCGGTGGAATTGCGATCCGTCAACATTTTCAACCAAATTTCCTCATCATCAATTAATCCTGCTTTCAAAGCCTCTTTCAATACCGTTTTGGGGGAATTCAAACCGATCAATCCTTCATTTTCAAACATCGCCTGGAGCGTTTTCCAAGCCAGTTCAAAAGTGAATTCAAACCGCTGAATCAAACCATCTCGATCCAAGTCATCGTTTTCATCGCATTTCAAGATCCCTTCTCTTAGCTTTACGAGAGCCCGAGTATAATTTTCAAACTTGGTTTGATGATTGTTCATAGATTACCACCCCTTCTTGCCGTATATTATCCAACAGTTTCCGATCCGTAGCCTCATCCACATAAACCAAATCAATCTTCAACAGAGTCTCCAGGTCATCCAGACGACTGGCAAACCGCCCCTGATCAGTAAATCCCGGCAGCGCATATACAGCTAAGTCAATATCACTGGTGGGCTTCGCCTCTCCCCGAGCACGCGATCCAAAAAGAACAATTTTTCGTATTAAATAGTCGCGCCCCATCACCTGAATGGCTTGCATTAGTTTTTCACTTAATTGCTGCGGCATATTCAAATCCACCTCCGATTGGTTTACCCAATTTCAATTACAAGTTACGCAATTTGACAATAAAAGTCAACCTTAAAATTATCGATTATCTATTGCTTATGGCTCTATTTAAAGAAGGTGCCTATCCCGTTTACCAAAGGTTTTAGGCCTACAGCCGGATCCTTTGCCTTTTCTTTTTTATCAAAAGGGACACCTCCCGGTGTCCAATATATTTACCTCATTGTGATAGCGTCCAATCGACTCGGCCCAATCTATTTCCAATTATATCAAATCTTCATTAAAGAGCAATAGTATTGGTAATACTGCTGTCTCCAACTATAGAAACTACACGATTAATCATCTATTTCAAAATAAATTCCTCCAGGCAATAAAAAGACCAGCTAATTTACTGCCCTTAGCCGGTCTTTACCCTTAGTTCCCAACCACTACCTGGTAACCAATATCGAATACGGATCATACAATCCTGCTTTTACTATTAGGCTATCGCCTTATTGGCGCTACCGCAAAGGATGATTTTTTGTTTGACGATCTCCTGCACGGCTTTTTTACCGCTCACCATAAATTTCTTGGGATCGATGATGCTTTGATCCACCAGCGCCTCTCGTACTCCTCTGGTCAATGCGGCCCGGAGCTCGGTAGCGAAATTTACTTTGCTGACGCCAAGCGTGATTGCTTTCCGTACCATATCATCCGGAACGCCGGATGCCCCGTGTAATACCAAAATGATATCAACTATCTTGCGAATCTCGGCCAACCTCTCAAAGTCCAACTTCGGCTCACCCTTATAAAAACCATGGGCTGTCCCAATGGCGACCGCCAGCGAATCAATCCCGGTTTTGAATACAAATTCTTTGGCTTCGGCAGGATCAGTAAAACTGGCGGACTTGTCACTAACTTCCAAGCCGTCTTCTTTGCCGCCGACCTTACCGAGCTCGGCCTCAACCGGAATACCCACCGCATGGGACATCTCGACTACCCGCCTGGAAACCGCAATATTTTCCGCGAAAGGAAGCTTGGAACCGTCAATCATGATTGATGTATACCCTGCTCGCAGTGTCTGCACAGCCAGGTCAAAACTTTCGCCGTGATCAAGATGGAGTGCCACCGGAACCGGGCAAGACTTGGCAGCGGTCCGGACCATGGCTGCCAGCATTTCCACTCCGGCGTATTTGATCGTCCCCGGTGTGGTTTGGATCATCACCGGAGCCTGAAGTTCAGCAGCGGTCGCGAGCACCGTCTGAACCATTTCCATATTTTCGATATTAAATGCAGCCACCCCGTACTTGCCTCTCCGGGCATCCTCCAGCATCAGCTTACTTGTAACTAAAGGCATTTGCAACACTTCTTTCTGTTAATTTTTTATTCACATCTAAAAAGCTAAAATTTACTCACCGGGTTCGGCGACAATAACGGTTACCCCTAGTTCGCGAATCTGCTTAATATACTCTGTCTGTATATTCCAATCGGTAATGAGCAAATCAATACTCTCAATCGGGCAAACCTTCACCAAAGATGTTTCATTAAACTTACTGGAATCGGCCAATACGATTTTCTGTTTAGCCGATTTTAACATCTGTTGTTTTACTTGGGCTTCATATGTATTGGGGGTCGTTACGCCATGTTCAATGTCGATACAGTTGGCGCCCAAAAACACTTTATCAAAATATAGACTCTCAATCGCCCGCTCGGTAAGCCCTCCTACGCAAGAAAGAATTCGGTGGCGGACATTACCGCCAATCAAAATTAAGTCAATATCTTCAGCATCAACCATCTCAACCGCCAGGTTAATTGCATTGGTAATCACCACAATATTACGTTTGTTACCGTTTTTAATGAACCGAATCAGTTCTAAGGTAGTCGAACCGGCATCGATAAAAGCAGTTTCGCCATCCTCAATCTGTTCATAAGCTTTTTTAGCAATAGCCTTTTTCTCCGCGGTATTTTTGGCTTCTTTTTCTTTCTCTTCAAACTCCCGGATGGAAGTGGCGAGACTGACCGCACCACCCCGGGTCCGTTTCAAAAATCCGTAATTGTCCAATTCGTTCAATATCTTTCGAATGGTTACGTCGGATACATTAAATAAATCACTGAGTTCACCTACTGAAACAGACATTTTTTCTTGAAGAATATCAAGAATAGCTCGTTTTCTTTCTTCAGTAAGCATTTTATGACACCCCATTCATCCATTTCATTTTCATCCATATTTTATATTTTTTCTGTTTCAAATGTCAAGCTTGTATACCTATTTGTAAAACTTTTAGATCATATTCCGAAATATTCCGAAATGCGTGTCGGAGATAAGTGCCCGCTTTAAGAAAATTGAACCGAAATCTTTCAACCTGAATATGTTATTTTATGCCAGGATAGCATTTGATTAATCTCATATCGAGCTTTCCCAGTCTCTCGGTAGACCGAAGGATTTTTACATCGGTGGGGTATGAGGAATTAAACAATGGACTCACACTGGATACCAATCTAAATTTGGAAAACCAAAATATCTATGTCAAAGGAGAATTTAATTCACCCTGTAGGATGTATACGCTCAACTCGGGATATGTATTTAACGATAATCCGGCTATTAACGGCAAATATGCGGATGGAAACACAGATTTTGCCCGATTAAACGGCAATAATAGCGGTTCCGGATCCGATTCCAATACCTATCAATTAAACAGTTCGATTACTCAAGACAATAAATTGTGGCAAATTGAAGGAGTCTACCGGTGGACTATCCATGACAGCGTTAAAATTGGCGGGATTATCGGTTACCAAAATTCCGAGACCACCATTAATGGCAAATTTGCTTTAGCAAATACCGACGGTACAAACAGTATATCCGGGTCGGGTAAAATCACCCAGAAATTTGACGGTCCATTTATCGGGGCCTTGGTTACTTATAACCCTACCGATAAATTTGAACTTGGCACTACTTACCGGTGGTTCACCAATCCCAACGGTAGTTTGGATGTTTCCGGCTCCTACGACTACATTTCAGGATCTGACGATGAAAATAGTTCAGGAGCAGCCAAAGGGTCATTCAATC
>DNPP01000488.1:34478-38069 GCA_003501365.1 Bacillota bacterium
TCATTTACTAGCCAATTCTTTTTGCAACATGATGGAGTCTTTGATTTTGCCATAACCATTACGGTAATAAAATCGATGCGCCAGTTCCCGCTTACAATTGGAATACAACATAACGGCAGTGATGTTCTGTCCGTGAGCCCACTCTTCAGCAGCATCCAAAAGCTCTTTACCCACTCCTTGACTCCGGAATGTCTCGGCAACAACGAGAGAAACAATTTCCACCGAACAATCCGATATCAAGCTTAATCTACGTTGCAGGTGAATTAGGCCAATCACTTGATCTGCCTGGAGGGCGACCAAAATCTGTTGCTGTTCAGGGTTAACCCGGATTGTTTCCAATCGGCGTTGCATTTCCAAACGAGTGGCTGCATAACCCAGTTGCAGTATTAACCGAACGAATGTCTCCCCATCTTCCATTATGGCATTGCGAATCATTACTTTGGCCATACCGGATCAACCTCCTCTCATCCCGTTTTCTTACGCTACTGCAGTTAAGGCGCCATCCACCATTGATAGCTTTAAGTCGGCTATTTGACGCATCAGATCCAGGTCGTGAAAAATACCGATCATCGTAGTACCCTCTTGTTTTAATTCAGCCAAGATTTGCAGCACCGCGTGTTGCATCTTGATATCCAGGGAGGCGGTCGGTTCATCCAGCAACAACAAACGCGGTTTACTGATGACACCCCGGGCGATATTAACCCGTTGACGTTCTCCGCCGCTAAAAGTCGATGGGCAAGCATCCCATAGCTCTGCCGGTAAATTTAACCTCCCCAGTAACGCTTGGGCTTTTGCCAAAGCTGCGCCGGATTCCGCTCCCCGATTAATTAAACCTTCGGCTACTATCTGCTGAGCTGAAACTCTGGGAATGACCTGAAGAAACTGGGAGATATATCCCATTTCTTGGTGGCGCAGTGCCAAAATTTGTTGTTCGGTAGCCGCCGCTAAATCAACCTTGCCAAAAAGCTTGGAATGATAAATCATCCGGCCGGCACTGGGCAGATAGGTACGATAAATACATTTTAGAATCGTTGACTTACCGGCGCCGCTGGGCCCGTAGATGCCGAGGAATTGTCCCTGGTTTAAGAAAAAATTCAATTCCTGACAACCTTTGATGATTTTTTCATTCTGAGTATACATGCAAAAATCCTTTTCCAAACCACTTACCTGTAAAATCGGATTCATGTTTTTCCCTCCTTACAACAATGAACTTACCAGCAATTGCGTATATTCATGTTGCGGATCTTCTAAAATCTGGTCGGTTAGACCGATCTCCACAATATGCCCATTTTTGACAACCATCGTCCGGTCGGTCAAAAGCCGAATAACACCCAAATCGTGGGATACGATAATCATGGTCATATTCAGTTCCCGCTGCAAATGTTTGATTAGATCGAGCACCTTCGCCTGAACGGAGAGGTCAAGACCACTGGTCACCTCATCCAGCAAGACGATTTGAGGTTGATTGGCAATGGCTTTCGCAATTTGAACCCGTTGCTGCATGCCACCGCTAAAATGTCGCGGCAAATCATCCATCCGCGATAGCGGAACTTCGGTCCGTTCCAACAATTCGCCTGCCTTTTCCCTGATCCGTCCCACATGATAGTCGCCGGCCGAAAGCAGCTTTTCGGCAATATTTCCACCGGCGGTAAAGTCCAACCGCAAACCCAAATGAGGATGTTGATACACCATACCCAATAGATAATTTCGCAAGTGCCGTTTTTTTTGTAAGGATAATTGAAACGCATTCGCCGTTTCGGCATAATTCGCAAAGTATAGCGAACCGGCAGTAGCCTCGTAATCAAAATATAAGCAACGGATAATGGTACTTTTTCCCGAACCGCTTTCACCAACGATTCCTAAAATCTCACCCTGGGACACGGAAAAATTGATATCGGCACAAGCCACAATTGAACCACAAGCCGGGCATTGATTGGTACCCCATTCGGGACCGGTCTTTTTAACACAATCCGGACAATTCGGTCCGTATATCTTGGTAAGTCCTTCTACTTTCATGATTTCTTCGGCATTGATGTTACGCATCGGCTGATCCCTTTCCCTTCCCGTTACGCAACCGCTCGTCGCAAAAATCCGAGTCGGAGCAGGTATAAAAACGTTCGCCGCCGGCGGCGTTATAGGTCTCATCCAAATAAGACTTGGTACTGCCGCAACGATGACAACATTTGCCGGAAAAATCTTCGACCCGGAAACGGTAATCTTCAAATTCCAAAGGTTTAACCGAAGTATACGGCGGCAGGGCATAAATCCGTTTCTCCCGTCCCGCCCCGAACAGAAACAAGGTCTCCGCCATATTCAACTTCGGCAAATCCCAGCGGGGAATCGGTGAAGGACTCATAATATATCGCCCGTTAACCAGGACAGGGTACTGCGAGCCAATTGTAATTTCCCCCCAGCGGACCACTCGTTCATAAAGATCCAGCCAGGCAAGGCTGTAATCATTCTCGCCGTGCATTTGCCGGGTAACTTGTTCGGATGGTTCCACCCGACGTAGCGGTTCCGGATAGGGCACCTGCAACACCAGGATTTGATCGTTCCGTAATGCTTTTTCGGGAATCCGGTGCCGAGTTTGAATGATGGTCGCCTCTTCAGTCCGATATGTCGTAGCAACCCCGGTTGTCTTTACAAGCAAATTACGTAAATTTACCGCATTAACAACCCCGTCACAGCCCTGGTCAATCACTTTGAGAATATCGTCCGGTCCAATAATGGCCATGGTAATCTGTAAGCCGCCCGTCCCCCAGCCTCGGGCAATCGGTAATTCCCGGGAGGCAAAGGGAACCTGATAACCGGGAATGGCTACCGCCTTTAGCAATTTCCGCCGGATTTCCCGCTTGGTATTTTCATCCACAAAGGCAAAATTGAGTAAGTTTCCTTTCGTCGCTGCCAATGTTGTTTCAACCGCCATTTCGACTTACCCCCTTGACTCATTTTCCATTTTCTTTGACAGTCCGGGACTTGCGAATCCGATCCAATTCCGACTGGAAGGTTACATAATGGGGTAACTTCCAGTGGGCAGTAAATCCCGCTGCTTCGATCCCATCCACGTGGGATAATACAAACTCTTCATCCTGGGCCGGAGCTTGCGGCTCGCGGGTATCGATCGCCCGTTCCAAAATTGCCATGGCGATGGCTTTTTCTTCGTTTTGTCCGAAACAAAGGCCATATCCTATGGTAAAAGTAGGTTTCCCTTCTCCTTTTCCGGCTTCGCTTACAAAACTTTGCGAAACGACTTCGGCCTCCGTAACCAGCACTTCGCCAACCACCAATTCACCATGACCGGCTGGATGTTTAATTTTTAACGGTAAGTATCCCACCCGCAATTCGCCTAACGTTGGATGAATATTACCATAGCCCCGCATCGTGGTGTAGGCTAAGGTAACCATACCGCCGGTTTCGCCCCGTGCTAAGACTTGTAACCGGGCCGCCCGGGTCGCGGGAAAAGTTAAACCGTCCCGCGTAATATCCGCATCCGGTTTCGTCATTTCCAAACCGGGGCTGGCTTTTAACAAGCCTTGTTCCCGCAATAAATCAACGATTTTCGGGAAAATAGGGGGTTCCTGGAACTCGTCG
>DNPP01000488.1:38469-38957 GCA_003501365.1 Bacillota bacterium
TTAAAGGTGGCGGAAATTCTGCGAATCACCCGCATTTGCCGTGTATCCCCGACCAGCGAGTAAAAATCCCGCGGTTGCGTGGAACGGTAAGCTCTTAAAATAAATGCCGCTTCCATCGGGTCCCCTTCTGCTTGCTTAACGGCTATGGCCGCTAAGTCCGGGGCATAGATTGAACCTTCGGACATCGCGCGATCAACCATAAAACGGAGTTGATCACGGATTTGCTCCACTTTTAATACGGGACTGCGGCCTTTTAACCGGAAATATTTCGCTAACTTTTCAGCATTTTCAACCGCTACGGTACCGCCCTTAACTGCCACATAACCCATGGTGCTAATTCCTCCTTACGTTAAGTTCCACCGAGCGCGGGACGCATGCCAACCGTACGCCGCATACGAGAACCAAGCCTATCCCCACTGGAAACTCCACGTTAATATCACGCAGCACTCGCACCTCCCGCGCCGTCAGACACGTGACCAGTGAACACT
>DNPP01000285.1 GCA_003501365.1 Bacillota bacterium
CATACTTCAATTCATTTCCCATAACCGGCTTTAAAACATTCATGCATTTACTCCCGCAAATTCCCATTCCGGATTTAATGATAATGGATGACAGGCGGTTTCATATGTTGTAGTAATTCGTGCATCAGGATGAGTTTGCAATAATGTAATAGGATACTCCACGGTTGTAGGTGAAAACAGAGCAACCCTAAGAGCCGTTTGCTTCCAGGTGCCGGTATCACTGTAAAGACGTATTTTTTTCGCCGATAAACACTCTTTAACCCCCATAGTAATCGACATCGGAGGAACGAACTGGTAAGCCCCTCCAAAACTACGGTGGGCCAAAGCAATAATCGTATCAAGATTATTATCCTGAATCCGAATGGAACAATTCTTCAATTGCTCCAGAGTAATATGGCTGTATGGATGTCGACGGGATTGATTATAGGCGATGTGACCATCCTGACCGAAACCGCCCAGTGTAAGATCAATTGGAGCGGCTTGAATTTTGCTTCGAATCAATTCAGCTTTCGAGGGTTCCATAAAATAACGCTGCTCCAAAGGTACGGCTAAATCGCTGTCGATCCCGCCATAGAAATATTTTTCCATAAATGTTCTAAAATTATATGGATCATTTTTAGCCAAAAGTTTTCCTTCCCAATCAAGACATTCGTCCATATGGAAGACAACTAAATTCTTGAGGGAAACTCTTTCCTTGTTAACTATCCGAGTAAATGGGGCATACCAAGATTTAGGCCCGCAGGGAACAATCGCTCTGAAAATTCGTCCTTCCGCATTAGCTGCTTTAATCTCATCAACAAACTCTCTGGCCATAAGTTCACCCATTGCATCGGAGTCTTTGACCATTTTGAAAGGAACCTTCAAATCACGATGACCCTCAAGTTTTTCAGCCGGAATTTTACACCATTCATATAAATCTTTGATATCAACCATTGTATAGACCTCCCTATTTAATTTTTTTAATGGCATCGATTTTGCTTACAAAATCACTAATCTCTTTTTCGCCGACAAGTACTCCGATCTCCACTTCCGTTTTTTTAGACTCTCCGGGTTCTATCATGGGCAGTATACCCTCCCGGCGGAGGTCTCCTCGATTTTTACATTTTGTATTACAAGGTTCTAAAGCCACTACATAATCTACTTCGCCCATCATCTTCCACTCAGATAAATAGGGGAGATTGGCTATTGCAAATTTGATATAGACCCCTATGCCATTTTCTATTTCCGTATTAATTAGTGCTGCATACGCATAACCTTCCTTATCTCCGAGCATTTCATGAAAGAAATTTTGTTCTTGGTAATTGGCTATCGGCTCTGAAAATTGATTAAATTTAATAATTCCTGATTTAGAAAGCTCATCATATGAAAAAATTTTGTTCGAAGATACGACTAATTTGGAGTTTTTATCCAGCACTGGAAAGCCAATATTAATATGATATAGTATTGTAAAGGGGGAATCCGTTGAGCCGTAGTTCTCAACAATATCCTCAATATATAATGACTTTAATCCTATTTGTGACATTATAGTTCGATTAAGCCTGATTTTGCTGCCGAATAGAATACTTTCTTCAAGATGGCCCGAAAGTTCAATCCGATATTCATCTTTTTCCCAACGGGAAAGATCGCAAACCTGTCTTGCCGGGCTGGCACTATACCTGCCATGAAGTCCGAGATCGTCATCCCCATCCTTGCCGGGAGGACCCAAATAAGTAAGGCCGCAAGTCGTAAGAAGGCCGGCAAAAAATGTCCTCAGCCATTCGGAGCCTTGCGATTGATAAAAAGCAGGATTGACTTCCCCGTTCGGGGTTTGGTATACAAGATTCATTCCTTTATACGACGCCCTTGAAATATCCATACCCCTGTCAGGTAATATAGTAAAATTAAATCCTGAACCGGTGTTTACATCAATCGCTCGAGTACCCTTATTACTCCCTTCAAGCAGTTCATAATGACGCACTCCACCAATTTGACCTAAATTGCCAATCCTTTTTTGAAGTTCCGCTTTACTATATATTTTATTGCCAATCTTCATAACAGCCTCCAGCTTTACGATTTAGCCGTTCATTTTATTTTTTATAAAGTTTCTTTGATCATGATTTCGTATTTAGTAAAAATACAATCCGTTTTCGGCTTTACTTGAGCGGTGATATATTCATACAAAATCCTGATCGCCTCATAACCTTCAAAATTCAGATCTGTACATATAGTTGCGGAAACCATATCTTCTTTCAGTAATGTCTCAACTGTTTCCGAATAATCAAAGCCTATCAATTTAACATTTTGAATGCCGATATCTTTTATGGCCTTTCCGACCAAACCGATTAAAGTATTAGTAACAAAAATTCCGTCGATCTTTACTGGAGAATCACTAAAAATTTGGCTGATAATATTGTATATTCGCTTTTCGTAGCCGCCTTGATCATCATAAATGTCATAAGAATCAACTATTTTAACATCTGGAAATTCGGCCGCTATTTTTTCCATAAAGCCGGTTATCCTTTGTTGAATGGGCAGTAAATTCTTTTGCCCCCTCATTATGACTACATTACCCTTACCTCCCAAAAAAAGGCCCATTAATTTCCCAGCTATACTTCCACCTTTAACGGCATTATCTCCGATAAAACAGAGCCGTTTACTTAAAGTGGCATCACTATCGAAGGTCACCACAGGAATTCCCCGGCTGGTTAGATTATCAATTAATTCATTTAGTTTAACAGGGTGTAATGGTACAAAGGCCAGGCCATGAAGGCTATATTCTTCTAAAAGTTCATTAATAACGGCAATTTGATCCTCAACCTTATAACTATCTACGTATCTTCTAATGATTCTCAATCCGTACGCTTCAAACTGCTTTTCCGCGTTTTTAATACCCTTGTTGATCAGTTCCCAAAAATAATTTTCAATATTGGGATAGAC
>DNPP01000210.1:0-1219 GCA_003501365.1 Bacillota bacterium
GTTGTCTTAACTCCAAGGGAGTACCGACCTTTAATATCTTGCCGGAACTCATCATCGCTACCCGGCCGCACTTTTCTGCCTCGTCCATATAAGCCGTACTTACAATAACGGTGGTACCCTGCCCGGGTAAAGGCAGTAGCATATCCCAAAACTCCTGCCTAGATACAGGATCTACTCCGGTCGTGGGTTCATCCAGGATTAAAACCTTAGGCGTATGAATAAGAGTGCAACATAAAGCCAACTTCTGTTTCATTCCTCCGGAAAGATTCCCGGCCAATCGGTCTTGAAATTGAATCAGATTTGCAAAACGCAGCAATTCCAGCTTCCGCTGCCCCAAGCCTTGGGCGGGCGTCTTGAAAAGGTCCGCAAAGAAATCCAAATTTTCCCTGACTGTTAAATCAGCATACAATGCAAATTTTTGAGCCATATAGCCCAGTTCCTGCTTGAGTCGTTCCGGATTTTTAAGAACATCAATTCCCAACACCGCTAATTCTCCTTGGGTAACACTTAATATACCACATAAAATCCGAAAAAGACTGGTCTTCCCCGCGCCATCGGGCCCTAAAAAACCGAAGATCTGATCGGCCTCAATATCAATCGTCAAATTATCAATGGCCACAATGTGTCCATATGTTTTCGTTAAATTATGAATCCGGATTGCATTCATGATAAGTCTTCTCCGTTATTTTTCTTCCACCCAAACATCCACCGGCAATCCCGCTTTTAAAAGCCCATCTCTATTATTCAACTCGATTTTAACTGCAAACACCTGTTTAACTCTTTCCTCTTTACTTAAAAAATCTTTGGGTGTAAATTCAGCCTCATCGGATATAAATGAAACCCGGCCATAAAACTTTGTGCCGGAAACATCCAGTTTTACATAGGCCTTTTGATTTAGAGTTATTCGTTCCACTTCTTTTAACGGTAAATAAATCTTCACCCATGGTTTCTTATAATCAAGAATTGTAAATAAAGCTGTACCGGAAGAAACGAGCTCTCCGGGTTCAACTAATTTAGCCGAAAGTATCCCCTTAATCGGAGCGAATATTTTAACGTCACTAAGTTGAACCTGCAAAAGATCCAGGTTGGACCTTGCTTGTTTCACTTGGGCAAAAGTTACATCGGCTTTCGTCACAATCGGATCATATTGCGATTTGGCGATCAGATCGTCTTGATATAATTGTTTATTCCTTTGTAAATCGACTTTAGCGGCATCATA
>DNPP01000210.1:1550-6699 GCA_003501365.1 Bacillota bacterium
TCCAACTCGGCAAGCAGCTCGCCCTGCTTAATCTGCTCTCCCTCGCTTACCGGGATCTGGACAATTCGGCCATTGGCTTTGCTGCTGATGGTAGTCTCGGTCATTTCAACAGTTCCGGTAGCTTGAATCTGCCCATCCTGCTTTTTGTAACCACAGCCATTGATAAGCAAAACAATAGCGATTGCGATCGCGATCAATAATCCTTTTTTCTCTATCCCCTGCATTTGAACTCACCCCTAAAATTATTTAATCGCCTTAATTCCTGATAAAATATATTCTTTAACCTCATTTTTAGTCGCTTCCAAATCACCGGTGTTATCTAGCAATAATTTCGAGATTAAATTAAACTGCATTGAGCCAATAATGGCCATGGCAATCGTTTCGGCGTTACAACTTCGAAATTCTCCGCTTTCCATTCCCGCATTAATAACTTTCGCCATTAATTGTGTATAAGGTTTTAATGCATGCTCGATAACAGGTTCCAATTCAACGCTTTTACGTTCGGAATGACCCAGAATTAAAAAAATGATATTATACTGTTTACTGAAGAAGTTAAAATGATAGTCGATTAAGGCATCGAGTTTGACGCTTGCAGTCATGTTTTCTTGGGTAATTATTGCATCGGCTCCCGCTTTGAGCCGCTGAAAAACCCCTTTAATAATAATGGCAAATAAATGACTCTTGGTAGGAAAGTATTTAAAAATTAACCCTTCGGAAACGCCGGCTTCTTTGGCAATATCAGCAGTCCTGGTATTGGCAAATCCTCTCTCAAATGCAACCCGGATAGTAGCCTGGATTATTTTTTCGATGGAATCTTCAACTTTACCCATTTTTCATTCACCTGATTTTAAAAGTGAGTGCTCACTCACTAAATAGAATACCATTATTAGGATTTTTTTGCAAGCTGGCTTCCTATTAATTTTCAAGCAACAATCTCAATATCTTCACTTCCAAATCCGAAACGTCCCCTGGCAACAGTTCTTTCGAATCCCGCTTATTTTGATATTCTCCCAATACTGTGGGGGGCTTTTCCGATAAGACCACGATCTTTCCTCCAAGGATAACCGCTTCTCTGACATCATGGGTTACCATAATGACCGTCCGGGGCTTCCGCCGCCATAATAACAAAAAATCATCGATCAGCCGGTAACGGGTCTTCATATCCAATGACTTAAATGGCTCATCCATCAGTAAAAGCGGCGCATCATATGAAAAAGCGCGGGCCATCGCCGCCCGTTGCAGCATTCCCCCGCTCAACTGGGAAGGATAATAATCAGCATACTCGGAAAGTCCGGTGGCTTCCAAATTTTCATTAACCCGCTCCTTGATTTCCCGGTTCGGTATTTTTTCTTGCAACACCAACGTGATATTTCCCTCGATTGTTAACCAGGGCAGTAATCGGGGTTCTTGAAACAGGTAACTAACCTGATCGGTAGTCCCTACTTTCCCCTGATCAGCCTCTAGTAAACCCGCCATGATATTTAACAAGGTAGTTTTACCGCAACCGGAAGGCCCCAAAATTGCCGTAATCTCTCCCTCGGGAAACTCCAGTGAAAAATCTTTTAACACCTGAAGTGGCCCAAAACTCCTTGAAATATGTTCAACTTTGAGCATTGCCATTCTTTCTCCAACTAGTAAAAGGTTTTTTTAAATAATAATCCAGAAAATAATCAAAAATTAATCCCAATCCCACTACAATTAAGGTCCAGGCAAACACCTTGTCCGTTTGGAGGTATACCCGCGCGGTATCCATTTGCGAACCGATTCCCCAGCTAGGATAGGCCAAGACCTCGGCCGCGATCAATACTTTCCAGGTAATCCCGAGTCCGGCACTGATCCCGGCTGCTAAAAAAGGCACCACCGACGGGAGGTAAAACTGGAATAAACGCCGCCATCCATTAACATGATAGGTTTTAATCATCTCCATCAATTGACTGTCGATACAACGGATCCCTTCGATAATGTTTTGTATCACAATCGGAAAGGCCATTAGAAATGTGACAAATACCGGTACATTGTCCCGCCTGAACCAGATCATAGCCAGAATAATTACCGACATTACCGGAGTGCTGCGCATGAGGATGATTAAGGGCCGGGAAAAAGCTTCTATCCAATCATTTTTACCGGCAGCGGTTCCAATGAGCAAAGCCATAAAAAGCGCTAATGTAAATCCCAGTATCCCGCGGCCCATCGAAGCGCCTAGGTGATGCCAAAAATCTGCAGTCTTTACTAAAGCGATGATCTGAATCAAAGCCTCCTGCGGCGTCGGTAAGATTAGCGGCATATGAATAAGAGTGGCTGCTAGCTGCCACCCTATTAGTACCAAAATAATTGCCAAGCCACCCAGCCAATTACGGCTGGTAATAAAAGCCCGCATCAGGCACTTTACCTCCTATTGAGTCCGGTGAAAATTCGAGTAATCGTTGGAAAAAGAGTCCAATTGCTGTCCGAACCTTAAACGCTTCATCAAATCGTAAGTTAGTGCGTCCTAGTCCGTTCTCCACCGCAGGGGCTGCGATCTGGACATATTTCTGGCCTAACAAGCCGGCGGCCTGGGGATGACGATTAACCCAATCGATCGAATCTTTCAATTCCCTTAAGAAGCCCCGCACCGCCTCCGGATGCTCCTCTACAAACTTTTTTCGTACTACGATACAGGTTTGAGGATAAGCGGTTCCCTGTTTCTCCAGCCGCTGCCATTCCTTTTGAAAATCCAATACTACTTTTAGTTGAGGACTCTTCTCCAGCACCTCAGTCACCCAAGGTTCCGGCATTGCCGCAAGTTGGACCCTGCCGGCAGCTACCAGCTGAGCTAGCTCCACTGAACTGGCGATGTATTGAATCTTGACATCCCGTTCCGGATCAAGACCATTCTTGCTGATCAGATAACGCAATAAAATATCGGAGATAGCCCCTTTGGCTGATACGTAAATCTCTTTCCCTTTTAAATCAGTCCACCGCTTAATGGAATGATCATTACCGACAATATACATGACCCCCCAGCCAATAATCGCCGCAATTTGAACCGCAACCCCTTTATTATACATTATTGCTGCAGTGCTGGTTGGCAATCCGGCGATATCCGCCTCCCCGGCTATGAGTTTCCCCACAGCCAAATCGGGAGTTTTAAAAACCTCAAAACTTGTATTGGAAGGTTCATTCATCATTTTAACCATCGCAAGTCCAACATTTCCTGCGAGGGCCGCGACGCGGGTTTTGTCCGCTAATTCGGCGCCAGCGATAGCAGGAATGACTAATCCCAACAATAGTACGGCAAAAATGATTCGCTTCATTTACGATTTCTCCTTGATTTCGGTTGTTCGGTTTTACAGTTGGCTCGGTCTTGACAGACGGTTGATTGGCAATCGAAATGGCAATCCTTCGAATTCGAACCAAGCCTTATCGTTTTATTTTTGATAATACTCTGCCAATGATTTAAATCCTACCGGATGATGCAGATACTGGGTTAAACCCATCACAGCTACTTGAGCCGCTGAAACTGTTGTCGTAATCGGAATCCCGCGTTGGACCGCCGTGCTTCTAACCTGAACTTCATCCAATCTAGTTTTACGTCCGGCTGTAATGCTGATGATCCAATCGATTTCCCCGTTTTTAATCTTATCCACGATATTGGGCCGACCTTCACCCACATTGAATACAGTCTGGCATGTCAGGTTATTACGATTTAGGGCCGTCGCCGTTTCTTCCACCGCCATGATAGTAAAGCCCAAATCAATTAATTGACGCACGATTGAGATGAATAACCGCCTATCTTCATCGCGGATACTCAGAAAAACCCTGCCTCCACTGGGTATTTTTTCGCCGGCAGCTAGTTGCGATTTGATGAAGGCCATTCCGAAATTAACGTCAATACCCATCACGGCTCCACTGGAACGCATCTCCGGTCCCAATACGGTATCAATACCAGGAAATCTATCAAAAGAAAATACTGCCTCTTTAACTGTGATATGGCTGGGAGTAACCTCCCGAAGTCCTTGTTCTTGAATGGAATTACCCAGCATAATCCGAGTAGCCGCAGCAATCCAATCGACTCCCGTAGCTTTGCTGATAAATGGTAACAATGGATCGACTTGGGGACTAACCCGTAGTAGAAATAGCGAGTCGTGTTTTATGGCATACTGTACGTTCAGTAGACCTTTAATTTGCAACTCCTCAGCCAGTAAACGCGTATTGGCCTTGATTTTAGCAATAAACGACTCACCGATAGAATACGGCGGGATAACGCACGCACAATCGGAAGGGTTAATGCCGGCTTCCTCGATTTGTTCGACAATACCGCATATTACCAATTCCTTGCCGTCATAAACACAATCCACCACTACACCGATGGCATCATCCAAAAATTTTTCCATCAAGAGCGGATTATTCGGGACAATCCCCTTCACGTCTGCAACATATCCCTTTAAATCTTGAGCGTCGTAAATAATCTTGAGCGGATTTTCCATCGCAAAGGAAGGCCGGATGATCATGGGATACCCGATTTGAGCGGCCACCTCGATAGCGCCTTTGATATCAACCGCTGTCCCACTTCCCGGAAAGGGTAAATTCAATTTGTTCAGCATTTCTCTTACAAGGCCCCAATTGCCGCTGTGCTCATAACTCGCCGATGGAGTTCCCAAAATCTTAATACCGGATTTTTGTAAAAGGTTTACCAAAGTATGAGCGGCCCTGCCGCTAAACTGAACAATAGCTGCCGTAGGTTCCTCTCTGCTAATAATATTTACAATATCTTCTTTGACCAGGGGTTCGAAATAGAGAAGATCCGAATTAGCCGGATCGGTCGAAACAGCGGAAGGATTGCAATTCACAATCATACTGACATAATCCGACTCGATTACCGCTCGGGCGGCATGCGCAATACAATAATCATACTCTGCTCCCTGACCGATGCGGGTGGCTCCGGAACCAATAATCATTACCTTGGGATTCTTTTTAATTTCCGGTGTACCCTTCGGACTATAGGTGGAAAATAGATAAGAACTTTGTTCAACACCAAGCCCCACCGGTTCAATTGCCACATAGGAGCTTTGGATTTCCTTTTTAAGACGGGTCGCTCTGACATCATCCTCGGTGGTTCGTAACAAATAAGCAAGTTGAATATCGGAGAAGCCCCATTTTTTGGCCTGTA
>DNPP01000210.1:6940-20635 GCA_003501365.1 Bacillota bacterium
CCCCATTTTTTGGCCTGTAATAAAATTGCGGGAGTCAGATTATATAAGGCATAGGTGGTCAACTCTTTCTCAAGCGCCACCAATTCCTGAATCTCCTTAATAAACCAGTTACTTAGTTTCGATAGATTAGCCACTTCTTGCGCCGACATTCCCGATTTCAGGGCGTAACGTAAGTAAAACCATCGCTCTACATTAGGATTGATAAGCTTCTCTTTGATCTGCACCAGAGACAGCTTTGACTCATCCATATCGCGCCCATCCGCTCCCAAACCATAGCGATTATTCATCATAGAACGAATGGCTTTTTGAAACGCTTCTTTGAAATCACATCCTAATGCCATTACCTCACCGACCGATTTCATCGTGGTCCCCAAGACTTGGTCGGCTTCGGGAAATTTCTCAAAACTGAAGCAAGGTAATTTTACTGCACAATAATCCCAGGTAGGCTGGCTTTGCCAGTGGCTATCCGCCAGAACTTCATTCAAATCATAACCTACTGCCAACTTAGACGTAACTGCCGGGATTTGAAATCCGGTTGCCTTAGCGACCAATGCCCCACTCTTGGTGAATCTAGGATTGACCTCAATGATAACCACTTCGCCGCTAGCCGGATTCATGGCTAATTGCAGGTTCATTCCTCCTACAACTCCCAATTTCTTAATAATTTTTTTGCAAATCTCAGTTAAATCAACATAATTTAATGGTGCTAAGTCATACGCCGGTATGGTTACTGCACTATCACCAATATGAACCCCAAGCGGATCAATACTCTCCACCGAAGAGACAATTAAACATTGGTCATAGGAATCTCGAATGACTTCGAATTCCAATTCCCGCCAACCAGATAATGATTTTTCGATTAAAACTTGATGAATCGGAGAGGCATTAAAGCCAATCTCAATGAACTCCTCCAATTCCTCCATATTGTATGCCACCATGACTCCAGCACCTTCTAAAGCTAAAGATGCCCGGATTACAGCAGGAAATCCGATTTGTTGCCCAATGGCCATTCCTTCATCAATACCAGTGGCAATCGCGCCGGAAGGAAGGTTAAGCCCAAGTCCGGTTATTAATTCACGAAATCGTAAACGATCCTCAGTTTTTTCAAAGATATGGCCGTCGCTTCCTAAAAATTTAATTGGAAATTGGTCCAGCCGCCCGGACTGTGCCAACAAATAGGCCAAGTTAACGGCAATCTGCCCTCCGAAGACCGAGAGCAAGGCATCGGGTTTTTCGAGCTCGATAACTTGCAATAAACTTTCCAGCGTTAAAGGCTGAATGTAAACCGTATCGGTCTCCGTAATATCGGTGGCTAAAGTTATCGGGTCACTATTAATGAGGACAGTTTTAAAACCCTCGTGTTTTAAGACCCGGCAGGCTTGATGGAGCGCATAGTCAAACTCGCCGGACTGGCCAATTACAATCGGCCCCGGACCAATCAATAATATTTTTTGAATATCTTCCCGTTTCGGCATCAATATCATCTCTTTTCGGTCGATAAATAATTTCCTTAGCTTGACAGTATCAAATCCGGATTATTCGCCATTATATCTCATTTCAAAGCACTTAATTGTTTTGCTCCCGGAATTCCCGGGGAGTTGTTCCCACAACCTTTTTAAAACAATTGCTAAAATAGTAGGAATCATTATATCCGACCGCTCCGGCAATCTCGTAAATTTTCATATCGGAGTGTTTCAATAATTCCTGGGCTTTTTTAATCCGTCTCTCAGTTAGATAATCAATAAAATTTCTACCGGTGCGTTCGGTGAAAAGTAAACTTAAATACCCGGGGCTAATCTTATATTGGATAGCCATATCCGATAGAGTTATATCATCCGCATAGTTCTCATCAATATGCCTGCGAATTTTATCCACTAAATTTTGATTCAGTGATAATCTTTTTTGGCTGGCATATTGATTAATTTGCTCGTAAAAATTATTTAAAAAATTCTCTAATTCATCTAAACTCTCCGTACAAGCCACTTCTTTCAATGGCGAAAAAGAGGTTTCAAACATCTCCCCGGTACTGTAACCAAGTTCGTTCAGCGTGGTAAACGTCAGTAATATCAGATTGCTGGCAATAATCCGCAGAGATTCGGGAGGCATATCTGACGAACGCATCTCTGCGATAAAACTTTTGATATCTTCATGAATCGCCGGATGGGCTCCCACTCTTAAATCATCAAAAATCCGGTTTTGATAAAGAGAATAGAAATATTTATGATAATAGGGATTATCCAGGTTTACGTCACTGATGGCAAAAACCCGATTTGCCCCATGAATGTAGCGATATTGGGAGGCGACTCTGGCTTCACGGTAGGAGACGGCCAAATCCTGAAAGCCCCGGTATTGACCGCCAACTCCAATAATAATAGGTTGTTTTAAGGCCAATTGCAGCTTAGCTAGGTATTCCTCCACCCGGACCGCCAAGTCTTGATCGGGAGCGAAGAAAATTATTATGGCCTGATTACGCATTTGATTCACCACAAAATGGTTATATGGACTCCCTGCCAATAGCTGCTTAACTTCCTCGCTAAACTGGAAGTTTAACAGATACTTCTCCTCTTCATTGGTCCCACGCAATAATCCCTCGGGAATTTCTACGACCACCACTTGATAAGGCATTTCCGCCAAATGTTCAAAACCGAGAAACTGCAACTCAGCCACCATATCCATATTGGCTAAATTGTGATTCAACAAATTCATAAAAAACTTTTCCCGTAAGGCCTGAATATTTTTCCTTAGGTTTTCCCGTAGCTTTTCAAGTTCGCATTTTTCAGCTTGTTCCTGTTCGATCTGTTTCTTCAGCCGCAATAAGATCTCCAGCAACCTGCGACTGGCGAATGGTTTTAGAAGATAGTCCGCTACATTGAGTTTGATGGATTCCTGGGCGTATTCAAATTCGGCAAAACCGGAAATAACTATAATTTTCATTTGATAGTTGCGTTTTTTGACCTCTTTGATCAACTCGATGCCATTCATCTTGGGCATCTGGACATCCGTCACCATGATATCGATGGCACCTTGTTCCAATATTGCCAACGCCTCTACCCCATTACACGCCCCAAAAACCGGATCAAAACCATATTCAGCCCATTGGGTGTTGCCCATCAGTTTTTGTTTAATGGCTTCTTCGTCTTCCACCAATAATAAGCTCGTCATCCTTTCACCCCCAAAGGCTAATTATAACACTATATTGAGTGGAAATTGGTTGCGAAGTCATTCTGAGTTCCCATCAGGGGCAAATTGATCATTACTGTGGTGCCGACATCTAACTTGCTTTCAATCGTAACCCCGTATTCTTTCCCGAAAGCTAATCCAATCCGTTCATGAACATTATGCAAACCAAAAAACTTTTTTCCCGATTCTACGGTAGAAACGCCTCGCAGGCAACAATTTATCTCTGCGACCAATGTTTGTGACATCCCTTTTCCGTTATCGATCACTTCAAAATGAACTTGACCGTCCATGCTATAGCCTTTGATGATGATCAAACCACCGGGGCCCTCCAGCTCCTGTACGCCGTGGTATATTGCGTTTTCCACCAAAGGTTGTAAAATCAACTTCAAGGTCTTGTTATCCAGGATTTCTTCTTGGATATCTATTGTATAATCATACTTGTCGCCATGACGAAACCTTTGAATATAAAGGTAATTTCGCACATGCTCAGCTTCCTCGCGGATCGAAATAAATTCCTGTCCATGGCTGAGGCTAATCCGGAAAAAAGCCCCCAGCGCTTCAACCATATTGATGACTTCTTCATTTTTATTAGTTTCTAAAAGTCCAATGATTAAATCCAGGGTATTATAGATAAAATGCGGCTTAATCTGTTCCTGTAAGGCAATCATCTCCGTACGGCGCAGTTTCTTTTGTTCCAGTAAGCTTTGCTCCATCAGTTCCCTAATCCGCCTGAGCATCTGATTGAAAGAATCTCCCAGTTGCCCGATTTCGTCATTCGTGCGAATTTCCACATTGGTATTTAAATTCTCAGAAGCTTGCCCCATAGAATGTTGGAGTTCCTTTAACGGTTTTGTAAGCAACCCGGCCAGAAAGACGGCAACTAATGTCAACGCGGCAATCGTCCCAAAAATGATTATCAATGAAAGACTGGTAATCTTTTGCATCTCCCCCGTCAATTCCACCTTATTGGATAGACCTATAATCTCCCAATTGGCGGGGGTAAATGTTTTGACGGTTATCACCTGGTTGCCGGGCCCCAGCATCGTATCAAAACCTTGCTTCCACTCCTTAAACGTCGGTTTGCCGATTAAAAAACTTAAAGATTTTCCGACCATTTCCGGTTTGGGATGATAAATGATTTGACCGGAATCATCAACCAACATTACATAACCGGTTTTGCCCAAATGAATATTTTTGCAAATTTGGTCCAGCAGTTCCACATCCACATCAATACTCATAATTCCTAAAAAATTATCATAATCGCCCCGGATAGCTTTTCCGACCGTAAAAACTCTGCCGCCCAACCAATCGGGATGGGGCCCCCAAATAGCCAGCGTATCTTCTTTGGCGGTACGGTTAATCAGTGTTTGAAACAACTCGTTTTGCGACACATCAGTATGAAACACGCCGTAACAACTAACAGTCACTCCATCCAAAGTGGTAATCGCCACATCCCGTAAATCGGTTTTCAATTGTTTATAACTGTTCAGATTCTCCCACAAACGGGAGGTAAATTTAGTGTTGCCTTCAATGTCTCCCGCCAGGCTAAGTTTGATAAACTGGACATTGTAATAATCATTGCGCAAATCCAAAACCCGTTCGAGATCGCTCAAATAAATCCCCATGTTGCGTTCCACCCGATCCAGTACTTCACTGGAATACGATTGGACATTGCTTTGTAAGATTCCGAGATATATCCGGTACGAAAAAAAAGCCAATAAAATCATGGGCACAATGCTGAGCACGATAAAGCTCAAAATAAACTTGGAGCGCAGCGAGTTCAGCTTAACCTGAGGAATTTTTATTTGTCGAAGAGAAGAACTAATTAATTTCATTTTACATCCCAGGGTTTTTTAGTTTTAAGTAGTTGATCGTAATTCGATGGATCAGCTCGTTCAAGTCCGCTGTCAATAAATTTATCGGGAATCGGCAGCCCTTTTACGGCGCATACCAAATAGTTAACGGTTAACTCTCCCATTCTTCGAAAATCCTGGCCTACCAGCGCCTGGGCAAAACCCTTTTGGGCTGCCTGAATCACCGAAAATGCAGTATCCATCGATACGGCAATCCCGCCGTGATTACACCATTCCTGATAAAGAGGCATTGATTCCGCAGGGCCCAAGAATGCCCAGCCGCCTGCAAAATAAAACACTTGGGTCTCGGGATGATTTTTAATATATGCTTCCACTACTTTGGCTCCGGTGCTTATATCATCGTTACAAGCCAGCAGGGCTTTATAATTTAATTTAATTTGCGCCGCAGCGACAGCGTCTTTAAAACCCCTGATCCGTTCATTTAAATTGTCGGCCTCAATGCCGCCGGTGAGAACCGCGGTATTTAATTTTTTGGCCGTCCAGCCCTTTTTAGTCAAAATTTTGGCCATGGCTTCGCCGCAAGCCCAACCGGCCTTGTAATTGTCGGTGCCGCAATAAAAAATCCTTTTACTGTTCGGGCAATCGGCATCCATGGTAACCACTTTAATACCGGCAGCCGCTGCTTTGGCGATGACTCCCCTGATTTTTGCCGGATCGCTGCAACTGATGGCTATACCGTCAACCTTGCGCCAAATCAACCCTTCGATCACTTTTACCTGGGCGTCGGGATCAACTTTAAAAGGCGCAACCCATTCCAGGACCACGTTTTGTTTACGCGCAGCCAATTCCGCCGCTTCTTTGGCATCAATAAAAAGAGGATTATCTAATGATTTAGGGACAACCGCGATTACTATAGGACGTGTCCGGGGAGGTAAATCTGAGGTAGTCGTTAATTTCCCCTTGGCAACAATTGTCAGGGAACTCGGCGACAGCGTCAGGAAACAAAACAACAATAAAAAGGGGGAAAGGATTATCCAATTGAAGGTCCGATGGTCTGCCAACTAAAATCACCCCAGCCTGATTTATAATCCTCCGATATGTAAAAAAGCTAGCTGATATTTATTTTTTATCTTCTGATTTATTGTTAACTAAGTTGGCTACATAAAATGACGCCAAGATAGCCAAGATCCCGAATATAATGCCCAAAATCAAAGTTGTGTAACTAATCGCGCTTGCTTGTTTGTATAAATATGAGGTTGGCGCCAAACTCACTAAAATCCAGCCACTTTTACCGCCGACTCCTATTTTGCTGCCGATTGATTTAAAAGTGACCAGCATTTGTTTATGATTTACCTCAGTGATATAACTTCCCTGATTTATTTCACAGCCGTAATCCCGGTTGGATACCGGTGAACCCAAAATAGATTTTAACGGTTCGGTATCTTTCATGATCTGATTAATATTTTTGCCGATTTCCTCTTTAAACGGCGACGAGATAATTTCACCTTCATTATTGATAATAAATAAGTAATTATCGATTTCCGAAAAAGATATATTCAACTGATTGTAAATAGTCATATTTACCAATTGGTCGATCTTATCTTCATCCACTACAATGGCTAATATTCCCAACGGTTGCCCGGTAGTCAAATCTTTGATATATCTTCCCAAAATCACAAAGTGATTACGATTTAATTTAATGGTAGTTGACCAGACTATGCCGCCGCCGGCTTTGATAATACTCTTATAAGAACTGGTTTGCCTAAAATGCTTGGTCAAATCCAAGAAATCCTGATAATAATCCTTCGCAACAATGATGGATTTATCGGTTTTAGTTTCACTGATGAACAAAAAAGCAAAAACATCCTGGTTGCTGATCATATATTCATTAAAATAATCTACAATTACCTTTTTTTGAAGTTCACTGGCGCCGTCTTTTATTTTTAAATAATTTATCAGCGTATTATTAAAATCATTATTGATGAATAATCGCAAGGAAATATTTTCAAATTCCGCTAATTTCAATTGGATATTAGCGACAGTTTGGGTTAAGAAATCAAGTGAATATTGCGCGGAAATCTTATTGATAGTACCTCTGGAATTAAAAAAGGAAATGACCCCGACAATACTTATTGGGACCAGGGAGACTAATAGAAAACAAATAATAATTTTTTTGCGGGCGCGATGAGTAGTAACGGTATTCATTTTATTTAGTTTTGGTTCCTGTTGCACAACACTATTCAAATCTTGAATCATTTCAAATATCCTCGATCAATTTAAAAAGTAATATTGTTAATAGTTTTGCAAGCTCTTTATTAGTATTTGCGAGTCGGCATAATGTCTTTGGCTACTTCCATGGGGAATATACTTTCTTTGGTAATGGTTTCTTTCGGCAGTTTTTTACCGGCCTTTAAATCTTCAACCGCGTCAAAAAATTGCGGCCCCAGTAAAGGATTACATTCGACAGTGCAATTCAGTTTACCTTCAATCATTGCCTGAAAGGCATCATGAATACCATCGCAAGAGATAATCTTAATGTCGACGCCGGGTCTCAACCCATACTCTTCAATGGCTTGTATGGCGCCTATCGCCATGTCGTCATTATGGGCGTATAAAATATTGATGTTTTTGCCTTTATCTTTTAAGAAAGTTTCCATAACTTTTTTACCTTCGGAACGAGTAAAATTCCCGCTCTTTGACAAAACAACTTTCAGTTCGGGATGATTTTTAACGATTTCCATGAACCCCTGGCGGCGGTCAATTGCAGCTGAAGAGCCGACCGTGCCGACCATTTCGGCGATATTGCCCTTCCAGCCCTTGGCGATCATGAACTTGGCAACTTTACGGCCTTCTTCCACCATATCGGAACCGATATGGGTTACCCAAAGCGAAGTGTCTTTTACATCAACCGTACGATCAATAATAATTACCGGAATCTTGGCCTTTTTAGCCTCCCGCAAGACCGGTTCGTAACCGGTCTCAACCACCGGAGTGAAACCGATAACGTCTACTTTTTGAGCAATAAAGGAACGGATAACCTTAATTTGATTTTCCTGTTTTTGTTGGGCATCCGAAAATTTTAATTCTATGTTGGGGCGTTTTTTAGCTTCAGAGATTATGGACTCAGTGTCGGCTATACGCCAAGCGCTTTCCGCGCCGATCTGGGAGAAGCCGACGTTGATTTTCTTTTTGGGAGCGGCGCCAAAAGCACTAACCGACATGACCAACGCTAAAAAAGCCCAAACGAACGAAATTTTTTTCACCGCTAAACACTCCCTTCAAACAGCTTATGGTTCCCCTTTAATTTCGCATTTCTCATGATATCTCCTCCTTGAATCAAATTAAATTTGACTTCCGTTTCATTATTAAGTCGGTTTATTAAAAACTAAAAACTATTAACATAATCCCCACATGAATATAAATATACAAATAAAAAATTATAAATTATTGCAATTTTCTAGCGACTTTATTTGAAAAATAAAGGTCTAACCGTAAAACGGTTGGGCCATTTTCAAAACAAATAATTAGTCATTATGTTTCTGCGAAATTAGCAGGAACATAATGAAAAATTTTTAGGTTATTCTACCGCAACTCCGGCCTTTACTCCACTACTCAGAAAATACTTTTAACCAGGATTCTGAGTCGAACAGCGAACAGCCATCCCGACCCATTTTCATTCTTTAATGTGCCACGACGGGTCGGGGTGGATGACTATCTTGACTTCCTTTTTTAGTTTTCTTTCTGCTGGCTTCAAAAACTCTTTGCAGCAGGCAAAAGAGAAATACTAACATACCAATGACAATTCTGGTCCACCAGGCATTTAAATTGCCGTCAAAATTGATATAACTTTGGATGGTACCAAAAATCAACACCCCGAAGACGGTTCCGAAAACATTGCCAACGCCGCCGGTTAATAGGGTGCCCCCGATAACCACCGAAGCAATTGCATCCATTTCCATCCCTTGGCCATGAAGGGCGTAGCCTGAGCGCATATAAAAAGTAAAGGCGATGCCGGATATCGTTGTGAAAAGGCTGCTTAAAGCATAAATTTGTATTTTAGTACGAGCGACGGGTAATCCCATCAGCACAGCAGACTGTTCATTGCCTCCGATTGCGTAAACTGTCCGGCCAAAATTGGTATAATGGGCCAGATACATTCCGACTATAATTATGGCCATCGCAATGACCACATTGGCGGAAATGAAATTATTGCCGATGACATTGATCTGCAACTGGGATACGGCTTTAAAAAATGGGTGGTTAATCGCTATCGTATCGATACTTACAACATAACACAAACCTCTGGCCAAGTAGAGGCCACCCAAAGTGACGATAAAGGGCGCCATATTGAAAGTCTGGATCAGATAACCTTGAAATGTGCCAAACGCCAGTCCCATTAGCAGTACCAGTGGTATGACTACCAGCGGGCTGAAATGTCCTTTTTCAAGCATACTGGAAGTCATCATCGTGGTTAGGGCAAGCAGAGATCCCACCGACAGATCAATCCCACCCGAAATAATCACAAAAGTCATGCCAATGGCCATAATAATGAGATAAGCGTTATCAATCAGCAGGTAATAAAAATTTTGCAAAGAGAAGAAACCGGGAAAAGTAGCCGAACCAATGCCGAACATTAAAATAAACAGACCGATAGTTGCCAAAAGCGGTACATTTTTGGGATTTATCAGACGCCTTTTCATGCTGCCATCTCCTTCCTACCAAACATTCCGATAACCAATAATCGAAACTTTTCCGATTGAATGATGCAAACAATAAAGATTACGATTGCCTTTACAACCTGAGCCAATTCTGGTGGCACGCCCAGCGCCCAAATAGATGTGGTCAGAGTCCGGATTATTAAAGCGCCGATAATGCTGCCTATCAGGTAAAACTTTCCACCGTTTAAAGAAGTGCCACCCAAGACAACCGCCAGGATGGCGTCCAATTCCATTAAAAGACCTGCATTATTCCCATCAGCGCTCTTTACATTTGAACAGTAAATGACACCAGCGATACCGGCGCAAAACGAGGTAAACACGTAACACCAGAAGATGATGTTTTTGGCGTTGATTCCCGAAAAACGGGTTGCGGTTGGATTGATTCCCACCGATTCAATAAACATGCCTATGGCCGTTTTTCTCACCAATAACAGGGTGGCCATTAATACAAATAATACAATGAAGAATGAGAACGGCAAACCCCACCAATACCCGTTGCCGATAAAGGAGAAAGGTTCATAATAAACGGTTATGATTTGGGCTTTGGTAATCATCATGGCAATCCCGCGTCCGGCAACCATTAATATCAAGGTGGCGATAATCGGTTGCATTCCCACTCGCGAGACCAGCATTCCATTCCATATTCCTGCCATGATAGCTACTCCAATCGCCATAGAAATGGCGATGTACAGCGGCACTTTAGTATAGGGTACCTGGACCCCGTTTTTCATAATCAAATCGCCGCCGATCATGAACGCGACTGTAGCTGCAGAAATCGCCACTACTGAGCCGACGGAAATATCGATTCCTTTGGTTGCAATGACTAAAGTCAAACCGATCGAGATCAGCATAATCGGTGCAGCCCCTTTTAAAATATCAATCAGGTTTCCGTATAAATGACCGTCCCTGATCTCGACTACAAAAAAATTCTTGGTAAATATCAGATTGTATAACAAAAGTAATGCCAGTGTTACTAAAGGGATGATTATTTTGGAACCGGCGAACCGTTTCCAGAGACTGATTTTAGTCATCCTACTTTACCTCCTGCGATTGTACGCATGATGCTTTGCTCATCAATTTCAGCGCCGCTTAATTCGCCAATCTTTGCTTTATCCCTTAAAATTGCAATCCGGTTGCTGCAGCGAACCACTTCTTCAAATTCAGATGAGATAAAGATAACCGCCATACCTTCCTTACTGAGATTCAAGACCAACTCCATTATTTCTTCCTTGGCGCCGACATCGATTCCACGGGTCGGTTCATCCAAAATGAGTATTTGGGGTTGGATTGCCAGCCACCTGGCTAACATCACCTTTTGTTGGTTGCCGCCGGAAAGTTTCCTTACTTCCTGCTCGGCGCTGGGGGTTTTTATCCCCAGGCTGTTTATTAAACTCTCGACGATTTCATTTTGCTTTTTTACCGGTATATGTTTAAATACGCCGTTTCTACCCTGTAAGGCGAGAATAATATTTTCTCTTACAGATAGATCGGCAACGATCCCCTCTTCTTTGCGATCTTCCGGGCAAAAGCCTATTTCAAATGCGATTGCGTTATTCGGCGCATTAATATTCACTTTATGTCCCATAATTTGAATCTCACCTTGATCGGCCTTATCGATTCCAAAAATAAGCCTGGCCATTTCCGTCCGGCCGGATCCCAACAACCCGGCTAAACCCAAAACTTCTCCTTTTTTGACTTTCAAGTCAAACGGCTGAATAGAACCGTGCCGTCCCAAGGCTTTGATATTAAGAAGTTCATCGGCTGTTTTTGAAGTTCGCTCCGCATCTTCTTTGCACTCCTTGTTTCTGGAAAAACTGAATTCGGATAATTCCTTGCCAAGCATTTTAGCAATCAATTCAATTCTGGGTAAATCGGCAGTCCGATGGACTCCAACCAACTCGCCGTTTTTAAGAATGGTAATTCTGTCCGCGATCTGGTAAGTCTGTTCCAAAAAGTGAGTGATAAAGATAATTGCCAAACCGTCATCCCGGAGTTTACGAATGACTTTAAATAACAATTCCACTTCATTCTCATCCAAACTTGAGGTCGGTTCATCCAGAATCAATATTTTGGCTGACATTTCCAGCACCCGGACAATGGCCACCATTTGCTGAATAGCAACTGAGTAAGAAGCCAACTCACGGGTAACGTCGATTTTCAAGTTCATTTTTCGAAACAATAGCTCTTCAGCTTGGCGATTGATCCGCTGCCAATCAATTTTACCGAATTTCCTGGGTTGCCTGCCGATAAAAATATTTTCGGCAACCGTCAGGTTGAGGCAGAGATTGACTTCCTGATAAACCGTACTGATGCCTGACCTTTGGGCGTCTAGCGGCGACTTCGGTCTTATGGACCTTCCTCCAAGCAAAATATCCCCCGAATCTTGTTTATGAACTCCGGTTAAAATTTTAATCAATGTGGATTTTCCGGCGCCGTTTTGACCCATGATCGCATGAACCTCGCCTTTATAAAGGCTAAAATCCACGTTAGACAAAGCCTGTACCCCCGGAAAGTATTTATTGATTCCTTTCATTTCCAGTATCGGAGATCTCTCTGGCATTCTATTTCCTCCCTTAAGATAACCACCCCGTCAAAACGGGGTGGTTGTCTTTATTCACCTGATTTAAGAATTACTGCTAAATCAATATTGACGGGTCGGGAAAGCTTCTTTCGCGGTGGTTTGATCGAAAATACCCTCAATGGTATCGATCTTGGCCGGAAGCTTCTTGCCTTCCATATAATCATAAATCGCCTGCACGGCTTGGGGCCCGAGCAAAGGATTGCATTCAACGGTGCAGTTGGCCTCACCGGCGATTATGGCTTCGAAAATACCTTTAACGCCGTCCATAGAGACAACGATGATATCCTTACCGGGTTTGAGACCGGCCTCTTTAATGGCTTGGATCGCGCCGAGGGCCATATCATCATTATGAGCGAATAACACTTGGATATCCTTGTCGGCTTTCAAGAAAGCTTCCATAACTGGTTTACCTTCCGCGCGGGTGAAGTTGCCGGTTTGGGAATGGGTAATTTTCCAGTTGGGATGACCTTTCATAATCTCTTCGAAACCTTTTTTTCGGTCGATAGCCGGAGCGGAACCGACAGTTCCTTGAAGCTCGGCGATGTTGACTGGTTTCTTGCCGTCATCAATACCTTGTTTCTTCAGATAATCGGCAAGCCAGTTGGCGGCTTTGCGACCTTCTTCCAGGAAGTTCGAACCCATAATGGTTAGTCTGTATTGCTGATCCTCTTTGGCAACATCCCTATCAACCATGATGACCGGGATTTTAGCCTTTTGGGCTTCCTGAAGGACAGGGCCATAACCGGTTTCTACCAAGGCGGTAAACACGATCACATCAACTTTTCTGGCTATGAAGGACCGCAGGGCCTTGATTTGGTTCTCCTGCTTCTGCTGGGCATCAGCATAGACCAAGCTCATATTGGGGTCTTCACTAAGAGCATCCTTGATGGAAATGGTATCAGCGGTTCTCCATTCACTTTCGGAACCGATCTGCGAGAAACCAATTACCCACGGCGGGTTTTTCTTATATTTAGCGCCAAAAGCTACCGCCGATAACACCAAGGTAACAACTAACAACAGTAATACGATTTTAGTCCACTTTTTCATAAATAATTGAACCTCCCTCATTTTTTTGTTGTACGAGATAACCTAACCGTGATATTTTTATTCGCTTTCCTACCCCCTTTGCTAATTTATATTCAGTTGCATTGAAAACCAGCCGGTTTTAAAGTAATGCAACATCCATTCGAATGACTTTTCCCTTTTATTTGGTTATATTCATAAACTTATATAAATTTTCGCCTTTCAAGACTTTTTCGACCGGAAACTTGAGCGGCCCGATTATCTTTGTTTCTTTCCCGTTTGGCAGAGACAAAATCAATGTATTGTTGATCCCGACGATAATAACGGTTCCACTGGCATCCAGGATATCGCCGTACTTGATCTCAATTCTGTCGCCGCC
>DNPP01000074.1:0-2357 GCA_003501365.1 Bacillota bacterium
AAATTGGTCGCGGAGTAGGTCAAGGCGTCGTTAGTATCGGAATCACTGCCGCTTAGTGATAAAGCGAATAGTTTTCCTTCATCAACGGTGTAATTCGGCAATGCCGCCAGGGTTGGCGAACTATTAACCTGCTCACTGGTATTGGTAAGATGGAAGTAATCGAACATCACATTCAAATCCGTGCTGGTTCCGGTGCGATTATAGGCGATTAACCCCGCCCGGATATTGCTTAAAGTTACGCTGGTACTTCCGATCAGAGCGAAAGTATTCCCGTCAAGCGAATAATAGATACTGTAATTGTTAGCGCTCTTTACCATTCTGAACCAGACATTATAAGGGCTGTTGACTGCAGGATTGGTAACGTAGAAAGGAGTAGTAACGGTTCCGCCGCTTTCGGAAATCACATTGAAACGAAGGGTGTTAGCGCTATAGTACTCCCAGTCCACTTTTAGATAATTATTATCATCCTGGTAAGCGATGATCCCGCCCTGCTGGTACTGAGCATGCGGCATGATGGAAAAGACCAGTTTTGATTCCATAGTCCAATCGCCGAAAGCATTTTGCAATAAGATGTTTTTGGCGGTATTGGTAGTGGTGTTCAGATCGCCGGTCTGGGGAGTAATCGTCATAAAGCCGGGGTTGTTGGTCAGACTCCATTTGGTCGGATCTTCCCTTACCCAACTCCATTGGGACCCTAAGGTGCTGCCGCTAAATTCGTCACTACTACCGGCATAGCCGAAGTTTACCGTGTAAACGGACTTACCGTTTCCATCGGTTACAGTTACGGTAGCCTGACCCGACATCGCCGAAGCCTGGGTTATGGCGACTGTGGCGCTAGGACTGTTAGCTGTCGCCGTAACTTGCGGAGTTGACGGCATACCGGACGGAATCAGCATACTATAGTTATACACAACCGGGCTGAAGTTACTCAATGGTTTTCCGTTTACTTTGAGGCTGCTTAGCGTTGTATCCGCCAGCTCAAAATCAATTGTTACGGTATTACCTTTGCTTAGGGTTAAATCAATGTACGGAGCGCCCAATGTGTCGGTTTTAATCTCTTGCTCAGCTCCGTTGATACTGGCTTTTTTCCATGGGACCCCGCACCCTAGCATAATCGGGTTAATATCTCTGTCGGTTGTTAATGTAATGCTTGCGGTCTTAGCATTGATATCCCAGACAAGTGCATTTACCAAGGTATTGCACCTGGCCCTTAAGCCGGTTATACTGCCCTTATTCAAATCCGACAGCAGCGCGGGCAGAATCTTAATCCTATTGTCATAGGAATAGACAAGCGATTCGTTGATTATGCCGGGGTAAGAATCGTTCAAATCCGTACAGTAAGCCGAACCAAGGCTGTTATTGTGGGAGGTCATAAAACTGTTAAAACGATAGTTGTTCTTTGTTAACCACATTAACGGTGTTGCCAATCCACTGGCATTACCCAGTCTAGCCTCGACTAAAGCTCTGTGGTCATGAGCGTGGGACTCAGCAGCGCTAGCGTTATAACTGTACCTCATATCCAAAGCGCGCTGTACGCCGACAGCCAATGCAGGATCACCCATCGCTTCATGGGCAGGCCATGCGGAGTATGCGTGGCTGGTATGTCTGTGGCTATAGTTGTCCTTCAAGGAAGGATCGCACCATTCCTGTAACGCGCCGTCACTGTTATAGAGATAAACGGGTACTTTGCTTGCGAAAGCTTCCCATTGGGCTAGCTTAGTCGCTTTTTCCGCGTCACCAGGGTACACCGCTTTAAGAACCGTTTCTGCCATATATACCGAATTCTTGGCGGCCGAAATATCCATTGTCGAATTAAAAGCCATTACGTTGCCACCGGAGGGAGCGTTTTCAGGAGAGTAGCCCGGCGCAAAAATATATTTGGCTTTCGTGTCCCCGGCCGCTATCGCCGCTGAAAGCGTCGTGCCGTCGTTAACATGGTTCACGCCGTTTCCGTCCTTGTAATATCTTTCGCTCGCAAATTGCAGCCAGAAATTCATATTTTTATCCAAGAGCGGGAACAGGAGATCTTTTTCAAGGTCGAAATAACCGTCACTGTTGATCCTTGCAACATCCGCGTCAGTCAAGCCGAGTACTGTTTTAACATCATTGATATTAACGTCTTGGCCGATTGGAACTTGGCTGTTGCCGTAGCACTGCCAGTATTCAAAGATCGGAATCAGCAACCAATCGGTTATTCCGTTCACATACAAATGCGGATAGCCGCTTAAGAAATGATAGGCATCCCCACCACCGACGCCATCTGTTCGCGGGGGCGCCAAGATGGCATCCGTCATACCATAAACGTTGGTGGCGTGGTTAACCCAGCCCGGAAGCTGACGCAACATCAAATTAATATA
>DNPP01000074.1:2689-6422 GCA_003501365.1 Bacillota bacterium
GGTAAAATCGCCGCTCCAATCGGGATTCCACATTCCGGTCCATATTCCGCCCAAACGCGTTGACTGGTAACCGCTGGCGCATATCAAGGCGAAACGTCCATTATAATACGCTCTTTCCATATACGCTTTGTTAAAGGTCGTCTGTGAGTTTTGCTTGGCGATCAGCTGCGAATTGCTCAACAGCCTGTCGGCTTTTTCCTCGTCGGTATTGCAAAGGTTGAGGCGAACAGTATTAAACATTTTGCCGTGGATCGCCGCGTGGGGGGCCAGTATGTCTTCATAAGTAAACTGACCGGCGGCTTTATATTTTGCGACTACGCCGTCAATATCATCGCGCAGCCTATTGTAGCACTTGGTCCTGACGTCGTCTAAGGTATTGCATCCGTTAACCTGAAGGTCAGCCTTGGTTATAAGCATTATCGAATTTGTACCGGTAAAAGTAAGGGTCGGCCTGCCGCTTATCTCACCTTGAGTAATGGTCGCGCCGGGGGCGATTATCCTGGTGGCCGTGCCCCAGCCGCCATGGGCTAACAATGTTTCTTCGGGGTTTAGGGTTCCCACCCGGTTTCGGATCCCATATTTCCCCACCATACCCAATGCATAACCGTTGCTGTCCGATTCCACGAAGTAGCTTGCAGTAATTGTAGAGTCGGGAGTTCCCTGCATTTGATTTATCGCGTCGATGGATAATGTAATATTAAAGTTTGCACCAGCTTTTACGGATGTTACAATGACATTGTCGCTTCTTGACGCGAACGAGCGCTTGTCCCACTCGCAGGATTTATCGGCATTTTTCCACTGCAAGCCGACTTCTCCCGTTTCATAATTTGTGTACCTGTTGTATGCTCCAGCAGATGTATAGTCGTTGTTCTTCATCCGGTACTGCGCGGCCGGCTGATACGGGCGGGGCCATGTAGTCCCCCAACTGCTTGCGCCAAATTTTGACACGGCATAGGCGTTGATGATATCGAGCCAGGGATATTCGGTTTTCTTAATCGCGCCCGTCCTTATCCTGTCTAAACTACCGGCAATCTCCGGCGTATGGTAAATTGAAGTCGTGTCGGATACAATCTTGGTGTTGTTAATTATCATAACGTCTTCATTGGGGTCGCAGCTTTCGATGAAACCCAATTCACCGTTGCCGGATACGGAGCCATGTCTCCAGTTATTATTTTTACTGGTGGTTGTGATAGTCGTGTAGGTGTTTTCGTTAAAACCGATGGCGTCTCCCAAACCGTAATTCCACATTTCGCCGTTAACCAAGTACTCCCCGGCAGCGCTCACCGTGGAAGTGTTAAAATTTAAGTTCCAATTTATAGCCAGTAAACCCACTAAGACAATTGCGCCAGCTAACTTGATCATCTTTCTGCCTTTCTTCATTTACAACCCTCCCTTTCATTTTGAGCACAATTTTAAATCCGATCCCAATCAATTTTTAGCACTCACCCCCAGACTGTCATCCGGCAATCCCTAAAATTTCACCCTTCCGTACCTGAAATGAAATGTTTTCAATTCAATTTTTACAGATGATATTTTTGGGACTTCAAAAATTTTTTGCCGGTTTCATGATTGCGGGGCGGACAACTGTAAGATAGGGGCCAGGTTCAATTGCTGATCAATAATACAAATGCCAAGCCGCCTTGTTTCAAAAAATTGTGGTTCGATGTCTTTCGCCCCTCAAAATATAAAGCGCCCTGATTTGGTTGAACAATACCGCTGAATACTTTCTTTAGGGTTAACGTACGGCGCCTTTTTCACTGTATATTGCATAAAACTTCACCCTTGGACAAGTCCATAGAAACACTATCGAGTGCTCCAATCCAAAGAAATGTTTTTTGATATTTTCCATCTTTAAAAGCGGTTCACTTATAGAAATATTATCTTTTTATCAAATCGTTTTGGGCTATAAGGCAATGATTATGGCGAAACGTTTCGTTTTATAGCCATTCCCTGTTTAAAATATGTTTTCTCTAGACGACATCTTTAAAATTTAAGTGGCTAATACGATTTACACTCATTTATCGCCTATAAAAAATGCCCGCTAATTTACTTACATCCTTTTACTATCTATTATTGTCAGTATAATGAGCAGTTAAACTTTTCAGGATGTCCCCATACCCCAAATTTAATTTTGAGATTTTGCCATTGTCGTTGAACAAAAAGCGTCGGCCAAAGCGATGATTATCGGAAGACTCTTCGCTCCCGGTTTTAAGCCCCCGTCACCCGGGAAGGATTTACGGAGCGGCTAGACAAGTACTTTATCCTATGCTTAGCGCCCCGCATTTATGCAACACCCCCGGAATTAGATATCCAGGACGCTTGGCAGTTACCGTTACCGGACTTTCACCGGCGAATGTAGTCCAGCTTTGCTGGACACGCAAAAGAGCCTTCCCTGGTTAGAGAAGGCTCTTTATATTGCAATACCGGGGGTTTCCTCCCGGTATAATATCGAATATTAGTTTATTTAACCACAATCAGTTCATAATCCCGGGTGCCCAAACCGATTTTCTCCCCATGCTCCAAACAGCTGCGCCATTCGGACTCGGGCGTGGAATTGATGAAATGGTCATGATGGTCTACGAAGCCCGGCTTGGCCAGGTTATCCGAGAGTTGGCTGCCCGGAAGCGGTGTGGCCTTCAAACAGGCATCCACACAGGCTTGATCCAGCGCTAACGGATCGAAGGATGCAAACATACCCAGATTGGGCAGAATCGGCGCGTCGTTTTCGCCGTGACAGTCACAGTTGGGGGATACATCCACTATCAAGGAAATATGGAAGCCGGGACGACCGTCTACCACCGCCTTGGCGTATTCCGCCATGCAACTGTTCAGCTTTCCGTTGGCGGCATCGTCATCAAACATGATGGCGTCGAAATTACACGCCCCCAGGCAGCGACCGCAACCGACGCAGTTTCGCTGATTAACCGCCATCTTTTTACTAGCGCTATCATACATTAAACCTTCGTTAGCGCACTCCCGCTGACATCGCTTGCAGCCCCGGCATAAATCTTGATCAATGTGGGGTTTGCCGCTGTTGTGCTGTGCTTTTTTCCCGGCGCGGGAACCGCAGCCCATGCCGATGTTCTTAATCGTTCCGCCAAAGCCGGTCATCTCATGCCCCTTGAAATGAGTCAGGCTGAGAAATACGTCCGCATCCATGATGGCCCGGCCGATTCTGGCTTCCTTCACGTATTCGCCTCCTGCTACCGGTACCGCGATATCATCGGTACCTTTCAGCCCGTCCCCGATCAGAATCGGACAGCCTACCGAGAGCGGTGTAAAACCATTTTCCCAGGCACATTCCAAATGCTCCAGGGCGTTTTTCCGGCTGCCGGGGTACAGGGTGTTACAGTCGGTCAAAAAAGGCTTACCCCCCAGTTCCCCTACCACGTCAACCACGGCCTTTGCATAATTGGGCCGCAGGTAGCTAATGTTCCCCAGCTCGCCAAAATGCATCTTGATGGCGACAAACTTGCCATCCATATCGATCTGCCCGAGGCCGGCTTGTTTGATGAGTTTCTTTAGTTTGGCGGGCAGTGGGTCTCCAAAAGCCACCGTGCGGAAATCCGTAAAATAAACCTTTGCTTTTGCCATTTTCCATTCACTCCTGTTTTGAAATCATTGTCGAATAGTTGGTAACGGTGTGATTCCTGGTGTTTATCCAGAATATGGACTTTGCAGAATTCGCCACTCTTTGATAATTATACTTGTTCGAGTTAACTCGAAGTCAATA
>DNPP01000400.1:0-7696 GCA_003501365.1 Bacillota bacterium
CAAGCATACCGCTTTCCCGATAAAACATATAGAGAACCGACGGCGAACCGTAAGTCCAGAAGTTCTTGTTGTCGTCAAACAGCTTAGAAGGCCCGTCAAGCAGTTCATAGGCCTTTCCCTGATGCTCGGCCATCCCCCGGATGTTGTTGTATTTCATAAAGCTCTTGATAAGTTCGTATTCTCCCAACAACTGCTTCTTGGTTTTTTCATCTTGGACCGCTGCGATATATTCGCCGGCTTTTAGGCACTGCGCGGCATATATCGTTCGCTCATTAAACGAAAACATTTTTCGGGCATAAGTCAAGCAAGCTATCGGGTATTTTATTTGGATTGCTTCCGGACAGTCTGCAAAATAGCCGATCACCTTTTCTTTATCTTCAACATTGATACTGCTGCCATTATCCATTTCAAAGGCGACTAACAGTTGAGCGAAATCACCGGCTTGATAAAAAGCATCCATGGCATGGATATAGTCCCCGCTACTCAAATACCAGCCGCCAGCCGCCAGTAAAGCCTCCCGTTGTTTCTTTGCTCCCTGACGCTCCAGTATCTCCCGCAAGTATCCGGTAAAAATGTTGTGCATCTGATAGGTTTTATTATATGGGTCGTATTTGATAAAGGCGTTGTTGTCCATGAGATAGTTTACGATGGTTTCGACATTGTCCTGCGGCCATATCGCCTGCGCCTGCGCAAAAGTAAAACTGTCGAAAACACAAATGTTCAAAAGAAATTCTTTCACCTCCGCCGGACACTGCTGGTAGACGGCTTTTTCAATAAGCTCGGGCAGGTTGGCCTGCCTCTCGACCCGCCCATCCCGCACGAAACGCAGCAGGCTTAGGTACAGGGCGCTGATCCAGCCCTCGGTATAAGCGTATAGCTCAGCGACTTCCTCCGGCCGGAGGCTTATTCCGCACAGCTTATAATAGACGGCGATTTCGTCCTGGGTGAACTCAAAATTACTTTTATCAATATGATGACAGAACCCTTTCAGCGAAAGCTCCGCTGTATTTTCACCAAACGCCGCCCGGGAAATGATGACGATATGTAAATCGGAAGGCGTCGTCTTCATTAAAAGTTCAATAAACTGCTCAATGCTCTTTGACGACAATAGGTGGTAGTCGTCAAAGACGATGACCGTCCTCTCGGCGAACGCGATGTCCGCAATAAGAGCCAAGGCTGTATCCATGAAGATACTATCATTGGGAACGCCCAGTTCAGCCAGTTTTTCGGCGCAGCCAAGGTCGATTTTTTTCAGCAGGCGGCAGAATCCGCGCCAAAATCCACTCGCAGAGTCATCGGCCAGCGTCTGCCATAATACCGTTGCTCCACAATCTTTTAAATACTCCCGGACGGCGGTGGTTTTGCCGTAGCCCATCGGCGCCTCGACGATGGTCAGAGGATACTTGAAGATCCCAGCCATGGCTTCGGTTATCCGCTCGGAGAAATACAGACTTTTTGTGTCGTACTGTCTTGCCTTTGCCATAAATGCACCGTCCTTGGTGTTACCTCAGTAAATAATAACCCAATTCCGAGTTCCATTGATCTACATATTTGCCCGCCGCCCATTCAATCATGATCACAGACTCTTTGCTGTTTAAAATGAATGAAACGGGATCCTTAAGATCTTTATTCGTGTAAACATTCAACCTTCTCGGGGTGAATACCGCCCATAGAGCTTGATTGGGTGAAACAGCGGCATCAAAAGCTTCCGGAATCGCCTTTTTCAAAAAACCAAAATTACAAGCTGAATTATTATAAGTTATCAGGGCTTTTGGAATGGTAAGCGGCAAATCATAGAGAGTATAAGTATCGAAAGCAGTCGTTGAATTCATAAAGCGCCATTTCTCGGCGATCTGCGGACGCCAGCGGGCGGATTTTCGCACTAAGCCCCAACCCCATTCATCCGTCCGATTGAGAGCCGTCGGAGCATCCTCGAATAAATCTTGCTTCGATTCGGGAACCGCCATTGAGCGGTATTGCTTAACATAGGAAAGGCCCGCCGAACCAAAAAATTTCCGGATTGAAACATTTTTTTGAGCTTTCCCGGATTCATCTGCTTCGTTATACATAAACAAACGGTTAATGTCCTCGATTTCCCGTACAAAAGTATCCGACTCCCCGGGTCTCGATGTTTCCCCGGTATCGTATTCATTATTCTGTTTAATACAGGCATATTGCTTCCCTACAAAGACCAATTTAGTCGCTTCATGGACTTCGCTCCAATCCTGGGAGAAGGATTTAACATAATTCCGAATCATCTCATCGACTGCCATCGCTTGACCTAGCGGATGAGCCGACAAATACTCGATTTGGAACTGGTCTTTTCCGGAATCATTATACGTTTCTTTTTCATACCACTTGCCTTCTATCTGCCAGAAACTATCGCCATGAGGCACAAAAATGCCTGTCCCTTGCCGGATATTCACCTTGCCGGAATCCGCCGTAATCCATAAAGTACTGTAAGTGCTGGGATCAGTGGAGTCATTGCGTAGTCCCAACAACAATCCGCAATCGATTTCGGTGTCATCCTGCGACCAACAATCCGTCGCAGCAACCAGCACCGTTATGAATAAAAACGCTAAAATATAATGTTTCTTCAAAAGACACCCTTCTTCTTTACCAGGCCCGAAAATGATTGGCAAAGCCCTTCCAATCGCACCGAACAGCAAAATCAACTCAAAATGCAATTGTTTCTTCATTATTGTATAGCCGCTGCAATTGATTTACAAATGATTTAATTTAACCATAGCGAGATATCAAAAAAAATACCGATTGCATGATCGGTCGTTAAAATTGCATCATCAGCATTTTATTGGAATAATTTGTAATACGGGGAATAAGAAAATACCGTGGTTAATGAGCGATATTGGATGAAAGAGGGCGAAAAAGTTAATCCGTCAATATAGCAATATTCACTTTAAAAATGCCATTTTCGCGTTGGATTTTAATCAAACCATGATGCTTATTCACCAGATACTCGATATTTTTCAATCCAAAGCCGTGATTATCGATATCCTTTTTGGTCGTCCCAATTTTACCCTCCGGCAATACCGGCTCCTCGCCTCGCGGATTTTCGATCCGGACCACCAGATAATCGGGCTTATAGAGGATGCTTAAATCAATATACCGGCCTTCTTCCTCCATAGCGGCGCAAGCCTCCATGGCATTGTCCAACAGGTTCCCTAAAATAACGGTTACGTCGAATTCATTGATTTTCAGTTCTCCCGGGATATGAACGTTCAATTTCAGTGAAATGTTCGCCTCTTTGGCGGAGGATAATTTATAATTGAGCATTGCCCTAAGGATTGGGTAAGGGATATACACCATATTTTGAAATTCCTCAGCGGCATTTACCAGTTTTCTGGTATAATCCCCAGCCTTGTCAGTCTCCCTGCCTTCCAGCAAACCGTAGATCACACCCAAGTGATTGTTGAAGTCATGCCGCTCCGCCTTCAGTTTGTAGATTAGCGCTTCCAGGTTCTCCATATAATAAAACTGTTGCTGATAATGTTCTTCGATAGTCCGGGCGTATTTTTCACTACGCGCTTTCTCGTTCATGTATGTATTGGAATAAACGATGATTAAAACAGCCATGGCCACCATTATTACACATAAGTGAATCGACAGATCCCACCGATTCATATTTTGGTAACCGATTGCGTTAAGCATATCGGCATTTCGGGCATCCATACAAATTAAAAGCAGCTCCACCGCCAGCATGGACAAAACCATTATAATCCTGAAACATCCGGACAATATGATACAGATGATTGCAATAAATGCGATGGCATAATACGGTAAAACGCTGGTGCTTCCGCCGCTGGATATCCAGTTGTACGGGAAGAAAGCAAAAACAAACACACCGAATGATACCATGGATACCACTTTAAAATATCCTTTGACCCTTGAAAGGTAATAAGTTAAAACCCAGCATCCAACGAAGACAAGGTCAATCAATATGTTTACCCTGTAGTATACATCCATCACAGCACCGAAGGCGGTCATAAATATACCCAGCAAAAGTGAAAAATTAAACATCCGGTGTTCAAATGAAAAATTTTCCGTTTCCCCGAAAAGTATGGCGCCGACTTTCTTCATATCATAATTCACCCGCGCCGGTAAACAATTTCTTCGCTAGTCGTTCTTTAACATTAATGGTATAAGACCTGCTCACGGGAACCGGTAAGTTTCCCTCTAAAAATATAGTTTTATCCCGATAACCCCGTACTTTATTGATATTCACAATATAACCCTGATGGCATTGGACAAAAAATCCCGGATCAATCTCCTCCAGCAATTTGATAAAATTCCCATAATAATCGAGAGCACTATTTCCGGTATGGACTTTAATTTTATGGCCGGCCTTTTCAAAATAATCGATATCATCATAATCAAGACATATCGTTTCATCTTTTCTACGAACAACAAAGGACTTCTTGGCGGTTTTCCCGAAAACGATTTTTTGAATAACACCCACTGCCTCTTGAAATACCCGGGCAAATTTCTCTTCGGTCAGCGGTTTCAATAAATAATGAAAAGCCCTTACCCGGAAAGCTTCCAAGGCATACTGTTCGTAGGCCGTGATATAGACAATGATGACGGCTTCATATTCCGCCCTGATTTTTTCCCCGAGTTCAATGCCGTTCAGTTCTCTCATATCGATATCTAAAAAAACCAGATCAGGCTTGTTTTCTTTTAGCCGCGCCAGAAATTCCAACGGATCGGCCGAACTGACAACCGTCAGTCCGGCTCCATTATCAAAACGATATAAATATCCTTTGAGCAATTCGATTTGTTCGGGACAATCGTCACATATACCGACGGTTATAGACATAACCTCACCTCTGGTTGTTTATGCGGATTCTTATATACTAGGTCACCCGCAATTCTTTGAAATATTTCCCTATTAATAATCCTTCTCCTGCTTGAAAAGGCAACTGATGCCAATTTGCCTATACCAGCTTTCCGAAAAACGTTTTTAATGCATTACGGTTATGATTTTCCCCGGTCTCCTGGGCATATCCCAGATATTGAAATGTTCCATATAAAGAAAGCGGGGGATAATGTTGATTCAACATACCAAAGACGTTATACCCGAAAGGTTTTATCTCAAGCGATATTTGCAATACTGCATCCGAACCCATTTTAAACAGACCATTGACGATACACCAGCCAGTAACCCTTCGTTTTGTAATGCAACATCAATTGAGCAATTATCTTCCCTCTCATTCTTTTTACAAAATGATTTTGACTAATCCGCAAATCATTCGTTATAAAAATATTCCATCAAAACAAAATGTTTTCTATTTTAAGGTAATATGAATTTTTTTATACTGTAATTAGAATGTAAAAAGTACCCAAAGACGTCCCTCATAGAATTTCGGCCACCAGATTGCCATAACCGCCGGCATGGATTTAGCCAATGGCAAGGCCGTTATCATAATGGATGCTGACCTACAGGATCCGCCGGAAGTCGTATTGGAGATGGCAGCCCGCCGGCGGGAAGGGTTTGATATCGTTTATGCCGCTAGAGCTGAACGGCAAGGTGAGACCTGGGTTAAAAAGGTCACTGCGGCAATGTTCTACCGCTTGCTACGTAAATTAACCCAAATTGACATACCTGTTGATGTAGGGGATTTCCGGTTAGTGGATCATAAAGCCATGGAGGCATTTAAAGCTTTGGGCGAACATAATCGTTACGTTCGGGGTATGTTCAGCTGGATTGGATTTAAGCAGAATGGTGTTACTTATCAACGTTCAGCAAGATTTGCCGGACAAACCAAATATCCTTTTAAGAAAATGCTCAAATTAGCTTTCGACGGCATCTTTAGTTTTTCTTATATTAAGTTCCGGCAAAGTCCCTGCAGTGGCAATTATGGTAAGTGCAGCCGGTGAATTCCCTGCAAATAGTTATTTTGAAGAAGTAACTCCGGTAAAATAGTTTTATGCAAGTAAATACGGCATGGATGCGAGTAGATATATCCCGATTTATATCTGCCGGAAACCAAAGGCCGATTTTGTGGAAGCTTGGAAAAAGCGGGAATGCTATTTTTAACTGGCTCCAACTTTAACAAGCATATTTCGTTCAAAGCTTACTTGGTTGGGTCTAGGACTATTCCTGGTTGTAATATCCCCCATATTCTTCGGCAATATTTCATCACTAGCCAACTCTCGAATATTAGGCCAATGATAGCAAATCAAAGGTATATTAAAAAATTTATATTCTATCTTTTATAAAGGCTTCAATCTCTTCCTTGGTGGGAATCCCCGGAATCGCTCCTTTTTTCATTGTGGTCAGTGCGCCTGCTGCGCAAGAAAATTCAACTATTTTTTGGATTTCTAATTTACTGATTTGAGTCAATTCTTGCTTGGTCTTAGTACATAAGTGAGAAAGCATTGTTCCCCAAAACGCATCACCCGCACCGGTTGTATCAATGGTCTTTACTGAAAAAGAGGGAATAAGGCCAGAGCCGGCTGAACAGTAGAAGAAACATCCTCTCGGCCCTAAAGTAACGAAAATCATGGTAATACCCTGCTGATAAAGGATACCGGCCCCTTCCTCAAGATCGGCGGTTCCAGTTATTAATTCCATTTCCTCATCCGAGACCTTTAAAATATCCGTATATTGCAAACCTTCCCTGATTACAGTTTGCGCTTCTTGTTTGGATTTCCATAACAGCGGACGATAATTGGGGTCATTTGAAACTAATATCCCATTTTCTTTGGCAAACCGCGCGGCTGCGAATGTAGCAGATTTCGCAGGCTCTCCGGTCATGGAAACCGAACCAAAATGGAAGACTCGCGAATCTTTGATTAACTGCCAATCAATATCTTCAGGCCTTAACATCAAATCAGCGCCGGGATTACGGTAAAAGCTAAAGGAACGGTCACCCGTAGAATTGAGATGAACAAAAGCCAGTGTGGTATTAATATCATTTGAAGTCTTAAGTCCCCGGGTTTCGATATTTTCTTTTTGAAGCGTACTCCTCAAAAAAGAACCAAATTGGTCCTTACCCACCATTCCGATAAAGGCCCCTTTTTTCCCCGAACGTGATAGGGAAACCAAAACATTGGCCGGCGCCCCACCGGGATTTTGTTCATACAGGGGATTACTCTGCTCAGATATTCCACTCGGAGTAAAATCAATTAATAATTCTCCTAAAGCAGTTACATCATACATCCGACCATCTCCCTTAACTACAGTTGGAACAACTATTCCGATTCAAAACTTTAATGTGATTCCGGCCATAACACCGGACAGGTTCTGATCATCCTTCTGAGCGATCATATAAGAACGATAACCCACATAGAGGTCGGTGTTTTTAGCAACACTATAATCGACCTTTGCCTTGACGGTTGTGATATTGGTGGCGGCACTTTCCTCACCACTTGCAATTTTCGTTTCCGGATCGATACCATAACCAAATGACATCTCCAAATACATCTTATCCGTTATATTGTAGCCTACATCGGCCCCAAACATCCAACTGCTATTGGTAACAGCCTCATGATTCCAATCCAATTCCAACTTAGAGATATATAGGGCGATCTTGTAATCGGAATCGTTATTAAGATTATAACCGATCTTATATTCCGAGATATCCACCTTACCTGTACCGTTCTCAAAATCATTGGACATGCCACGTTCACCCCCAATGATATAATTATTAATGTTGAATTCGCCGCCCCACATCAA
>DNPP01000400.1:8043-11311 GCA_003501365.1 Bacillota bacterium
GCGGAATTCTTTTGCTTGACCGTCTCGGTCGCCGGTGGTTCCAGTGGAGGCAGCGCCGCAATTTGAAGCGGTTCTTTTGAGACCACCTGATCCTTAACAGCGATCCGGTATTTTGAACCGTAATTGGTTAGGATTGAACAAGTAGCAGATTTACCTTTCACGGAATTCACGATAATTTCCGCCGCCGGCTCTGTAACATCATCAACAATCGCGCCGGTATCGGGATCTTTCACTTCATCAATCACATGCCGCACGATAAAAGTCATTCCCTGGGTTACTCCTTCGTTTGCTCCCAGATTGATAATGATTTGAGATGGTCCGGCGTAGGCGATCTTTCCGTGTAGGGTCAAACTGGGAATGGTATGGCCATCATAGACTTTGGTTGCCAACTGATAGGCAACGGAGTTAACAGCCTGGCGTAAGGCCTTTCCCATGTCGGATTTTTCAAAATCCTTGGCTCCAAAGACCATTAACCCATATTTGGTGGCGGTTCCCAAAGTAATATTTTTCCGTTCCCCGCTACCGGTGGCAGTGGTTAAAATTTCAGCGGTGGTTGTATCCACCATCCTGGCATCTAGCGCAACTCTGGCTATGGTATTATTGATGACCATCCCCATGGGATTGTCGGCATTCGGATTCCCCAAAAGATCGGTATCGGTTTTGCTGGAAAATTCGGTTACCCGTCCCAGGATCAGATACTGAACTCCTAAAATTCTCCCAACCTTAGCTGCTGTTTTCGGATCCAATAACCCCGCTCGGCTCAAATTATGTTCCCGCAAAATGTCGTCGATCTGACTTCGTTCAATAATCCGGAACCGTTTAGTCTCCGCCAATGCAGTAATCATTTCATCGGTAATACTAGAGGTTAGTTCAAAATCCTCTTTCCACCAACGTGTTTTGATGGAACCATCGTCAAAAGGCAATACCGCTACCCGGTAAAGGTAACCGGCGCCGCTCGCCGGAATGGCCAGGATGGTGCAGATGATGATCAGGATCAATATAAATATGTAACAACGTTTCAAATCACTAACCTCCTATGGATAACCATACTATATCATAATTCAAAAATATTAAAGATCGCGACTAATGCGTTTATTGTATCTAATATCTTCTATTTATTCAATTACTGTTTGCAAGTCCAATTGATTTTTTTAATTCCGCCTAGGCAACGATAATCTTTTTCAGAGATATGTAATAATATCGATAACTTTGAACCTTTGCTGCGATAACACAATTTTAATCACCCATCGGAAAATTCCCTAAAGCAAAAAACTCCTCAATAAAAAAGGTGGCAACCGCCACCCTTACTTTTGACCTACATTCTTTTATCTTCGTACCCCATCTTTTGCCCGGTGGCATAATAAGGGGTGTAAGCTTCGGCTTCATCTACCTTGACCGGTGTCTCCTGTTCCAACGACTCGATAATCGCCAGCAATGTCTTGGCATCGCCCAATTCTAATTCCGGAGTAACAGTAATCGCTTCTTTCCCGGTATAGGCGTTATAAAAGTTTAACAGTTCATTGTAATAACCTCTTTGTGGCTGGTAAGCGAGCTGTTTACTGCTGCCATCGTAGTTAGTCAGGTTTATCGTACCGCAATCCCGTTCTTCTTGATAAATCTCGCCTTTCTGTCCGATAATCCGGAGTCCGATCAAAGGCCGCTGCATCTCTTTGCCGGCTGCATAAAAATTATAACTGCCGGTAAATCCGCTCATAAACCTGAATACTACATTCACGACCGCCCATTGATCCAAAGCCGCCTTCTCTTTTTGCCCATAAGCCATTAATTCATCAATCGGCCCGAAGATATGCCTTAACGCTGCCATATCATGCACTGCAGTATCATAAAAGACCCCGCCCGGGTAATTAGGATGTTGTCGCCATTCCCTGGCTGGAAAAGCGTCCTTTTTCATGTCATCCGGAAAATTCAATACCCGGTTCCACACAAAATAATCCGCCTCGCCGATATGCCCCTGCCCCACCAAATCCCGGATAATATTCGGATCTTCATTATAGCGGTAATTTTCAGCAATCATCATCGCGACATCGTATTTTCGGGGTAAACCCGCACATTTCTCGGCTTGTTCCAGCGTAGGAGCCAATGGTTTTTCACAGATAATCGCTTTTTTGGTTTTTCCAACCAGAGCAGCCACCGCTTCAGTCATTGTAAAATTCTGAGCAATCGGAACCATGATATCGATAACTTGTAAATCATCGCGCTTTGCCAATTCGCGAAAATCGCTATAAACATCGGCTTCAGGAATCGCCAGCTTGTTTGCCCAATTCAATGCCTTCGATCGATCTTCATCGCAGAGAGCCACAATTTGGTAATTGGCGTTCAATTCCTGATAAGCCGGGTAATGCAAGCGTTCAAAAGCCATTCCGGTCCCGATAATACCTACTTTAAGTTGCTCCATGGTTATCTCCTTCACTTAAAACTCTTTAAAGGTTTCTTGGTTAGTATGACTCCCATGGGATTGAATATTCCCGTTTTTTGGATTAACGTTGTTGAAAAAAATAATATTTCTATATTTATATAGGATGAAATAAATGTTTTGAATGCTTGATTAAAAAAATTTAGTCCAAGAAGGCCAGCCTAACAAAAAGAACTTAAATAGGATTTACGGGATTTTTATTTCAGACCCTCTATTTGATATAACCCATTTCCCCGTCAACCCGACTTTAAGTGGGGTTTAATCCTGTAAATCCTGCTAATCACGTTAATCTTGTCTCCGTTACCTTCTTTTAGGCTAGCTTTTTTCATAAATTTATTTCAACATATATAAAAACTTTGGTCGGATCTTTCCAATATTGCAATACCGTTCAACCGCCTCATTCGACCTCTTTCCCAAATCTACGATTTTTGCCGCCAACCACAATAAATCAAAGGTTATTTATCTAAACCTTATATTGCACCATTCTACCCGCTTCATCGCGATATTCAATCACGGTCCGGTTGATCTGCAAGTCGATGGTCAATGTACAAATATGTGTCTCTTTTAGCCATGAAAGACGAACCTCGTCATCCATGGAGTCCAAGACCATAAATTCTCCGTCAAAAGCTGGATATTCATTTCTAAAGCGGATGAGTCTCAGCAACCGTTGTACAACACTCTTTTTGACTGCTTGTTCAATCTCGGCGAGAGTGAAGTTATGGCGGTTGATTTCACGTCCTTCACCGGTTTTTTTAACATTTTCAACGTCATTTTCACCGGCTAACAATCCTACATAATATACTTGGGGTACTCCGGGCGCAAAAAACTGGATGG
>DNPP01000253.1:0-1314 GCA_003501365.1 Bacillota bacterium
GTGAGCGGAAAAAACGAACACGGGAAAATCTTATTAATGGACGATGAAAAGGATATTATGGCTCCCTTGAGTGAAATGCTTTGTGAAATTGGTTATGAAGTAGATCTTGCCGCTGAAGGGGCGGAAGCAATTGATAAATATTTAAAAGCGCAAGCAGATGGGAACCCGTATGACGTAGTTATATTAGACTTAACTATCCCCGGTGGAATCGGTGGGGAGCAAACTATAAAACGACTGATTGAAATCGACCCCAAGGTCAAGGCGATTGTTTCGAGCGGTTATTCCGATAATCCGGTTTTGGCAAATCCCCGGAGTTTTAATTTTCAAGAAACAGTAATCAAGCCCTATCGAGTTGAAGAGTTAAGACGGATTCTGCTTAAAATATTAAATTGACGGGAAATAAACTACATTACGGCCAATCCAAATTTTTAAACATGAATCCGGCAAGTAACTTTCAGATTCACTATCAATCAGGACTTGCCGGATCGAGGTTAAAAGTACAAGTTGGTCTTATCCCTTAGAACTTACCCTTTGCAATTTTCCCTCTCTTGCGATACCCAAAAAGAGGGAAAAAAGGTTCTGGCAAGCTATGAAATAAAACCAATTTCTTAGAACTCTCAGGAAAAAAGTCCTTTTGAGGGAGTCTCGTCTTTTGCTTCATTTTTGGTTAGGGCATCGAGTATTCGTTGATTGATTTCGATTTGTACCTGCGCCGTTTCAAGCAGGGCGCGCAACTTATCATTTACGTCATTTTCGATTCGGAGAATTACCGATTCGATATTATCGATGCGTTGATTGAGTTGACCCGAGAGCTGCCTGACTTCGGTATTTTCCTGGGTTATCCGTTCCAACGCCTCTAATATTAAACTTTGAAATTGTTGTTCCTGCTCCATCCGGACCTCACCATCCTTCGATTTAAGCCAATTCCAACGCAAGCTCCATCATTTGGGTAAAGGAAGTTTGCCGTTCCTCGGCGGTGGTTTCATCATGAGTAACCAATGAATCCGATACTGTCAATATACATAAGGCGTTAACTCCGGCGTAGGCGGCATTCATATAAAGGGCGGCAGCCTCCATCTCTATCGCCAATACGCCCATCGTAGCCCACTTCTTCCAGGAATCCGGATCGGCGCCATAAAAAGTGTCGGAAGATAGGATGTTGCCTACTTGAATGGCAATGGATTTTTGTTTGGCGATATCGACTGCCTTTTTCAATAATTGCCATGATGCAGTGGGAGCGTAGGTGCCCGGCAATTGATATTGAGAGGCGTAATTGGAATTGGTGGAAGCAGACATAGCGACAACAATATCTCT
>DNPP01000253.1:1575-2478 GCA_003501365.1 Bacillota bacterium
TGACTTTGACCTCCGGGCGCAGGGCGCCGCAAGAACCAATCCGGATCAAGTTCTTTACCCCGTAAAAATGGATCAGTTCATACGAATATATCCCGATCGAAGGCATACCCATGCCGGATCCCATCACGGATATCTTTTTTCCTTGGTAGGTCCCGGTATAGCCGAACATGTTGCGTATGGTATTAAACTGGACTGGATTATCCAAATATTTTTCGGCAATAAACTGGGCGCGTAAAGGATCGCCGGGTAATAAAACGGTTTCGGCGATAATCCCTTGTTCGCCGACTTGAATATGAGGCGTTGGAATCATTGGATCACTCCTAGTTATTTTGACAAATTTTAAAATATAAGTTCGCCTTACCTTGTCGTTTTTCCTGTCGTTTATTGGCATCATTTTGAGCCGTTCTTCAAAATTTCACGCTTTTAGTGGTTGATTTTTAGGGTGGAAAACAAGGTGGCAGGTTTTTTAGTTACCAGTTACGAATTCTTAAGTCGGGTGATCAAGTTGACAACATGGACAATAATAAAAAAGGGACTTCAATTCAATCAGGCGATGGAAAAGCGGATGATCTTGGTGGTTGCTTCCGGGTTGTTCCTTGGAGCGCTTTTTCATAATCCGGTGGCCCATTTTAAACCGGCTACTTCCTATATGTTCGCCTATCTTACTTTTGTGATGGCCCTGGGATGCAGTATCAACGATTTCCGAAATGCCGTCAAATCTCCCGGATTGATGCTGACGATCTTGGGACTTTTACATATAGTACTTCCAGTTCTTGCTTTTATTTTAATCAAACTTTTCTTGCCCACAGGAGCCGCAATCCAAGCCGGGATTATTTTGGGGACCGCCGTTCCCATCGGTGTAAGTTCGGTGATATGGGTTGCTATTTCCGGCGGCAATGTTGC
>DNPP01000253.1:2837-8749 GCA_003501365.1 Bacillota bacterium
GACATTCAACAGCTAATGCTTGGCTTGATGTTGATGGTGGTCGTCCCCACATTTGCCGGTATTATCGTCCATGATCTCTCTCGGGGTCAAGTGGGCCGGAAATGGCGCTTCATCAACGGCCCGGTCACCAAGATTTTATTGGCAGCGGTGGTTGCTATCAACCTGGCGGTAGCCTGGAATTCATTGCACTTGTTAAAAGCCAGCCTGGTGATTATCGTCGCCTTGGTCCTGGTGTTGGGTTGTTCCGGTTATTTATTGGGTTATTTTGTGGCCAAGTTGGCCAAACTTTCGCCGACTCATATCAACACCTTTATTTTTTCCGTCGGGATGCGGAACATTACCGCCGGCCTGGTGATGGCCTTACAATATTTTACTGAGTTAACTGCCATCCCGGTTGTTTTCTCGATCCTCCTTCAGCAACCGTTGGCTGCGCTTTGTCACCGCTTCCTAGTGATCAAGAAGAAAGATAGTGTTCTATCGGATGTGGAACAATCGAACCCTAACGGGATGACGTAAACCTTGTTCCGGCAATTTTTCAATTTTAAAGGAATTTGCAGTTTACTTGCCGGATTTATGGTAAAGTACTATTTTAGGGCCAGAAACATTTCGTTAAAGATCACCCAATTTTGGTGGAACCCGTAAGGGGAATTTAGACCGCTCCAAAAACCTACCCCGCCTAAGCCAAAATTCCTGGCGCCGGCATATTTGGCTCTGACGGAACGACTATCTTCAAACCAGACGACATGTTCATTGCCTGTTTCGTATGTATAATGGAAGTTTGGCGACTCCGCCACGGGGTCATAGTCGATCGTCGCCCCGAAACGGCGGGCTACATCGTATACATCGACTAGATTGACGGCTTTGGCTGAACTGCCGGGCGTAAAGGGCAGTTGCCAGTCATAACCGTAAAGGGGGATTCCTTGAATGATTTTGGCCCGGGGTATCGTTGATACGGCGTAGGATAAAACTTTTCGGACTTCGTTATTGGGGGCCACGGCCATGGGAGGACCCGTCATATACCCCCAATCATAGGTCATAATAAAAATTAAATCCGCCCATTGGCCAAGGGTTTGGTAATCAAATGCATCCTCCGGACTATCCGAATTCTTGGGTGGGACCGTCAGGGTAACCAGGTACCCGTCTGCCCCCAGGATCCGCTTGATATCGCGGACAAATTTGCTATAGAGTTGCCGGTCTTCCCGTTTGATATTTTCGAAATCGAGATTGACTCCGGCAAAACCGAAATGGGCCAATACCTGGATCAAGTTGATGATGGTTTGGTTCTTTACGGTTGGATTGCCGATGATCGCTCTGGCCAAGTCCGGGTCAAATCCCTCGGGACCCAGATTGGTAATTACGAGTAATGGTAGGATGTGATGGGACTTTAAGAGCGAAACATAGCGTTCAATAGCGGTATCTTTGGGAATGATGAACACACCGTCGACTGATACCGGCAGTTGAAATAGCGCCCCGTAGGTAATTAACGAGTCGATTTCCGTTAGGGTCCGACCTAAATCCTCCAAATTGCGCAGTTGAAAATAGCCTAAACTCACAATGACTCTGCGCAGATGGGGAATTAGGATAGCCTGCCCGCTCACCAACGGTTCTGTGGGAGAGAGGCCATTTAAATACGATAATTCGGCGATTGAGATGTTCAGTCGATTAGCAATATCGGCCAATGACTCATCCGGTTGCACGACATAGATGTCTGTTTCCAGTGCGGTTCACTTCCAGACTTTGACGTAAATACTAATCCGCCGGTATTCCGGGGCAATCGAAAGGATCAAAATAACCAGGTTGATACCATATTATTTAGTAGTCTATCTTATGTTAAAACTCTTATAGGGGTTACGTTTGCCTATCGATTGGCGCTTGACTTCGTTCCTAAAATTGGGTACAATTAAATTAATGATTGATTAAATTTGACCTGTATTACTGGCGGATAAAGTGGGTTACCACGGGGGAATACAGGGAAAAACGTAATGCCGGCCGCCTGGGCGCCATATGCCCAGGCGGCTTTTTATATGCGCCGGAGGCAGTGGACCAAAAGGAGGGAATTGTCGATGGAGCCGTTACCGTGGCGAAATTTTCAAGGAAAAGGGTGGCAGGACCGGATCGACGTGGCTGAATTTGTGGGGGACAATTACCGGCCATATTATGGCACAGCTGAATTTTTGGAAGGCAAGACCGAAAAGACCAGCCGGTTGTGGGACAAATGTTTACAATTGATGGCCGATGAACGGGCCGCCGGGGGGGTTCTGGAGATCGATACCCGCCGGGTGGCCGGGATTACGGCCTGGGGTCCCGGGTATATCCAACCGGATGATGAGGTGATTGTTGGGTTACAAACCGATAAACCGTTAAAACGGATGGTGAATCCTTGGGGCGGTTGGCGGATGGTAGAGGCGGCCTGTGAAGCCAGGAACGTCAAACCCGATCTTACGATGGCCAAGATTTTCACCCGGTACCGACGCACTCAAAATGAAGCGATCTTCCGGATTTATACCCCGGCGATGCGCCAGGCCAGAAAGCTTGGAATCATTACCGGCCTCCCGGATGCTTACGGTCGGGGCAGGTTAATCGGAGATTACCGCCGGGTTGCGCTATACGGGACGGAGTTTTTGATGCGGGAGAAGCAAAAGGATCTTTACGCCATGGATAACGTTGATGATACTACCGTTCATCTGCGGGAAGACATCGCAGACCAGGTACGGGCCTTGGAACGAATGGCGGAACTCGGAAAAAGTTATGGCTGCGATATTTCCCGTCCGGCAACCAATGCTCGGGAGGCAGTACAGTGGTTATATCTGGCTTATCTGTGCGCCGTCAAGGAACAAAACGGAGCGGCGATGTCCTTTGGCCACAACAGCCCGTTTCTGGATATTTATATTGAACGCGATGTAGCCGAAGGAGCTCTTACCGAAACCGAGGCGCAGGAATTAATCGACCAACTGGTGATTAAGCTGCGTTTGGTCCGCCATTTGCGTACTCCCGACTATGACCAGTTGTTTGCGGGCGATCCCACCTGGATTACCGAGTCCCTGGGCGGTATGGGTGAAGATGGCCGCCCCCTGGTGACCAAGACCGATTTTCGTTGGTTACAGACCTTACGAAATCTGGGCCCGGCTCCGGAACCCAATCTGACCATACTCTCCAGCCCTCGTTTGCCGGAAGCTTTCCGTGATTTTTGTGCGGAGATAGCCATTAAAACTTCGGCGATCCAGTTTGAAAATGATGAATTGATGCGCCCGATCTTTGGCGACAATTACGCGATTTCCTGTTGCGTTTCCGCCACTCGGGTGGGACGGGATATGCAATTTTTTGGGGCCCGAGTAAATTTGGTAAAGGCGCTGTTACTTGCCATTAATGGCGGCAAGGATGAGTTAACCGGGGCGCAGGTGCTCGAAGTCCCGCAATTAACCGGCGAATATTTAGAATGGGATCAAGTCTGGCATAATTATGAAAGAGTCTTAAACTGGTTAGCGGTGCTCTATAGCCGCACCATGAATTGTATTCATTACATGCATGATAAGTATAACTACGAACGGGTCCAGATGGCTTTGATCGATTCAAATCCCCACCGGTATATGGCATTCGGGATAGCCGGTTTGTCGGTGGTGGCCGATTCCTTAAGCGCCATTCGTTATGGCCGGGTCAAAGTTGTCCGCAATGAACAGGGGATCGCCAAGGAATTTATCGCCGGCGGAGATTTTCCTTATTACGGTAATGATGATGACCGGGTTGACGGTTTGGCGGTCCGGGTTATCCGTTATTTTTATAGTACCCTCGCCGCGCAGCCGATTTACCGCAATGCGGTCCCGACGCTTTCGATCCTCACGATTACATCCAATGTGGTTTATGGTAAAAAAACCGGCCCTACCCCGGATGGACGGCTACCGGGTAAACCATTTGCCCCCGGAGCCAACCCGATGCATGGTAGAGAAAAAAGCGGCGTTGTGGCTGCTATGCATTCGATTGCCAAAATACCTTACGATATTTGCCGGGATGGCGTCTCTTATACATTTTCCATTACCCCGAGAGCTTTAGGACTTGAGTCGGGGGAGCGTACCCGGAATTTACTATCGTTGATCGACGGGTATTTCGGCGCCCTGGGACATCATATCAATGTGAATGTCTATAACCGGGAAACGCTTATTGAGGCCATGGAACATCCGGAATTGTACCCTAATCTGACGATCCGGGTGTCCGGTTATGCGGTCAATTTCATCAAACTCAGCCGGGAACAGCAGTTGGAAGTGATTGAAAGAACGATTTATGAGAGGATGTAGGACCTAACCCTTGCCCTTCCCCATGAAGCTGTTAAATTGGGCTAAGTCAGGTGGAAGGGTAATCTTTGACTTTGATGTCTAAGTGCGGTATGAACAATGATGGTTTAAGAAAGCCTGCAAGGTCCGGGGTTACCCTTCCACTTGAACCGGCTTTTCAGTACCACATCTAAGGGGAAGGGCGAGGGTTAGGTGAATTAAGATCCAGTGACAGGAGGGTATATCTTTTTGGGCAGAATCCAATCCATCCAAAGTTTCTCGACATTTGACGGGCCGGGTTCCCGGTGTGTGGTTTTTTTGCAAGGCTGCCCCATGGGTTGCATTTTTTGTCACAATCCCGAATCATGGGATTTCAATTCCGGCGAGGAGCTGGATGCCCAAACCTTATTGCGCCGGTTGGGTCGGTTTCGTCCTTTTTTAAGCAATCCCGGTCTTACCGTCAGCGGCGGCGAACCCCTGGCCCAACCTCAATTCACCCTGGAGTTAATCGGCCGGGCCAAGACCCAAGGATGGCATGTCGCAGTTGATACCTCGGGCTGGGGCCCTTTGGAACCATTTAGGGAAATCACCCAAGCCGCTGATCTAGTTATTTTTTCAATCAAACATCCATTAACTCCAATGCGACTGGCGCCGGGAAGCAACCTTCAAAACACGCTGACGAATTGGCGAACTCTGGCCACGCTAAAAATTCCGGTTTGGTTACGATACGTGCTAATCCCCGGTTGGAGTGATGAACCGGAAAGTTTACAAACATTAGGAGTTATCGCCAATGAACTTCCCAACTTGGAACGTTTGGAGGTACTTCCTTTTAACAATTTAGCCAAGGATAAATGGCTTAAAATGGGCAAAGAGAGTCCGATTTTTAACGGGGCCCAACGTAAAGTCACGGAAGAACAAATTTTAAGGGCAGAACAGCTGACAGCTTGGCGTCGCCCAAATTATTCTTCCGAATAATTCCACCAAAGAAAAGAGTGGGTAAGCTGTTTTTTGCAGCGATCACCGGAAACCATGGAGCCATGATTCTTACCAAGGTGCATTTTAAAAGGATTACTCAAAATGATATCTCGTGAGTTTACAAAATTTGCATCAATTTTAATGTTTCTTGGCATGTAAATTTCGGATCATTCATGCTAAAATAAAAGCTTAAAGCATATTTACCATCATTGATGCTCGTTTTGGGGTTGGCCCTGAATGAATTTTAGCGGAGGAATTCCATGAAATTATTACGCCAAGTTGGGATCATCGTCGGCATTTGTTTACTCGGCGAATTGCTGCAACGCCTGCTTAAATTGCCGATACCCGGTAATGTCTTGGGCATGGTCATCTTGCTTAGCTGTTTATGCAGCGGTCTTATTACGCTGGAAATGATCGCGGAGGTCAGCGNNCTTGGCGTCGCCCAAATTATTCTTCTGAAGAATTCCACCAAAGAAAAGAGTGGTAAGCTGTTTTTTGCAGCGATCAGCGGAAACCATGGAGCCATGATTCCTACCAAGGTGCATTCAAAAGGATTACTCAAAATGATATCTCGTGAGTTTACAAAATTTGCATCAATTTTAATATTTCTTGGCATGTAATTTCGGATCATTCATGCTAAAATAAAAGCTTAAAGCATATTTACCATCATTG
>DNPP01000442.1:0-10975 GCA_003501365.1 Bacillota bacterium
AAAGCCCCACTATCGGCTGGGCGTACCCTTTTACATCATTTACTGAAGCAGGGTTCATTTGAGAGAGATTTTGACCCGAATAAAGAATGCAATCCTCATTGAAATGATAAATCAGGTGTCGGATTAGTCTGTAAATCTTCATTTGCAGCGGATACTTAGCGGTATTCTTTTGCTCAGCGGCAATCTCATCCTCAATTTGCTTAATAAGCGGAATTTCTAAACCAGTAACATCATCCCAGCTTACCAGACCTACTTTTAAGGCATCATCCAGATCATGAGCAGCAAAGGCCAACGCATCGGAGATGTTCACAATCTGGGCTTCCAGACTCGGTTGGGGAGTAATCTGGAACTCGGATGGAATTTTGGGATTATCGTACTTCGTTAGGTGGCGCGCTAAACCTTCCCGGGTCTCAAAGGTCAGGTTCAATCCGGGAAAGGCGGGATAACGCTCTTCTAAATAATCGACAACCCGCAGACTATGCAGATTGTGGTCAAAGCCTCCGAAATCCTTTAGCATCAAGTTTAATATCTCTTCACCGGCATGCCCGAAAGGTGTATGACCCAGATCATGAGCCAAAGAAATTGCTTCTACTAGGTCCTCATTGACCTGTAACACCCGGGCAAAAGTCCGGGCATGCTGCATCACTTCAAGAGTATGGGTTAAACGGGTACGGTAATAATCGCCCTCATGGACCATAAAAACCTGAGTTTTGAATTGCAGATTTTTAAAAGCGGTAGTGTACATAATACGATCACGATCCCGCTGAAAACAACTACGATAAGCATCCTCATTCTCAGCAAAACTGCGGCCCCGGGTCTGTCCTGACTTCGAAGCAAACGGAGCCAGGGTTATTTCTTCATTCCCTTCCATATTTTGACGGGGAGATTGGGTCAACTTGATCACCTCTCAATAGAATGAAAGCATTGCCGTTAAACTTATGGTCCCGTTCATTTTAGCTTTTCCAAAGCCCTTGCCAATTGATCGGGACAGGAGGTTTCTTTTTCTTCGCATTTGATTCCGCGTAAGCGCCGAATTATTTCATCCACGGCCATTCCTTCAACCAATCTGCAAATCCCCTGAGTGTTGCCATCGCAACCGTCTTCAAAACGCAAACGAAGCAAAATCCCGTCCTCCACCGTCAAATATATACGACTAGCACATACGCCCTGAGTCTCATATACCAACTCCCGCATTTCAGCAATCCTCCCAAGTAAGGAAAAGTCTTGTTAACTACATGATTCCAAAACCGCCATTAATTCTTCCATCGTGTATGGTTTAGTAAGTACTCCGCAAAAACCATAGTGCTTAAAATTGGATATTATTAAATCCTTGGAATATCCGCTGCACACAATTACTTTAATTTGAGAATCAATTTGTAACAAACGTTTGATTGCATCAAACCCCTCCGGTTCCCACGGAATCAATAAATCCATGATAACCAGTGAAAATGCTTTCTGATGCTGCTGTGCTTGTTGAAAGAGCTCAATTGCGTCCGCTTCAGTCCCGGTTACCTCCACCTCATAACCAATTCGACCCAGCATCTTTGCCAGTACTTCACGGAGTTCGAATTCATTTTCAATAACCAGCACCCGGCCATGGCCAACAATAAATTTTACTTTTGCAAATTTTAACGGCCGATTAGGATCTTGGTTCTTAGAAGCCGGAATATATAAATGGACAGTCGTTCCAACAGCCGGTTTTGACTCAACACTAATATGGCCCTTATGCTTTTGCATAATTGAATATACTGTAGCCAGTCCCAATCCGGTACCCTTCGGCTTGGTTGTAAAATAAGGATCAAAAATTTTAGCAAGATTTTCTTCCGAAATACCTTCGCCTTGATCTACAAATGATATTTCGACATAGTTACCATTGGTGAGCGGTAGTTCATCCCCCGCTTTGACTTTAATATTATGGGCGGTTATTACAATATTACCATCGCCCGGCATTGCTTGCTGCGCGTTGATAAGCAGATTAGTAAAGACTTGATTCATTTGACCGGCATCCACTTCTACCAGCCATAGATCATCGGGACAATTTAGAGTGGCTTGAATATTTGATCGAAGTAGGGTTAAATTGATTGACTCTAAAAGCAGCTCTGCAATTGAAACTGCCTCTTTTTGGGGTTCGATCCCTCTCGCAAAAATCAATAGTTGTCGGGTCAAATCGCGAGCCCGACCCAACGCATTCTCTGCTTTGGCCAACCGTTCATCCACCCTGCTGTCAAGAATACCATAAGTTCTGGCCATCGTAATATTTCCCCATAAAACACTTAAAATATTATTAAAGTCATGGGCCAGACCCCCGGCCAGGATTGCAATGGACTCAAATTTGTTGGCCTTGATCATCTCGGCTTCAATTTTCTTACGATTGGTGATATCGCGAGCGGTAATAACTACTTTAATGCCATCATGAAGAGAACAATAAGACTTCCCGGCGCTTTCAACCCATAACCAGTCGCCATTCCGATGTCGAACACGGTGGATAGTCTGGAAAGAGTCCCGCTTTTGGACAATCCGGGAAAACGCCAGCTTTAAATGATGTAACTCTTCCGGGTGCAACAAATTAGTGCAACGCTGACCGATTAACTCCTCCGGATCATACCCCAAAATTTCTTTAAAATTAGGGCTGGTGTACAATAAAATACCGAATTGAGAGATTTCACAGATCAAATCAAAAGTATTATCGGCTAAGGTCCGGTATCGTTCTTCGCTTTCACGTAAACCGGTTACCGCTGTCTGCAAAAGTTGTTCCTGCTTTTGTAATTCACTCTCCTGCTGTTTACGTTCGGTAACTTCCTTTACTAATTGTTGATTAATAACGGTCAGTTCCAAGGTGCGCTCATTAACCAACTCTTCCAATTGGCTATGGTGTTTATGTAAGTCAACTATTGCCTGATGGTAGGCAGTGATGTCTCGGATAATTAAAATCTTGGCAGTCTTATGATTGGCCAAACTAATAGCCGACTGCGATAATAATACTACTTTAACCGACTTGTCCCGGGCTTGATGTAAATATGTCTCAAAATCAATATAATTCTCGGCATAACTATAATTATCAATAAAAGTACTTATTCGGGTTTCAGAAAAATTATTGGTTTCAAAATTAAATAATTCTTGCGCGGATTGATTCATCTGAATGATGGAGTTTTCAGCTTTTAAAATGACGATCCCATCCTGCATATTCGCGAAAATATCGTCGGCAATATCTTCGATGTTGAACACCAAAAAGCGGTATCGAATGACTGCAAAGAATACAAAAATCGATAAAATAGCACAGCTAGCGGAGCCAAGTGGTATCACGCGGACCTTAAAAACATGGGGTAAGATTACATCGGTTACGCATCCCACTGACAATCCGCTCAAAGCTCCCATGATAATCAGGATTAACTGCTTTCTCTGATTTGGGTCGCAAGTCGTTAAACGACAGTAGAGTAAACAAATTGCATAAATACATGGCATGATAAGCGCAAGGACTACCGATGGTCCGTATAATAAACCGGATAGCGGCAATGGCCCCCATGGTTGCAATTTGTAACCACTGCCGATTAATGAGGTGGTGAGTGAGATAACTGCTGCACAGAGAGTAAAAAATAGCACCAAGGAATAGAAGTAGTCGGGTCTTTTATCAAGATAAGCATATACAAAATTTAAAAACAATAACCCGATGGGTATCCAAAAAAGCGGATTTAAAAAAATTAATATTCCAAACCACAACTTATGCGTGGGTAACCATAAAATTAAATTTTGAAATAACCATACTGAAACCCATAATGATAAAATAAGGTAGGCTCGATTAACCGGACTCTTACGCCGTTTGGCAAATATGTAACCCCAGGTCAATGTGTTAAATAGTAAAGCACTTAATGGTATTAAAAAGATATCATGTAGCATCGTTTTCCTTTAAACTGAGTTTTCACGAATACTTACCTAACAATTTGTAGTCATTCGTGAATATTCTTTAAGTTAAACATCGATTACGATAATTTTCACATCACCTTTTTATTTTATCATAGAAATTCAAAGAATTATAATTGAATGAGGATTTTAGTCAATAATTTATCAAAAATATACTATCTTTCCTGCCCTCAATTATCGGATGGCTTAAAGCTTAAGATCCAATTTTTGCCGTTCAAATATTTGCAGTCGAACATTCCCCACCATCATCCCGGTACCCACTAATAGGAATATCAACATAAAGGCCATATTAATGATGGGTATCAAGCTGATCAATACCATTAAAATTCCGGCCAGAACCATCATCAGGCTGGGATGAAAACGCGAGCGGAATATCAATCTGCCAAACCACAGGTTGACGGGGATGCCAAAGAATAATATCAATATCAGGTAAATAAGTCCTAATAATATAGCCAGTGGAATGCCGACCATTGTAAATATTAAAATTACGATTACAATCGGAATCCCGATCAAACTGACTAAGCCCGTTAAAATACTGCGCCGAAAATTATAATGGGAGGGTTCGGTAATCTGCCATAAGGTTTTGGGAAACAAGCGAAACAGTATTAAAGATGCTAATAAACTGCCGATAAACCAAACGATAGATATCAGTGTAATGATTCCAGGCGGCAGCAATGAATCATGCCGAGGTTGATGAAGATAATAGCCTCCCCGGACATTAATTCCTTTAATTTTAGCCGGATTGCCGGCGACACCGGAATAATCATTAACTGTTCCGGCTATCTCCAATGGCGCTTGCCAGGTAGGTGGCACGCCTTGAACTTGTAAATCACCGTTAATCCGTCCGCCAATTTTGGTTTCCGGGGCACTTTTCAGATGAACCGAATCGTTAATTGTCCCCTGAAGATTTACATTTGAGAAGGTTCCTAATATTCCGCGGCCAATTAATGATTGCCGGCTAGTCTCTATCGAAGCGGCAAAAACGGTAATACTACCGTCGATCCGGCCGCCAATCTTCATTTCATTGGCAAATCCACGAATGCTGCCTGAAACTTGACCATTAATAATTAACTGATCCCAAGCTACTCCTAAAATGCTACCGTCGATCCGACCGTTAATAACGACCTCACCGGACCACACCAAGAGGTCACCTTTAATCTCGCCATCCACTTCCAATCGCTCACCGCTGAAAAGAACATCGCCTGCCACAACCTGTCCTTTTTCTATCGTCTCGTCGCCGTTCATTATCCGCCAAGAGCTTGCCATACAAGAACCGGCAACCAATAAAAGCAACCAAAAACTAATCAATATAACAAAAATTTTTTTCATCTAGACCACCATTTCGTTTTTTCTTTACAGATTCACCTGAATAATATCCCGATCCATCCGTTCCATGCAATCACGAATTTTGGAGGCAAAAATCGGATCCTGACCGGCGCAGGCGGCTTTGATCTGCCGCAAAATATCAATCCCCCGGCGGAAGGCCTGGACGATATCTCCTTCTTGAATAGTACTGTCCTTAATCAGCTCGGCAAAAGTGCACCCTTGACTCCAGCGATATGCGAAATTCGACAAACTGGGATGAAAAACAGCATCCCGTTCATCCACACCATATCGATAAACTAAATTACGGATGACAGTCTTCACCGGTTTCTGGTCGAACGGCAGATGCTTGGGATAAAATTCGCCTTTGCGCGGTTCATAATCGATAGCTACAATCAAAGCATTTAATTGATCAGCATCTAATTCGTGAAATAAGCCGCCAAAATACAATTCGGTGATCAACAATTCCTGAGTATAAATCTGGGCCGCGAACTCGCCCCGGGGCAACAATTCGCCCCCTTTTATATAATCCAGATCTTCAAGAATTTCAGTTTTAAGCTGCAAGGCATCATAAAAACGGCCGGTAATCACAATCTGGGAGGTTCTTTCTTGTAATGAAACCACTCTTTGGTTAAGTTCTTGCCAAACTTGGATCTGCTCCTCGCATTTTCGTTGTTGTTCCGGTGAGCAGGTGCGAGCCGTAGTTAAATCCAAATGACTCCGAAGTTCATTAATCTCATTGGCAATTGCCGTCCGGGCCCTGCCTTTGATAAATTTAAAGCGACGTTGCTGCTTTTTCAATTTTTGGCGCAATCGTAAATATACTAACGGACACCCTGAATTCTCACGCTCACTACACAAATCGGCATTTAAAGAATCCAATTTTTCAGCATGGCTGGCTAGTAATTGTTCAGATTTACGTTTATCGTTCCGGGCCTGAAAAGTGGCGAAATTTTGATTTAATATTACTTTGATGGAATCTTGATCGTGATTACGGTTTAAATTTAATACTGAATTATAGGATAAGTTAAACTGGCTTTTTAGTTCCTCAATTTCATTCTGATTGGTACTGGGGTATTCCTCCGGCCGTAGATTGCGAAGGTCGCAAAGGATATACACAAACCCCTGTTGATCGATACCGCGCCGTCCGGCCCGCCCAGCCATTTGAAAATATTCCAGGTTAGTCATAGGCCGAAAAGTAACCCCGTCAAATTTCGACGGGCTATCGAAGCAGACTGTTCTAACCGGATAATTAATCCCTACCGCAAAAGTTTCAGTCGCATACATTACCCGGATTAAACCCATTCCGAATAATGTTTCCACTATCTCTTTCAACCCCGGCAATAATCCGGCGTGATGATAACCAATTCCTTTCATCAATAATACCTTGGCTTGGTTGGCGGTTTTTAAATTAGAAATCCCATATTCTTGAATTAAGCGATCGCAAACCGCCTCAACCTGACTTGACTCCGCCTCAGTCAAAAAGCTCCTCTGAAAGCTCAATTCTTGGGCCTTGAGTTCGCACATTTTACGGCTGAAGACAAAATATAAACAAGGTAAACCCTTTTGCTTGTTCACATGTTTAATAAGGTCAAGATGGGTGGTTTCCAGTTCCCGTTTATCATTTAAAGAAGGATGGTCTTTTACCTCCAATTGGTGCTTATACCCGATAACGGCTTTCAAATTAGTAGCGCCCAGATGCTTCTCATAAATAAAATGTTCCAGCGGTACGGCCCGATCTTTTTTAAGAATCACCGAGACATGGTGTTGCTTGATCTCACTAATCCAAGCAGCCAATTCATAAACATTGGGGATAGTGGCAGATAACCCTAACAAACGCATCTCCTTAGGCATGAAAATAATCGACTCTTCCCACACTGTACCGCGATCTTCATCGGAAAGATAATGAATCTCATCAAAGATAATATGAGAGATCCCCTCTAACCTTGGTAAATCCTGATGAAGTATATTCCGGAAGATCTCGGTGGTCATCAAGCAAATTTCTGCTTCAGAGTTAATAACAACATCCCCGGTAACGATTCCTACCCGTTCGGCTCCATATAAAGCCTTAAATTCTTTAAATTTTTGATTGGAAAGGGCTTTTATCGGAGCTGTATAAATGATCCGGTCACCTTTGGCGATGGCTTGATCAATCAGATAATCGGCTATAAGAGTCTTTCCAACCCCGGTGGGCGCAGATACTAAAACCGAATTACCTTTCAGTAATTCCAAAACAGCCTGTTGCTGAAAATCATCCAAACGATAATTTCGATAATATTCCGGTACAACTTCTAAAGACGCCATCTTTCTTCCCCATCTCATAAAATAACCCTATCGATCAGAGTATAATAATATTTTATTAAAGTTACCAAGTATTAATCAAGTATTAATTCAGAACAAAATGAAAAAAATGTCAATTTATAATGGCTATCATGGTCCTTATTGTAAATAATTCGGTAGAACCTGCTGCAATCCTGCTTTTAATAAAAATGCACCACCCGGTGCAAATGAATGTTTATTATTTTACAGACCCAAAATTTGTTCTACTACCGCAGCCATTTCTTCTTTGCGGCATAATTCCTTATGGCGCACCGGCTTGTGGGATAATTCCGCCAAACTCTTGGGGATTTTTAAGCCAGCCAACTTTTCTAAACGTTCTAGTAATTGAAACTCACTTTTTCCTTCCAGCCCGGTTTCGCCAATCGCCTGCAGCACGCTGGTATTAAATTTGAAAGGACTGGCAGTTGAAGCGACCAGTACCGGGGTGGAGTCTCCAGTCACTCGTTGATATTGTTGATAGACAGCAGTTGCTACCGCGGTATGCGGGTCAATAATCAGATGGGTTTCTTGATAAATTCGTTTAATTTCAGCCATAGTCTGATCTTCGGTGGCAAATCCAGCATAGAAATCGGCGGTTATTTTTGCGGCTATTGAACTGTCGACTTGATAGCCGCCGGTATTTTTTAATTGGTTCATCCAACCTTTAACCAAGGTGCAATTGCCCTCCGAAAGGTAATACAACAAACGCTCCAAATTACTGGAGATCAAAATATCCATCGAAGGCGAAATGGTGGTATAGAACTTACGATTACGGTCATAACTGCCGCTGTTTACAAAATCAGTTAACACATTATTGGAATTGGAGGCGCAAATTAATTTGTTTACCGGCAACCCCATTTGTTTAGCGAGATAAGCCGCAAGAATATTGCCGAAATTACCGGTTGGGACCGCAATATTTATTTTATCGCCCACCTGAATTACTTGCTTGCGGCAGAGCCGAAAATAACCGTCAAAATAATAAACAATCTGGGGCGCCAACCTTCCCCAATTGATTGAATTTGCCGACGAGAATGCCATGTTGCGGCCGGCTAATTTCTGAGCCAACCCCGAGTTTGCAAAAATTTGTTTGACTCCACTCTGGGCATCGTCGAAATTCCCCTGTACCGAAACAACCCGGGTATTCTCACCCTCTTGGGTAACCATTTGTAAGCGTTGGATTTCACTAACGCCTTGATTAGGAAAAAACACCACAATACGCGTACCCGGCACATTTTTAAAACCTTCCAAGGCGGCTTTCCCGGTATCCCCGGAGGTAGCAACCAAGATCACGATTTCCTTGGTCTCATTAGCAAGCAGACTTGACTTGGTCATTAAATGCGGCAACAATTGCAATGCAATATCTTTGAAAGCGCAAGTCGGACCATGCCATAATTCCAATAAATAACATTGGGGATTTAATTGACACACCGGGGTTATCAGTGGGTCATCGAATTTCTCCGGATAAGAATAAGCAGCCTGGACCATAGTTTGTAAATCTGCCAGTGGATAGTCGGTTAAAAAACGGCTCAAAATCAAGGTCGCTAATTCATGATAACTCTTTTGAGCCAAATTAGACAACTGACCAGGGTCAAATTTAGGGATAGTCTCAGCTGTTAAGAGACCGCCATCAGGGGCAAGTCCCATCCGAATTGCTTCTGATGCTTTTAGGTTTGCTACACTGCCGCGAGTACTGACATAATTCATCGGTTCAAATCACCTATTGTTCAGAATAAATTTTACCTTAAAATCACTATTCATAATATAGTATCATATGTACAGTGTTTATCCTAGTCCTTTTCACGATTTTAACCCTACCATACAAAAAAACCGCATTAAATGCGGTTTTTACACCAAATAGATCAAATGATCAATTTCCGGAGCCGGAATCTGCCGGTTTAACTTTAGTCAAATCATCGGAAGTAGGAGTAGGGGCAGCATCAGGAGCCGGAACCGATTCTTGTTTGGCATCAATCGGTTGACTAAGCGGTGGTTCAAGTTGAGCGGGATCAAAATCGGAAATAGCCTCGGTAATTCCCAATTTCAAGGAAAAAGGCAATAGATTAATCCGTAATTGTTTGATCGTTTTATCGGCTCCGGTGGAATCAAAAAATTCCGGTAGCTTTTGACATTCATTCTTATGAAAACTACCGTCTTGTCGTAGATTCATAAACAACAGATCCTTGCCGTAATCATTAAAACAGCCATTACCGTCGGCATCGATAATTATAAATTTATACAACCGGTTTCCTTTGGTAGTGCCGGCTTTGAACTCCCCTTCCAGGAAACTGGCGTTATAAGCCACGGCTGAAACATGATACTCATCTTTTTTCGATTCCGCAATTGTCGATATAAAAAAGTATAAATTTTGCTGATATTCCTTAGTGATGCCTTTATAGGAGATCGTAACGGAAACCGGGATTAAGGAATCTGCTTGCCAAATCGTATAACCGGATTTTTTCCGTTGATTGGTTTGAAAACTTTTGATTTCTTCTTTCTTCGTGAGTCGATTATCCAAATTTTGATCCAAGTAAAAACTATCCCAATACCCGGCTGAGTTTTGGGCTATCATAAACCAACATTTTACTTCATTATTACCAAATCGGAAATTACCGAATTTGACCCGGGAAAATTGCTGATAATCAATACCATCAATCGCTAAAAAATCAGGTTTGGAATCGGTAAGTTCCGCCATACTGCCAAAAAGGGGAATCTCCCCGGAACTTAAGTCAAAAATAGTTAAGGTTTTTAACTTTAAAGGATAAATACCTTCAAGCGGCACCGGATATTTCCAAGTAAACCCAAATGATAACAATCCCAATCCAATGACTGTCAAATAGAGAAACTTCCGCATCGTATTCTCCTCAAAAAATAAATAATTAATTTAACTCGTAGGCTTGTCCTACCCTGAAACCAATGATCATTACTTGCCGGGAACTCTTTGCCGGAGTTCTTGTAAAATCTTGCGGGAATAATATAAGCTGGGTTCATTTTTATGTCGGATTCGAATACCTTGGGTCACAAAAAAATCTTGAGAATTGTTGCGATGAATTTCATCAATTTCAATATCAACCACAACCCGGTTGCAATCAATATCCATGGCTTCTTTCAGCACATGCGCCATTCCCTTGATGCAGACTGCAACATCCCCTTCATCAATTATCGCCAATGCCACATAAACGTTATCGCGAATATTTTGTAAGGTTTGATGAGTCTTGGATACCGCAACCCGAAGATGTTTTGGATCTTGGACAATAATGTGATTAAATGGCGCGGTATGGGGTCGGTAATCTTGATCAATCGATGCGATGATCACTGTGTTAATCCCTTTGTTGAGCAAATCAATCAACACCGGATTTAACTCTGTCCCCACCAAGAGAGCCAACTACCCCACTCCTTTGTCATACGGTTCAGCTTT
>DNPP01000442.1:11253-18784 GCA_003501365.1 Bacillota bacterium
CACATTAAACTATGGAGTGAAAGACAGTTTTAGAACTTGCCATAATACTATGCTGATAGCATATTCAATCACCCCAATACTATCGAATTGCTTCTTTACCAAGGTAACTGTGAACCAATTCCTCCAGGATTTGATCTCGCTCCAATCTTTTGATCAAAACGCGGGCATTACGATGACTGGTAATATAAGCGGGATCACCCGATAGCAGGTATCCCACAATCTGATCCAAGGGGTCATATCCCTTTTCTTGCAAAGCGATACAGACTTCGCGTAAAACTAAAGCAACTTCCGATAGATTTTCATCGGTTGCTGAAAACCGTCGGGTAGTTTCGGTTGATTCTGACATACACTCCACCTCTTAAGGAAAGTATCCCCAAAATTTGAAAAATTAATAAAATCAGTCCCGCATCTCATCCTTACGCAAAGCCAAATTGATGTCGACATCACCAAATGGAGTCTTTATGGGAATCGCGAGTGCGGTATGAATGTGCTTGAGAAATTCCGGAATCTTGCCACCCGTGATAAAGAGGGGCGGAGTTATATTACAATGATAGCCTACCAACGATAAATTGGTACTGGCGGTACCAATAATAATATTCTTTAACTCACAGATGGCGCTCTCTCCCATCTGATCGATCTCGTTTACCTCCGTCATCAACATCCGAGAGATGATCCCGGTCGCGGTCTTAGTAGTCATACCACAAATAACTTGCCCCTGTATATCGCCAAGTACCCCTACCAAAACACAAATTTCATATTTCTGTAAAGGTTCATCCACAAAAAAAGGTTTGCCTGCTTCAACATGAGGGTTTAGCATGGTTTCAATTACAGAATATGCAGCCTTAACAAAAGAATCAATATGATCAAATGACAGTGGAATTACCCCCTTATAATATTATATTTTTAAATTTTTTAGTCTCATAACGGCGGCTTCCGGATGAGGATCACTATAGATCAAGGTCCCGGCGACAATAACGTCCACCCCCGAATCAATCACCAGAGCGGCATTCTCCCAATTGATTCCGCCATCCACTTCAATTTTGCAAGCACAACCGGCTGTATCAATCATCTTTCGCAAACGCTTGATTTTAGGAATCACTTCCGGTATTAACTTTTGACCGCCAAAACCCGGATTCACCAACATCAGTAAAACCAAATCAAGATCCGGGAGTAGATACTCCAAACAATCTAAAGAAGTAGCCGGGTTAAGCGCCAGACCAGCTTGGCAACCCGCTTCTTTAATCTGCTGAATTAACCGGTGCAAATGACAACTGGCTTCTGCATGAATGATTATTCGGCTACTGCCCTCTTTGCCATATAAAGGAATCAAGAATTCCGGATTGTCGACCATCAAATGAGCTTCAATGGGCAAAGAAGTAATCGTACGAATTGCCGAGACAAACATCGGTCCAAAGGTTAGATTCGGTACAAAATGCCCATCCATTACATCTAAATGCAACCAATCGGCTTTGCTGATCTTGGCGACTTCTTGTTTGATATTGGCCAGATCGGAATTTAAAATAGAAGGTGCTAGTTCAATCATAGAAAACTCCTTAGCGATAGCGATTATCCCAAATTTTCTTTATTTCTTGCAGCAATTCAATATAGGATTGATAACGCAACCTATCGAGCTGTCCATCATCAACCGCTTTTTTTACTTGACACCCCGGTTCGCTTAAGTGAATACATGTATTAAACCTACACTTACCGTTATATTTGTGAAAATCCGGGAAATGTTCGGCTAATTCTTCCGGACTTATCCCATCCAATTCGATTTGAGAAAAGCCGGGAGTATCGGCAATATAGGTTCCGGCTCCCGCCTTCAATAATTGCACTTCACGGGTTGTATGTTTGCCGCGACCAATTTTCTCACTGATCAAACCGGTTTTTAACATTAACCCGGGAGCAATCATATTGACCAAGGCTGATTTACCCACCCCTGAAGGGCCTGCAAACGCAGCCACTTTCCCATTTAAAGCTTGTTTAAGAGTGCGTTTACCCAAATGAGTTAAAACGCTGGTACAAATAACCTGATAGCCATAACTTCGATAACTATCCGCCAATTTTTGAACCTTGCTCTTACTTACCAGATCCGACTTATTAAAGATCAATAAATAAGGTATGCCGCTGGTAGACGCCAAAACTAAAAACTTGGTGACCAGAATATCGCTGGGATCCGGATTTTGATGAGCAAAAACCAGTACAATGCAGTCTATATTTGCTATATATGGGCGTTTAAGAACCGTTTGTCGCGGCAGAATCGCGGTAATTACTCTTTCATCGTCGGTATACTCGACTTTGTCACCCACCAATAAGCTTTCACTGCCAAGCTTTAATTTACCCCGGATCGAACACTCAACCGGCTGACGGTCTTCTTCCAACGACTCCACATAATAAAATCCCGCTATTGCCCGAACTACCCTTCCAATTGCCAAACCTAGGCCCTCGCTTTAAAAAAGTTTTGATTATCAAGTTAGTGAGGCGGCCCTGAACTAACGATAAAATTCATGGCAGTACCTAATGGTACCTTATCATAGGGTACCGGTCTTTGATCAACAACAACACCCTCTAAATAAATACTATTTGGAGTCGCTGTCGCCTGATTAAATACCAGTCCCAAAGAACCCAACTCTGCCCTGGCTTCGGATAAAGGCCTGCCGATAAAATTCGGTACTTGCACCTGATTGCCGGATATTGAATTGATTGTAACCGACACACTGGCTCCCCATTCAATCGTAGTGTTCTGTGCAGGTAACTGCCGAATTACAGTCCCCTCCGGACTGCCTTGTACTGAAGCAGTGAGAATATCTCCGATCTTTAAGCCCACGTCTTCCAATGCCAATTGGGCTTCAACCTGGGTTTTACCAACTAAATCAGGTACCCGAACTAGTTGAGTCCCTTTACTAAGAATAACTTCAACCTGACTATCAATTCGTTTTTCAGTTCCCGGAACGGGTTTTTGCGAAATAATTGTATCTTGGGGGTAAGATGAACTGAAAAGTCGATTCATCACTTTCATTTTCAACTTCACCTGACTCAATTCCTGTCTGGCTTTATTAATATCTTGGCCAACCAGGTTAGGAACAGGCACCACTGCCCTGGGGGGTATGAAAATATTAAAAAAATAAAGAAATAAAGTAGAAAATAATACTACGGTTCCTAGACCGATAATAAGCCAAAGTAGCCAATTGGTCCCTTTTCCCCTGCGCTCGTCCCCAGTGGTTACCCTATTCCAAACCTGAGTGGGAAGATCAGCATCGCCTAATAATCGGGTTTCACGGGCATTTTGCAAATCAGCTGCAGCAATATCTTTAATCATTGCCAAAGCCGAGGGATAACGGTCCTCTAACTCCTTGGCCATTGCTTTTTCCAGTATTAATAATGTGGATTCTGGAATATCGGGCCTTATTTCCTGAGCCGGGGTATAATTTTCTTGTATATGTTTTAAGGCAATCGAAACCGAAGTCTCGCCCTGAAACGGTACTGTTCCAGTGAGCATCTCATATAGAACACACCCTAGAGAATATAAATCGGATTGAGGTCCAACTACTCCTCCCCTAGCCTGCTCCGGTGATGAATATTGTACTGATCCCACCACGACTCCGGTTTGTGTAAAAGAACTGGCACTAATCGCTCTAGCGATCCCAAAATCAGTTACTTTCACTTGCCCGTCAGGGGTAATTAAAATGTTGTGAGGTTTAATATCCCGATGGACAATATTTCTCTGATGCGCATGATGGAGAGCCTCACTGATTTTTTTGGTAATATCTAGGGAGCGTTCGATGGATAACGGAGCTTCTTTCCGAATTATCGCCTTTAAATTCTCACCGGGAATATACTCCATTACGATGTAATCAACCCCATCTTCCTGACCCACATCGTAAATGCCGACAATGTTCGGATGAGAGAGACTGGCAGCAGCCCTGGCCTCACGTCGAAAACGTTCTACAAATTCACTATCGCTGGCATATTGAGGTCGCAAAATTTTAACGGCAACTGTTCGGCATAATAATGAGCACTCTGCTTTATAAACCAAAGCCATACCGCCTTCGCCGATAAGCTCTATAAGGCGGTAACGGTTACCTAGTATTTTGCCGACCACTTCTTCACCCCAATTCAAAGCGCCGAATGTTCTAATCAAATCTCATTGATAATATTATTTAAAAAGTCGTAATTGATATTTAGTAAGTTCTTCGCCCTTAAAACATAAAATCCTGCTATATGCTATACTTCAATATTTCATACTTCAATATTTTATACTTTATATTTCAATAATAATAACCGTAATATTATCGGTGCCACCGTTATCATTGGCCTGTCCAACCAGTTTTTCGGCGATCGTTTGCGGTCTTGCAGCGGAGGAAAGTATTTCTTTGATAGTATTTTCGTCAACCATCCCGGTTAACCCATCACTACATAATAAAAACTTATCCCCCGGACTTACCGAAAAGGCATTTACTTCAAACTCCAACTTTCCTGGAGTGCCAAGTGCCCGAGTAAGTACATTACGCTGCGGATGAATCTTGGCTTCCGCTTCGGTGATACTGCCGTTTTTAATCAATTCAGCCACAAAAGAGTGATCATCCGTCAATTGACGAAGGTTCCCGTTTACTGCGGACATTTGATAAATCCTGCTGTCACCCATATGAGAAACATAAGCCTGCTTATTACCAAGCAATAAAATGGCGATTGTAGTTCCCATGCCCATAAAATTTTCATTCTTAGCCATTTCATCCAAAATCGCATTATTTGCTTTTAACACAGCCTCTTGAATACTCGCAACGGGATCAGCGCCAATCTCGGTTGCCAATACAGTTTCTACCGCAATAGCACTGGCGATTTCACCGGCTTGATGTCCGCCCATTCCATCGGCTACCACAAATAAAGTGTCACGATAGCCAAAAGCATCTTCATTCTGTTCCCTCGTTTTTCCTTTATCGGTCTTAGCGCCTATGTTCATGAACTCACTCCTAATAATAAGCAAAGCATTGCTTAATCATTTTCCAGGCTGACTTGGATAACTGTTTCACCGATTTTAATAAGGTCACCAGGGAGAATCGTACGCTTTTTCAAAATAAGTTCCCCGTTAACCCTGGTACCGTTGGTGCTCTTCAAATCCTCCAGCACTAATTTAGAACCGCGCCGATAAATGATCGCATGAAAACGAGAGGCCTTGGGATCCCTTAATAAAATAAGATTTTCAGGATGCCTACCCACTCGTATTTCTCGATTAATTGCCACATATTCACGACCACGATCCATTCCGGCCAATACTCGAAAAATCCATCTAAATTCTTTAACCGATATATCCCGCTTCTGAATTTTGGTATTTCCGGTCGCCAAACTATAATTAAGTGAATGAATGAAGTTATTTCCCCTTACAGCAGACCATTTGAGGGTATGTTCACTCAACCTAAGTTTTGTTTTGAAGTGATTGGAATTACCCCAAAATCTTATTATTTTATTTAGCCAAATCATTTTTACTCCAATTACCACCTTGTAACTGACCGCAAGCGGCTGCGAGATTTGTTCCTCTTTCCTTGCGAATGGTTGCTTCAATATGGACCCGGGTTAAAGCGGAAATGAAATCATGAATCCGCTCCATTTTCGATCGTCCGAAAGCGCTTCCCTTAACTGGGTTCAACGGTATCAAGTTTACATGGCACAATAATCCCGAAAGTAATTGAATAAGTTGGCCAAGATCCTGCGGCCGATCATTAATCCCGTCTATCATTGTATATTCAAAAGTAACCCGTCTACCGGTCAATTCAATATAATTACGGATAGCCGTCATTAGTTCGCTCAAAGGATAAACCTTATTAATCGGCATTAAGCGAGTTCGCAAGCCATCATCTGCGGCATGTAAAGAAATTGCCAGATTAACTTGAAGCGGTTCCTTGGCCAGCTTCAGGATTCCGGGAATAACGCCGCAGGTGGAAATGGTAATATGTCTGGCTCCGATACCCATACCTTTGGGATCATTCATGAGCTTGATCGCGTTTAGAGTCGCCTCATAATTTGCCAACGGTTCCCCTTGCCCCATAATTACCACGTTATTAATTCTACTTTTAGTTTGCCGACTGATAGTAAGCAGTTGATCAATAATCTCAGCTGCAGTTAAATTACGGATTAAACCGTTTTGGCCGGTAGCGCAAAAGCTGCACTGCATTCCGCAGCCGACTTGAGTTGATATACAGGACGTTAAGCGTTCATCCTCCGGAATGAAAACACTTTCAATTGTATTATGATCTTCCAACTCAAAAAGGAATTTAATGGTCCCATCGCTGTCTTCAATCCGGTTAACCGGAGTTAAAGACCCCAAAGCCAGCCCTTGCTCTGTCAATCGCCCACGTAAATCCTTGGGCAAATCGGTCATTTCTTCCCACGTGCAGGCCTGTTTTTGATATATCCAAGTATAAATTTGTGCAGCTCGATATTTAGGTAAGCCCATTGTATGAAAGAATTCTTGAAGTTCTTCCAGGAATAAACCTTTGATATTCAAGTTTTTTCTTTATTCCCTCTCTACCTATGTCTCCGGCAATGTATTTAAGATTCAGACCAAAAATCAATTTCAATATGCAAGAAAAGCTCGCTTCAAAAATAAATCCCTCGAAAGGGATTTATTTCGCCTCGCTAAAGTTAGCTAATCGTTTCGAATGTCAGCAGGCTTTCGATTCTAAACGTAATTTATCGGCGATTTTGGCAATGAATGATGCGGAAGTTGGAAAACGGTTCTTTTGATTCTCAAAGCCAAAAAAATCTTCCATAAAATCGGTATTGCCGCGTTCCCAACCGATTTCAATCGTGTGCCGGATGGCAGACTCCACTCCACTGGCAGTGGACTGATATTTTTCGGCGATACGCGGATAAAGATTCTTTGTAATATTTCCTAGCACTTCCACTTCTTTGGTGGCAATAATAATCGCATCCCGTAAATAAGCATATCCACGAAAATGAGCCGGTATTCCCATCTCATGAAACAATTTACTGACCTCTAGTTCCAATTCATTGGTGGATTTTTCACGGTGTCCATGCAGTGTATAGGTATTGGATTCATTTTGGGTTTTAGCACCTCGGATTGGAGTGGGATGAATGGCCATAAATTGACGAATTCGTTCAAACAAGGTATTGGCGTCAAATGGTTTGACCATGTAATAAGTCGCCCCGAGAGTCGTTAACCGTTGAATCATCGTTTCCTGTTCAAAAGCGGTTAATACAATTACAATCGGGCGATCCGGGTAATCAGCCAGTCTTTCCAACACCCCAATACCATCTAAATATGGCATGGTAATATCTAAAATCAGTACATCCGGTTTGAGATTTTCTACTACCTTCAACGCCTCAAGTCCGTCAAAAGCCACTCCCGCCAATTCCATATCATCTTGAAAGTCGATAAGATCCGATAATGTATTGCATAATTCGCGATTATTATCGGCAATAACAATCTTGACTTTTGCCATAATCCCCCTCCTAAGTGAAAAAAACTATTTTTTATTTTCGACAAGCAGGGGGCTAAATCCTCTTCGGTCAG
>DNPP01000093.1:0-2373 GCA_003501365.1 Bacillota bacterium
GCCACTTCATTGGCATCGGCATCATTCATTTTCGATTCCGGCAGCAACTTCATCACAAATTCAGACCGAATGTCCGGCCGCTTGAGAATTTCGGCAATACTAAAACGGTTCTTCGGTATCGTCAGGTTCGCCTCGTCAAAAATTTTACGAACTTCCGGATCGGGGTTTAAATAGGTTGTTTGAAAAGTATGAACTAAATGCTCGATACGTTGCCGCTTGTTCAAAAACGCTACTTTCTGCTCCTGGTTTATCAATCCGATTTCTATGCCATATGGGGTTAACCGTTCGTCGGCATTATCCGATCGCAAGGTGAGCCGGTATTCTGCTCTGGAAGTGAGTACTCGATAAGGTTCCAAGCTCTCTTTGGTAACTAGATCATCAATCAGTACGCCGATATAACCCTCGGATCGTTTAATAACGAGTGGGCCTTTCCCCTTAATTTTCAAGGCGGCATTGATTCCGGCCATTAATCCTTGAGCCGCAGCCTCTTCGTAACCGGAGCTGCCATTGATTTGACCTGCTGAAAAAAGGCCGGGAACCGGTTTAACTTCTAAGGAAGTCCTCAATTGATCTCCGGGAATGGCGTCATACTCAATGGCATAGCCGGGGCGCACAATTTCTAAGTTTTCAAGTCCCGGTATAGTGCGTAAAAATAATTCCTGAACATACTCGGGTAGGCTGGTTGACAGCCCTGCCAAATACATCTCATCCGTATTAGCCCCTTCAGGCTCGATAAAGACCTGGTGACGCTCTTTGTCCGGAAATTGAATTAATTTACCTTCTATCGATGGGCAGTAACGGGGGCCTACTCCGGTAATCAGGCCGGTGTATAGTGCCGCCTCCTGTAAATGTTCTTGGATAATCTGGTGAGTCTTGAGGTCGGTATAAGTCAACCAACATAATTGTTCCGGCCGGACTTGCCATTGTTCCCAAAAGGAGAATCCATGTTCGGTAAATCCACCCGGTTGAGGAGTCATTTTACTAAAGTCCAACGATCTGCGACGCACTCGCGCCGGAGTTCCGGTCTTAAAGCGGCGCAAGGGAATGCCGATGTGTTTCAAATATTCCGATAAATCGTTGGCTGGAAGCTGTCCCATGGGGCCTGAGGCATAATTGAGGCTACCAATGAAAACACGTCCGCCTAGAAAAGTTCCGGTTGCAAGTATCACGGCTTTGGCCCCGTATTCAATTCCGGTGCGGGTTTTAATCCCGATACAAACACCCTGTTGGTCAAGTAATATCTCACTGACCTCTGCCTGCCGAATCGTTAAATTGGAAAGGCTTTCTAACTCCGCCAGCATGGTTTGGTGATATACCTCTTTATCCGCCTGAGCGCGCAAGGCCCATACCGCCGGTCCTTTCTGCGTATTTAACATCCGCATTTGTAAATAGGTACGGTCGATGATCCTTCCCATCAGGCCACCCAAGGCATCAATCTCGCGGACCAAATGTCCTTTAGCCGGTCCCCCGATGGAAGGATTACAAGGCATAAAAGCAACATTATTATAATTAATCGTAAACAATAACGTTTTACAACCCATCTTGGCAGCAGCGGCAGCAGCCTCACAACCTGCATGACCGGCTCCAATTACAATCAGATCATACGATTGCTCCATATCCGGCACCCGGTTCCTCTTGAATTTTCAGCTTTAATAACAATATTGCCTGATCGGCTTGATTGAGTTCAGGGATCCGAAAAGCCTGCCCCAGAGAAAAAGGCCGGATCCGGCGTAACGCTTGACGACCTAATTCGGAAAGACCATCAAAACTTGAAACCAAGTCGGGGTCAATCCGTATTTTATTTAAACGGCTGATTTCGTCCCGTTCACTTTGTTGGCGTTCCAAATAGCCCGCCAACTTCATTTCACTCCAGATATACTCGCGGATTGGCTGAACAAATTTTTGCAACTCCGGAAATTCACGTATTAAAGTATAATCCATTACCTGCGGGCGCAAGATAAGCTCCTTTAAACGGTAACCCCGTTCGGGGCGGGGCAATCCTAAGCGTTGCCAAACCGAATCCTCCGATTTAATCTTTAGCGTTGCCACATATTCCTGAAGTGCCGAGGCAGTAGTTAAAAGTTGTTGCAAATGCTGCCAACGTTCGGGTGGATTAAGTCCAAGCTCATAACCGGTCTGTCCCAAGCGAGCCAGTGAATTATCGAGTCGCAAGAATAAACGAAACTCGGCCAAAGAAGTCATCATCCGATAGGGCTCCTCGGTGCCGCGNNTCCGGAAATTCACGTATTAAAGTATGATCCATTACCTGCGGACGCAGGATAAGCTCTTTTAAACGGTACCCCCGTTCGGGGCGGGGCAATCCCAAGCGTTGCCAAACCGAATCTTCTGATTTAATCTTTAGCGTTGCCACAT
>DNPP01000093.1:2620-2782 GCA_003501365.1 Bacillota bacterium
TTTCCGAGCCGCATTAATTCCAGCGACCAAGCCTTGAACTGCCGCTTCTTCATAACCGGAGGTCCCATTAATTTGGCCTGCCGTAAAAAGATTTTTGATTTTCCGGTTTTCCAGTGAAGGTTCAAACTGAAACGAGTCCAAACAATCATACTCTACCGCATA
>DNPP01000093.1:3208-6219 GCA_003501365.1 Bacillota bacterium
GGAAAGTTAATTACTTTGCGATCAATGGAGGGACAAAAGTGCGGTCCTTTACTGGTAATTGTCCCGGAGCGAATTGGAGATTGATCCAAGTGCTTTAAAATCGTAGCAATGGTCTGGGGAGTAGTAGTAGTTACCCAGCAGGGTATTTGCGGTCGTTTGTTATCCAGACCATCCCAGGAGAACCCCCATTCCGGATCTTGCAATGGTTGAGGGTTGAGCTTGGTAAAATTTACCGATTTTCTATGAATCCGCGGTGGCGTAGCCGTTTGAAACCGCCGCAATTGAAGGCCATGGTGCTTTAAGCTGTCGCTCAATTCCACCGCTGCCGGTTCCCCTTGCCGGCCTCCTTGATAGCGTATATTACCCATCACAATATCGGCGTTTAAAAAAGTTCCCGTGGTAAGGATTACGGTTTTAGCTTGATAGCTGCGCCCTGATTTCAACCGGACACCGGTAACCGTACCTTCAGTAACTATTAAATCACAGACTAAGCCTTGCTTAAGGGTAAGGTTAGGTTCCCGCTCCAGAGTGAGAATCATTTCCGATTGATAAAGTCTTTTATCGGCTTGAGCCCTTAACGCCAAAACGGCTGGCCCCCGACTTTCATTAATCCGTCGGATATTCAAATAACAACGGTCGATAAGCCTTGCCATTTGCCCGCCTAAGGCGTCCAACTCTCTTACTAAATGACTTTTGGCGGCAGGGCCACCGATAGCCGGGTTACATGACATGGCTGCAATGGTATCCGGAGAAATCGTGATAATTAATGTTTTGGCGCCTAAACGGGCTGAAGCCAGGGCCGCTTCGCATCCGGCATGTCCGGCGCCCACCACGATAACATCAAATTCCAAGTATGCCAGTCCTTTCATACTATAATTTTCTTCGCTTATTTCAAATTCAGGCGGTTATTTGCCAATGCAAAACTGGGCAAAAATCCCGTGAATAACCTCATCGGAAACTTTTTTGCCGCTGATCTCCCCAATTGCCTCCAGACAACAACGGAGATCAACCGCCAACAAATCCTCGCTGGTTCCAGCCGCTAGTCCGGCTGTAAAACTTTTCAAAGCCGCCAGGCCGCGTTCCAAAGCATGCTTATGCCGTATTCTTGAAAGTAAGGGGCGGTCATCAACTGCAATTTCACCAATTCCCACTCGCTCGATAATCCGCTGTAGAAGTTGGTCAAAACCCTGCTTGGTTTGTAAAGAAAGCGTGATGATATTCCGGGGTTCAAATTCTGAAAACTGTTCCGGCTGGATCTGTTGGGGCAGATCGGCCTTGTTGATAACAATTAATGCCGGTCTTTCTTGAAGCTTCCCTAGTATAGCCCGGTCTTCATCGGTTAAAGGCTCTCCGCCGTCCAGGATAAATAAAATTAAATCAGCCTCACCCAAATATTGTTCCGCTTTTTGAATCCCGATTTGTTCGATAGGATTCTCCGTCCGGCGTATTCCGGCAGTATCCACCAACCGAACGGGGATCCCCTGAATTTGGATTTGGGCTTCAATGATGTCTCGGGTGGTTCCGGGAATTTCCGTGACAATCGCCCGCTCTTCTTGCAAAAAAGTATTCAATAGACTCGACTTTCCCACATTGGGTCGGCCTACAATTACGATCATCAACCCTTCACGGATCTTCCGTCCTTCATCAATCTTTTGCAATAAGTATTCCAATTGCCGGGTTATTGCTGCCGTTTGATCCAGGATGTGATCTCTATGCATTTCTGGAATTCCTTCTTCAGGAAAATCCAATACTGCTTCAATAGCTATTAATACCCGATATAATTGATCTTCGATAGTATTGATTTCTTTGGTGGCCTCGCCGGTTAACTGAGATAAAGCAATTTGATGGGCTTTTTCGGTTTTGGCCCGGATTAAATCGATGATGGACTCCGCTTGTACCAAATCAATCCTGCCGTTTAAATAAGCGCGTTTGGTAAACTCACCCGGTTCGGCTAAACGAACGCCATTGCCATTTTGCAAGATAACGGCCAAGATCTCCGAGATCCCCACCATACCTCCATGCGCTTGGATTTCGATCGTATCTTCGGCGGTAAAACTATGGGGGGCACGGCTATAAAAAAACAAGGCTTCATCAATTAATTGTCCCTTTTGAGGGTCGATTACCTTTCCATAATAAAGACGGTGATCGGTGAAATCTTTAAAGGGTAATCCTTTCGCTGTCCTCAAGATCAACAAACCGATTGTTTTGGCTTGCCCGCCGCTAATCCGGATGATGGAGATACCCCCTTCACCGATCGGAGTTGAGATAGCGGCAATTGTATCTTGGAAAATCATTATGAATGACCTCCCGGGTTGGTTTACTGTTAAAAAATAAACCCGGCTAAACCGGGTTTTAGGATTCCATCGTATCCTGAGGAGATATAATCACATGCCGGTAAGGATCTTCGCCTTCGCTATATGTGAAGACTTCCTTATACTCCTGCAGGGTTGCGTGAATGATGCGCCGTTCATGAGGAGACATCGGCTCTAAAACCTGCCTGCGGCGTTCACGTTTTACTTTATCCGCCACTTTTAATGCTAAATGACGTAAAGTCTCTTCGCGGCGGCGCCGATATCCTTCCACATCCACCACAATTCGTTCCCTTTCATTTTGGTCTTTATTCACAGCCAGATTAACCAGGTATTGAATTGCATCCAAAGTTTGACCGTGTTTCCCAATTAATAAACCCAGATCTTTACCGTTAAGATTTAACGTTGTGCTGTCTTTGCGTTTAAAGATTTCTACCTGAGCCATAATCCCCATATTCACAAGTAATTCTCTTAAAAATAATACCGCTGCCTGACCAAGATCTTCTTTGACCGATACTTTGACTTTAACAGCTTTGGCTCCTAAAAAACTAAATAACCCTTTAGCCGACTCTTCAATAACCTCAATCCTTACCTGCTCAAGTGTTACCCCTAGTTCCTGAAGAGCCTCTTCAACGGCTTCATCTTTGGTGTGACCAATTTTGATAACGGATTTCATAAAACAACCCTCCTATATCCAGCCGT
>DNPP01000093.1:6488-17181 GCA_003501365.1 Bacillota bacterium
AAGGCCTTATTTCGTTTCTGGTTCAGGATTGTCTCCTGTTTTATGAATGTGCTCTTTGACAATAAAGTATTCATTGATAATATACTGTTGGACAATACCTACGATATTACTTATCACCCAGTATAAACCAACTCCGGCATTTACCTGCCAAGTAAAAAAACCAAACATCAATGGCATTATATATAAGAAGATTTGTTGATTCGGTTCGCTTCCAGTGGTAGGTGTTGTCAACTTTTGCTGCCAAAAAGTCGTAGCTGCCGAGATAACCGCCAGAAGGATATCTCCTTTTTTTACTAGGTGAAGCCAAAAAAACGTAGTATTGGGGCCAATGGAATTATGGATAAATGTAGGATCTTGCAGTAAACCGAAGATCGCCCATAAAATCGGCAATTGAATCAACATCGGTAAACAACCGCCAAAAGGATTTACTTTTTCTTTTTGGTAAAGTTCCATACTGCGTTTTTGTAACTCATCCGGGCGATCTTTGAATTTTTCTTGGATTTCTTTGAGTTTAGGCTGAATTACCTTCATTTTATTCATAGCTTGTACTTGTTTAATCATGGTGGGAAAAAGGAAAATTTTAATAATAACTGTAAAGAGGATAATTGCCCAACCCCAATCGATTAACCAGTGATAACCAAAACCTCCCTGGTGAAAGAAGGTCATGATGTTGGCAAATACATTGATGAATTGATCAAATAAATTTAAATGATATCCAGGCGGCTTAATTAAAATCGGCATTTTCTCTACATCCTTTCATAACCGATAACTGATTAATTAGTCTTTAGGTAATGGGTCATAACCACCCTCATGAAAAGGATTACATCTCAAAATTCTTTTCATTCCGTAATATAACCCTTTAAATACTCCAAATCTTTGGATTGCTTGATAAGTATATTCGGAACACGTTGGATAATAACGGCAAGTCCTCGGTTTAAGATGGGTTAAAATCCGTCGGTAAAATATTATAAAAAGCAGGATTATACCCTTCAATGGGAACCCTCCATCTCTATTGCACTGATTTTAGGGTCTTTGATCCGGCTTTTCTGCACTTTACCAAGTATATGCGTTATTTCGAATATTATGTTAGTGAGTGAAGCCGTTTTAGCCGCACTACGAGCCACTAAAAGAATATCCTGGCTTTCAAAACCAGGAATTATGGTAGCAGAAACTGCCTCCCTCAATAGTCGCTTAATATGGTTACGCTTTACCGCATTACCAATCTTGCGACCCACACAAAAACCGAACCGATGAATCTCGAAAGAATTATGAAGAAAATAGACCACTAAATACCTACCGTAAATTGAGTGGCCTTTTTCAAAAATCTTTTGAAATTCTTCATTCTTTTTAATTACCGTAAATTTTGCCAAAAGACTTTTCACTTAGGCTGATAAGACTTTTCTGCCTTTAGCCCGTCTCCGGTTGATTACTTTCCGCCCACCGCTGGTAGCCATTCTTACCAAAAAACCATGGTCTTTCTTATATTTACGCCGGTTGGGTTGGTATGTCATCTTCATCTTAAATCACCTCGCCCCATAATTTAGGCAACAAATATTGCGATAATAATTATACTGACCAAGACGAACCTTGTCAATAGGAATATCTTTTTTAGGCAAATTTTTAAAGCCCAAAAAATCTGGGTTTTTATTTTTTATCTCTGCTCTAGCTTGCAAAACATAATCCACTTTACATGATTTATAAATTGCCAAAAGCAGTAGATTTTGTTATTATATTATCATCTTTAAAATTTATCCACAACATGTGCACGCTTTTGTGGATAAATCAAATTCTGTGGATATCTATATTTATCAATCTTGGGGCCTATTTTATTTTTTTCCTTTTTTATACTTCGAGTAGTATTGACGGGAATTTAGGCAATCTTTCCACATGTTATCCCCAAGTTATGGATAACTAGATTAAGGAGCGTTGGGGGTTAATGAGCAATTTAGACACAATTTGGGAAAAGACTCTCGAATCGATTTCACCTTTTTTAAGTAAACCTAGTTTTGAAACTTGGTTAAAACCAACCAAACCGGTATCATTGGAAGGTAACCTTTTAACTATTGAGGTGCCCAATGATTTCGCCAGGGACTGGCTCGATTCTCGTTACGCTCCTTTACTTGTCACTACACTAAAGGAATTACTTGATGATGATGTAGAATTGCGTTTTATTACTCCTGACCGTACCGAGTCACCTAATAAATCGGTTACGGCTATTCCTGCCCCAATCGTCGTTCCACAACCATCACAACTTAATCCCAAATATACTTTTGAAAGCTTTGTAGTCGGTGAGAGCAACCGTTTTGCACATGCCGCTTCTTTAGCCGTAGCTGAAGCACCTGGAAAAGCATATAATCCGCTTTTTATTTATGGTGGTGTTGGTTTAGGAAAGACTCATTTAATGCAAGCTATTGGTCAATTTGTATTAAAAAATCATTCTGAATATCGCGTGGTTTATGTTTCATCGGAAAAATTTACTAATGAATTAATCAATGCCATCCGGTTTAATCGTACCCCTCAATTTCGGGACACCTACCGGACAGTGGATTTATTATTAGTCGACGATATCCAATTTTTTGCCGGCAAAGAGAGCACTCAGGAAGAATTTTTTCATACTTTTAATTCACTATATGAATCGGGTAAACAAATTATTATCTCAAGCGATAGACCTCCAAAAGAAATTCCTACTTTAGAAGATCGCTTACGGTCACGCTTTGAATGGGGTCTGATTACGGATATTCAAGCTCCAAATCTAGAGACCCGTATCGCAATTTTAAGGAAAAAAGCTGCCACGGAAGGATGGCATCTACCCAATGATGTAATGGTAAATATCGCCGATCAAATTAATTCAAATATTCGGGAATTAGAAGGAGCATTAATCCGGATTATCGCCTATGCGTCCTTTCATAATAAACAAATTTCATTGGAACTTGCCAACGAAGTTTTAAAGGACGTACTCTCTTCTTCAAAAGCCAAACGTTTAACCATACCTCTAATCCAACAGGCTGTTAGCGAGTTTTATAATATTGAAATAGAGGATCTAAAAGCTCAACGCCGCACTAAGAACGTAACTTTGCCGCGTCAGATTGCTATGTATATTGTTCGCGAACTCACCGATTACTCGTTACCGAAAATCGGTGACGAATTTGGTGGACGCGACCATTCAACCGTGATTCACGCCTGTGACAAAATTCAAGAGTTAATTAAAAATGATCCGGAGACGGATCGGATTATCAAGAATATTATTCACAATTTGGGTCAATAACTGTTCTTATTCCCTTGGTTATTTGTGGATAAATAATTTGCCTTGTCAAAGTTATTATGTGGATTATGTGATTTTGTAAATAACTGCGATTTTATTAACATTTTGTGATTGACATAAAAACTAGGTAGTATAAACGATTATCAGAGTTATCCACATTATCAACCGCACTACCACTACTATTATTTTATTATTTAATAGTTAAATATATATAAATATAAGAGTATTTGTTGATAGGGGGAATTTTTATGAAAATAGTTTGTCTGCAAGATGAATTAGCGCGTTTTCTACAGATTACTGCCCGCGCGTTGGCTGTAAAATCGACTTTGCCAATTTTAACTGGTATTTTTATGGAGACAAATGGTAATATATTACGATGTGTAGCAACCGATTTAGAAATCGCAATTGAAGTGAATGTTCCTAACATTCAGGTTTTCACAAACGGATCTATTGTTTTACCGGGGAAAACTTTTGTTGAGATCATCCGGCATTTACCTCCCGGTCCGGTAACCATTGAATTAGATGAAAATTCAAAAATGGTTACCATTACCAGCAAACACTCGAATTATCAATTGCCGATATTACCAGCGGAAGAATTTCCTACTTTGCCTGAATTAAAAGATGGTACGCAGATAGAAATTAGCGGTGAAGATTTAAGAGAAGCGATTCGTCAAACGATATATGCGACGTTGGCAGATGATCCTAGGCCTTTTTTATCCAGTATTTTATGGGAAGTTACCACAGGTAGGTTGCGCTTGGTGGCGACTGATGTAAATCGACTAGCAGTCAGGGATCTAAAGGTAAATGAGGATTTTCAAAAGACGGCTTTAGTTCCGGTTCATTCATTGCGGGAGATCGCTAATATTTTCGGCAGCAACAATGAAGAAAAATTAAAAATTCATATTACCGATAAATTAATATTTATTCATGGATCCGGTATCACATTTTCTTCGAGATTGGTAGAAGCTCAATTTCCCCGGTATGAACAAGTGGTACCTAAAGAATTCAACGGTACTGTTGTTATCAATAAAGATGAATTCGTTGCTGCGCTGGAACGAACGGCGTTGGTAAGTAATTCAATAAAAATTAGCATTTCGGAAAAAGGAATGATTATTACTGCCAAAGAACCGGATAAAGGGCGATCGTATGAAGAGATACCTCTTGATTTCACCGGCATAGAGATTGAAATAGGTTTTAATGGCAGGTTTTTATTAGATTTTCTTAAATCAGTTGAAGATGAAAAGATCATTTTTAAATATAATCAAGACCAGAAACCAACATTATTACAGGCTCAAGGAAAAGATGAATATTTTTATATTGTTATGCCGTTAAAATTATCGGTGTAAAATTTATTGAGGTATGTGACTTATGATAGAGACAATAGAAATTCACAGTAATTTTATCAAACTTGATCAATTATTAAAAATGGCTGGCGTGACGGGGTCTGGAAGCGAAGCAAAATTTATAATTACAGAAGGAAAGATTTTAGTAAATGAAGAAATAGAAATGCGTAGAGGACGCAAGATAATTCCAGGAGACCGGGTAGCTATTGATGATCGCCAATTTATTGTTAAAGCAGAAGGCTCTGATATTTGATGTACATAAATTACCTTGAATTACAGAGTTTTAGAAATTATCACTCCCTAAAAACAACGTTTTCGGCGCAGGTTAATATTTTTTATGGGCAAAATGCCCAGGGTAAAACCAACTTGCTGGAAGCGATTGCGCTTTTGAGTTACGGTAGGTCTTTTCGTACCAAAAAAGAGGAAGAGTTAATTCAATGGGGTAAAGATGCCTGTTATTTACAAGCAAAATTTGAATTGGAGGAATATCCTTTTCAGGTTGAAATTGGAATCAGTCCAAAAGAAAAACGGTTAAAGCTTGATGGACAACCTGCCAAAAACAGTGAAATCTTCGGAAAAATCCCAATTATCACTTTTGCTCCGGACGATCTTCAATTAATCAAAGGGGGGCCCCAATTTCGCCGGGATTTTATCGATTTATATTTGGCACTTATTGAACCAAAATATCGTTTTATTTATTATAACTATTACAAAGTCCTGCAACAAAGAAATCGTCTATTAAAGGCCGGCGTCCATAATCCGAACGAATTGGAAGTATGGAATGAGCAATTGATTGAAAAGGGATCCAAGGTTATCAAATATCGTTTACAGTTTATTGAGGACGTTAAATCCTTTATTGCCGATGCACAATATCAAATTAGCGGGACTCATGAGCTTTTAACTTTAGAATATCTTGGTTTTAAAGGGTCTGTTTTAAAGGGGATGCCGGAAGAAGAAATTCAAATTCGTTTTCGTGAGGAATTACAGCAAGTTAAAAATAATGAACTTGAAAGAGGAATTACTTTAATCGGTCCGAACCGTGACGATCTGAGATTGACGATTGGGGATGCAATCGATCTTCGAATTTATGGTTCTCAAGGACAGCAGCGTACGGCCGCTTTGGCTTTAAAATTAGGATTAATTGATAAAATAAAGAATATTCGAGGTCAATACCCTATTTTATTGTTGGATGATGTAATGTCGGAATTTGATGATCAGCGAAAGCAACAGTTATTAAAGGTATTGTTAGCTTCCGCTCAAACTTTTCTGACTTCAACCAGTAAAAGTGACTTCCCAATTATTAATGAGGAGGCATATTTTTATGAAGTGGCTGAAGGAGCAATGAATCGTGTCCAATAGTGCTTCTTTTGTATCGATTGTTGAAAAATACTTTTATCGTAACGGCGGTTGGGTAAGGTTAAAAGGAGAGTTGACCGTATATTACTGGCCGCGAATTGCCGGGGTTGAAATCGCTAAAAAAGTGCAAGCCATCCGTTACCGGGATGGATATTTATATTTACAAACGGAAATTCCGGCTTTGGCACAACAAATTTTATTAATGATTCCCAGTTTTCTGGAGAGATACCAAAAGGTTGTCGGGAAAAAAGTTTTACGAGGAATTAAAGTAAAAGTAGGTTCCATCAAACATGAACCGGATCCTGACCCGCCACCCAACCTAACATTGGATCAATCGGAGCTACAGGAGATCGCTAGCTGTAAAAGTGAGATTTGCGATCCCGAACTAGCGACCAAATTTGGCGAGTTTATGCAAAAAGCCTATGTTATTACTAAAAATCAAAAAGCTGTCGGCGGCAGGGCTTGTATGTCTTGTGGGGTGATCATTGATGCGGCTTTTGATTATTGTCCCTGTTGTGAACAGAAGGTCAATGAAGAGATTAACGCTTTTCTTCAATATCAACAAAAAATCAATCCGGAATTAAAAGATCACGATCCAAGTAAAATGGCGGGGTTAAGTCATTTACGGATTAAAAATTCCAATGAATAATCTTACAAGTAAGTCTCTTCACGGTTGTGAGTAATTGAGTCAATTACAAAAGGAGGAAAATTAATGTTTGTTCATCTGGGTGGTGAGATATTAATCAATTCCAAGTGCATTGTAGCGATTATTAAAGCGGATAATACAATGGGAGCGAGTAGTACCAAAGAATTCTTAAAAACAGCCCAAGAAGAAGGATTTATCCAAAAAATTGGTAAAGAATATACTTCAATCGTAATTACGGATCGGACGATTTATTTATCCCCGATCTCAACACAGACGCTAAAAAAAAGGGCCGGATTCATTGAGGATTTGGAGACCAACATGTATGAAGAAGGAGTTTCTTGATGGATCAAGAAGTTGATAAAGAAAAAAACGGCAGCTCTGAATACAATGCCAGTCAGATTCAAGTATTAGAAGGATTAGAAGCGGTACGTCGAAGGCCTAGTATGTACATCGGTAGTACTTGTATCAAGGGTCTACACCATTTGGTTTATGAAGTAGTTGATAACAGTATCGATGAGGCATTAGCAGGCTACTGCGACCGGATCCTGGTTTCCTTAAATGACGATGGTTCGGTAACTGTAGAAGATAACGGCCGTGGTATACCGGTGGATATTCAGCCTCAAATAAAAAAATCAGCTTTGGAAGTGGTGCTGACAATTCTTCATGCCGGAGGTAAATTTGGCGGTGAAGGGTATAAAGTATCCGGCGGTCTTCATGGGGTGGGTGTTTCGGTGGTGAATGCCCTTGCTGAGACCTTGGAAGTTTGGGTTAAGAAAGACGGTAATCTTTATTACCAATGTTATCATAAGGGAATTCCTGTTGAATCGGTGAAAGTTATTGGGCAGGCCGAGGGTAGCGGGACTACAATCAAATTCAAAGCCGACCCGGAGATCTTCGAAACTGTCGATTTTAGCTTTGAGTACTTGACCCATCGTTTCCGGGAATTGGCCTTTTTAAACCGGGGTGTCAAGATTATTCTAGCTGATGAGAAAGGCAATAAAGAGCAGATTTTTCAATACAACGGCGGAATCATCTCATTTATCGAGCATCTTAATAAAACGAAGGATCCGGTTCATAAAGAAATTATCTATATTCATAAAAAAGTTGAAGATACCGAGGTTGAAGTAGCGGTTCAATATAACGATAGTTATGTTGAGAGCGTTTTTTCTTTCGCCAATAATATCAATACCCATGAAGGCGGTACCCATCTTTCAGGGTTTCGGTCCGCTTTAACTAGGACTTTAAATGATTATGCCCGGAAGGCAAATTTAATCAAAGAGAATGAAACCAGTCTTTCCGGCGATGATGTCCGGGAAGGTCTGACTGCAGTGGTAAGTGCAAAACTCCGGAATCCTCAATTTGAGGGGCAGACCAAGACCAAATTGGGTAATAGTGACATGCGCGGTTTAGTAGAGACTGTCGTCAATGAGGGCTTAACCGAATTTCTAGAGGAGCATCCGGCGGCCGGAAAAAGAATTATTGAAAAATGTCTCTTAGCATCTAAAGCCCGTGATGCTGCCCGCAAGGCCAAAGAGCTGACCCGCAGGAAAAGTGCGTTGGATGTTGGATCTTTACCGGGGAAATTAGCGGATTGTTCATTTAAAGAGCCGGAGCTTTCCGAGCTATATTTGGTGGAGGGCGATTCGGCCGGTGGTTCGGCTAAACAAGGTCGGGACCGGCGCTTTCAAGCCATCTTGCCTTTACGTGGCAAAATTCTCAATGTGGAAAAGGCTAGTTTAGATAGGGTTTTAAATAACGAAGAGATTAAAGCGATGATTACTGCACTGGGAACCGGTTTTGGGGAAGATTTTGATATTTCCAAGTTGAGATATCATAAGATAATTACCATGACCGATGCCGATGTTGATGGCGCTCACATCCGTACCCTGTTGTTGACCTTTTTTTACCGGTTCATGACTCCGTTGGTAGAGAATGGCTATGTATATATTGCACAGCCTCCGCTGTATCAGGTTAAACAAAATAAAAACGAGCATTATGCCTATTCGGATAAGGAACTGGAAGGATTATTGGCTCAAATCGGGCGGCAAGGAATCACGGTCCAACGTTACAAAGGCTTAGGAGAAATGAACGCCGAGCAGTTATGGGAGACTACAATGAATCCTGAAGGCAGGACTGTTCTCAGGGTGACCATGGAGGACGCAGTTTTAGCCGATGAAACCTTCTCAATGTTGATGGGGGATAAAGTTGAACCGCGCAAGGAATATATTTTGGCTCATGCGAAGGAAGTTCGAAATTTGGATGTCTAAAAGCTATCAGTTAATAAATAGCGAAGAGCGGACAGCATTGCAACCGACAGGTCGGGGAAAGAGACCAACTCTTTGGAAGTCGTTACGTCGTTACTCTGCAAGCTACCGTTGTTTTTTATTTTTATATAATTCCTGGTCCGCTTGGTCTAATAATTCATCGAGATGAGCGGCTTGTTCCGGAAAGGATACGATACCGAAAGAGATGGAAAGGCCTTTTTGGGGGAAACATTCTTCGCCGGGAAAAGGATATGCTGGGATTTGCTCTTGGATTTGCTTAACTAAATGATTGACATTCTCCGGCGACATATTGGGGACAAAAATGAAAAATTCATCACCGGAGACCCGCATTACGGTTCCGGATCCATGGATGACACTTTTCAGGAAACGGCCAAAGATTTTTAATAGGTTATCGCCGCGAAAATGCCCCCAATGGTCGTTATAATATTTGAAATAGTTAATATCCATCATAATTAGGCTAAAATGTTGATCTTTATTAATGGCTTCAAGAATGATGGTTTTTAAATATTGGCGATTATATAATCCAGTCAAGGCATCGCAAAATATCATATTCTTTATCTTTTGATGATAACGAGCCAGAATTTTATGCTGGGTATAAATTATTTTCAGAATTAGTACCGAAACTAAAAGGTATATTAGAGCGGATAATACCGAAATCAAAGCGAAAGATGTTTGCCAAAGATTGAGTATTAAAAAAAAAGTTAAAAAAGAGATGCTGATGATTCCGGGGAGTAATCCAAATTCCAAGCTAAACAAGATCATGGGTAGGATTAGGATAATAAACAACGGACTATGGTTTCTTCCCGATAAGAATACGAATCCGCTTATGTATAAATTAGTTCCGCCAATAATCACCCAGTCAATCAAATCTAATTGCTGATGCCCGGTCTTTTTTTTGGTTTTATAAAAGTTGAGTAATAAAATAATTAGGCCGAGTAGTAATAAACCGTTTACAAACAGATTGAGAGATGGGGTAATAACTAAAAAGCTGACTGGAATTGCTATAATTAGCAAAAAATGCAGTTTTTGTAGGATTTTACGAAAAATGTAGTTTTTGCTTATGGTATAGTATTTATACAAGAAGGTTGCCCCCCTTCAATATTTATTTTACGTTTAGTGACCATTTGTACAGCGTCGATTGCGAATTGTTGAGAATAAAAAAAACAACCTATTCATTCGGCAACCCGGCTATCATAGCATCAGCTTTAGACCCGTGGCTTTGCGTCTCTTACTTTCATAAGATTTGCGTTTTCATGTAAAAAGTTGTCGTTTAATAAGATTTTATACAATTTATTATAACGCCTTCAAGTAATTAAATCAATAGCTTGACTTAATATATTGCAAATTCGAAAAATTTTTCTTATAATAATTTTAACCGAGGGGGATTTCTTTTTAGCTGGGTTGATAAAGGCAAGAAAGCTGAAATCAACAGTCTCGTGGTGATTAAGATGAGATTTTTTCTCATTTCTTCTAAAAATGATTACTTGCATGATTCCGGGTGATTGTGATAATATAGTCATGGTGTTGTTATGGCTGATGATTCCTTTAGCGAAAATCAAAATGAGATTGACCAATGCTTTATCCGTGAGGCGTTGATCGAAGCGGGCAAGGCAGCCCGGATCGGTGAAGTACCAGTTGGAGCACTCCTGGTGTATGAGGGGCAAGTAATAGCCAGAGCTCATAATCTAAAGGAAACTTCCGGGGATCCGACTGCACACGCTGAGATTTTAGCTTTACGGAATGCTGCAGAACATAACCAAACTTGGCGCTTAACCGGAGCTACTCTATACACGACTTTGGA
>DNPP01000284.1 GCA_003501365.1 Bacillota bacterium
CGTTTTTCATGTTCGACATTGACAATTTTAAAGAAATTAACGACATGCATGGCCACATGTTTGGAAATGCAGTTCTGGCGATGGTTGCCGACAAGCTGCGAAACGCAATTAATGGATATGGGATTGCGGCTCGCTGGGGTGGGGACGAATTTATAGGAATATTAGCGGTCGAACCTATGGAGACCCGACGGATTATCAGCCAGTTTATGGACGCTCTTAGAAATGAGAAAAAAGATAACGGTTTGACTGTAACGGTGAGTGTAGGAATTATTGAGATCAACGAAAAATTTAGCATGGAGCAGGTAGTAAAAAAAGCGGATGAGGTAATGTACTATTCTAAGGAAAATGGTCGGGATCGGATCACGTTCTGCTGAGCGCAATGAGTATTTCCTATAAGATTCATAATCCACACAACTCGGCTGGCCTTATCGTTGACGGTTTCCACGTTGATGTCATAGTGCTTGGAGATGGAAGGCTACTTCTGTTTTAAGCGGCCAATTCGTTCATGAACTTTACTAAGGGTGACAATAGTTCTTTTATCTACCGAAGCGGCTAATCTTTCGATGTCTTCCAGGGGACTGAGATTTTATAACTTTATTACTTGACAATCCGTAGGAGATGAGATAAAGTATTATTGTAAAGTTAGTAAGACCTAACAATTAAAAATTGAGGGTATTATGCGGGAAAGAATGTCGCTTTCTCCATCTTTGGAAGACTATTTGGAAGTCATCCTGGATCTGAAGGAAGAAAATGAATCCATTCGGGTCACCGATTTGGCGGAGAAGTTACAGGTAGCCAAGTCCAGTGTTAACCAGGCAGTGACCAAGTTAGCAGAATTGCAATTAGTGACTCATGATCGTTATGGGCCGTTGCAATTAACCGACTCGGGGGAACTCAAAGCCCAGCAAGTGCGGGATAGACACAGAATTTTAGCGCGATTCATCAGTGAAACTTTGGGCGTTGATTCTAAAACGGCCGAGCAGGATGCTTGCGGGATTGAACACTTTATCAGCTCGGTGACTATGGAGAGGTTAGTTGCTTACTTGGATAATATAATTAAGTCCGGTTGTCCGGAAAATCGCCTTGATAATAGTGGGAAAGTTAAATAAATTTTTTTGGTTTGATGTTAGGAATGACTAACATATGAAAGATGTTTAAGGCGATAAAAGTAGCTTCCAATATTTTTTGTTAGGTTAGACGAACAAATGAAGGAAGTGATTGCAGGATTGTAAAAAAGATTTTGCTAATAAGTTAGGCGATACTAACAATAGTTAAGGAGATGGATGAAGATGGAAACTTTGCTGGTAGTGGAAGAAAATCCTGACCTGTTCCTGCAGAACTCAGCGGGCTGTAAAACTAAAACGACAGAGGTTGAAATGCCGCTTGCCGCTCTAAGGACCGGGGAATGCGGGACAGTATTACGCATGGAAGGAAATGAAGAATTTCGCAGTAAAATGTTGGCGTTAGGTATTATCCCCGGTAAGGTTATAACCGTGACCAGAGGTGACCAACATCAGTCCTTTATTCTCCGGGTTGATCAAAGCCGGATCATGATGGACTGGAAATCTTTAAACCGGATTTATGTCCAATCCGGCGCTATTTAAAAATAAGGAGGAACTTGAGGTATGAGTGATCGGCTGAAAGATTTGAAACCCGGTGAAATTGGGGAGATCATTGGTTATGAAGGCAGTGATCCGGTTTACCGGAATAAACTGCTGGCGATGGGCCTCACCAAAGGAATTGAAGTTAAATTGATCAAAGTCGCGCCTTTAGGCGACCCGGTTGAGGTTATGGTGCGCGACTATAATTTGTCGCTTCGCAAAGCGGAGGCTGATATTTTACAAATAAGGAGGAAGTGTTGATGACGGAAGTAAGAACAATCGCCGTGGTAGGCAATCCCAACTGCGGTAAAACTACACTTTTTAACGGACTGACCGGAAGCAACCAACGGGTCGGCAACTGGCCGGGAGTCACGGTGGAAAAAAAGGAAGGCGTCCTTCAAATCGAAGGACAAAAAATCTCCCTGGTGGACTTGCCCGGCATCTATTCCCTGACGGCCCAATCCGAAGATGAACGGGTGGCTCGGGATTATATTTTAAGCGGCGAACCGGGACTGGTCATTAATATTTTAGACGCTACTAATTTGGAGCGTAATCTATATCTAACCACCCAGCTAATGGAGATGGGCGTTCCGGTCTTACTGGTCGTCAATATGATGGATTTGGCGGCGGGAAAAGGGATTACGATTGACTTACCGCAACTGGCGAAGGGCTTGGGATGTCCGGCGGTGGGAATCAGCGCCACGCACAAAAAGGAATTGCACAATGTCAAAGACGCAATCGCTAAAGCCTGGCGTCAGCAAGCGGTTTCCGATAAACTGACCGAATATCCGGCGGAAATCGAAGCGGTGATTGCAGCCTGGAGTCCGCAGCTTAAAGAAGCAAAAGGAATACTCGCGGTCAATCCGCGCTGGGCGGCGTTAAAATTATTGGAGCAGGATTCATGGGTTACCGACAAGGTGACCGGGGCGGGCATTTTAAAGAAAACCCAAATTAAAGATGAACTGGACCGGCTGGAAATCAAGCTGAAAGATACTCCGGATATAATTATGGCCGAATCCCGCTACCGTCTGATCCATAACTTGACCGGAAATGGGGTGCATCGCGGCGCTGCCCGGGAATCGATGAGCGATCGCATTGACAAGATCGTCATGCACCGGTTGCTGGGGATTCCGATTTTTTTAGTCGCGCTGTACTTGATGTTTTGGGTGACCATGAATTTCGGCGGTTCTTTCATCGATTTTTTTGATATTCTCTTCGGTACAATCTTTGTGGACGGATTTGGCGTTTTGCTATCAATGATTCATACTCCGCAGTGGCTGATTACGATTTTAGCCGGGGGGATCGGGGCAGGAGTTCAGACTCTGTCAACATTTATTCCGGTGATATTTATGATGTTCTTAATGTTATCGATATTAGAAGACTCAGGCTATATGGCCAGGGCTGCGTTTGTGATGGATCGCTTTTTACGATGGATTGGACTGCCGGGTAAAGCTTTCGTGCCGATGCTGGTGGGATTAGGTTGTAACGTACCGGCGATTATGAGTACCCGGACGCTGGAAAACAAGCGAGACCGTTACTTAACGGTATTTATGATTCCTTTTATGTCATGCGGCGCCCGTCTGCCGGTTTACGCCTTATTCGGAGCCGCTTTCTTCGGCGCGGGCGCTTCCAATATGGTATTCTCTCTTTACTTAATAGGGATTCTATTTGCGATTTTGACCGGTTTACTATTGAAAAATACGCTCTTTAAAGGTGAAAGGTCCAATTTTGTGATGGAACTGCCGCCCTATCATGCGCCGCATTTTAAAAATGTCATGGAGTATACCTGGAGCCGGTTGAAAGTATTTATGTTCCGCACCAAGGTTATTATTGTTATAGTAACGGTATTGGCATTTTTAAATTCATTCGGCATCAATGGAACTTTTGGCAATGAAGATTCTCCGAATTCGGTTTTAGCGCAAATCGGCAAGACGATTACACCTGTTTTTGAACCGATGGGGGTGGAAAGGGAAAATTGGCCGGCAACAGTAGGCCTTTTTACAGGGATTTTTGCCAAAGAAGCCGTCGTTGGAACCTTGAATTCCCTTTATAGCCAAATTGATTCGGCCACTTCTCAAAAAGAGGGTGGAGCCGCGGAAGAAGATAAAGGGTTTGATTTATGGGGAGGCGTTAAGGATGCATTTGCCTCGATTCCTGAGGCTTTAAGCGGAGTTTGGGAAAGCTTACGGGATCCGTTGGGTCTGGGTGTGATTAGCGATGATAAAAAGGAAGTGGCAGAGGAAGTCGGCGCCGATCAACGGGTTTATTCCGTGATGCAGCATTATTTTACCAAAGGGCCGCTTCAAGCTTATGCTTATCTATTATTCATTCTACTCTATATGCCTTGTGTAGTCGCTCTGGGTGCGGCTGTACGAGAAATCGGCAAAGGATACGGCTGGCTCTCGATGGCCTATTTGACAGTGCTGGCTTGGGTATCGGCGACATTGTTCTACCAGATTACTCTGGGGCATCAATTGATTTGGGTCATCATTCCATTGGCGCTGTTGGCTCTTACGGCTATTACTTTCTGGTGGCTGGGTAAAAGAAATCTGCAGACGCTCGATGTCACGGAACGTCGGAATTTAGGAGCATGAACGGTTAAACATCGATGGTTATGCGTTGAGGAAATTTGGTTTCCTCAACGCGATGCCGGAAAGAATTTTGACAATGAAAAAAGCGCAGCAGTCTACTCCTAAAGAAACAGGTCGGACGGCATCCGAAATATCCGCAGTAATCTTGGCACTAACCGGAGCAGGCTATCGCCTGACCTCCCAACGACGGGCGGTATTGGATGTTTTACTCCGGCAATCCGGTCAATATCTTGACGGTGAGACCATTTACAGTTTGATTAAACAAAATGTTCCCAATGTTGGAATGGCCACGGTATATCGCACGTTAACGCTGCTCGGCGGTTTAAACTTTTTGTCCGTCATTCCTACGGGGGATAAAGGCAATCGTTACCGCCTTCAGCTTGACAGGCAAAGTAAATTTTGGTTGATTTGTCGGAAATGCGGAGGGATACAGGAACATCCCAAGCCGGCGGAATGGATGACCCAGCTTTTGAAGAAGAGTGGTTTTTTGGTGGAAGAAGCCCATATTTATGGCATTTGTCAACAGTGTCTCCGTAAGAATTTATAAAAAGGGGAATTTTTAGAGAACAAGTTAGTTGTAACTAACTTTTATATGGAAATGGAGAAACATGATGAAACGGGATTATAGGAGCGCAGGCCTTTGGCATGGTCAATCCACGGAGGATGATCAATCCATTGATTCCCTATTATACATAATCGCTTATCATTCATCACCGGTGCTGGAAAAGCAGAAACCGGCCGTGTTGTTGAATTTCGGAAATGAGCCCCGGCGCCGCTTGAATGATATCTGGCGAGAAAATCGGGATCGAATTCCTGGTACGGAAAATTTTCAGTATGATGAGTTGCGCCGGACTCCGGAGCGGACATTCGTGCTCTTTTATCATCCCAATCTGCTCCAAAATGTCTTGCAAGAAAAAGCGGCAGCCCAATACTTGCTTAGTTGCGGTTACCGGAGAGGACTGAGCTTGAATACGGCTTTGGCGGATCTGAAATCCCGGTTTGAACAAAGATGTCCTCATGAAATTGGAATCTTTCTTGGAATTCCCTTGCCGGATGTATTGGGATTTATTGAAAACGGAGGGAAAAATGCGTTGGCGGAAGGTTATTGGAAGGTCTACCATGACCCGGGTTTCAAACTGACCCTGTTCAACCGTTACCAGGAAGCCCAACATTGTTTCCTCCGCCTGATGAAGACCGGCAAGGGACCGCGAGAATATTTAATCGATAAGTCGATATTATGTACGGGATAAGGGCGGGTGATAAAATGTCCATCGTTATTTTTGGCGGAGATCGTTTGGGGAATATACCCAAAGTTTTAGAGAAGCATGGTTTTCGGCTGATTGAACATGTAACCGGGCGTAAAAAAGGCGATTTGAAAACGGCGATTCACCGGGAAGCCGAAGGGGTACTGGTCTTCACCGATTTTCTTAATCATAAGTTGGCTTTAGGGGTGAAGGCCGCTGCCAAACGAAAAGGGCTCAAAGTGATATTCGTGAAACGTTCCTGTTCCCAACTGAGAGAGGCGTTGCTTTCCCTGAAAACCGCCGCTGTGGAGGGTAAGTCGTGAATACCTGGTGGTTGATGGCTGAGATCTATCATGAAATCATTGAATGCCTGGTCACTGCCTTGGAAGCCAAGGACCCTTATACCAAAGGGCACTCCACTCGAGTAGCTGATATGGCTTACAAGTTAGGCCAAATTGCCGGGATGCAAGGCGAAGCCTTGGAGGATTTGCATTTGGCGGCGCATCTCCATGATATCGGGAAAATTGGGATACCGGATCAGATTTTAAACAAAACCGGTCCCTTGTTAGCGGAGGAAATGACAATTCTAAGGCGCCATCCAACCATTGGCTATCAAATTTTGGCCCGTTCCAGCCATTTAAAGGCCTTAGCCATAATCGTCCTGCACCATCATGAACGTTGGGATGGCAAGGGTTATCCGGACGGACTGGTGAGCGAAGATATTCCCTTAAGTTCACGAATTATTGGGATTTGTGACGCGATTGACGCGATGACTTCCGCTAGACCGTACCGAAAAGCGTTGAGCGCAGCGGAATGTCGGCGAGAATTATGGATCAATCGCGGTTTGCAGTTTGACCCCAATTTGCTGGAATTAATGGAAAAAACCGATTTTTCGGTATTTGAGGCAATAGAACGGGATTCGTCAGAAAAGACGCTTTTATTGAGTGTCAAATAGGAGAAAGGGTGGAGATAAGAAATGAAATATCTGATTTTGACCGGAGTAGTAGCGCTTTTGGCGGGAATTATTATCTGGAGTGTGAGACGCGCCGCCAGAGGTGAAAGTGGTTGTGGCGGTAATTGTGAAGGCGGTTGCCTGAAACAATGTTGTGAGAAAAAAATGAAGGAATGACGAGATGAAAAGCATTATGATTATTTATTGGAGCGGAACGGGAAATACGCAGAAAATGGCGGTAGCGGTTGCCGAAGGCGCTAAAATCGATGATACCGAGGTGAAGATTTTGACAGTCGACGCCGCCGCCCAAGAAAATGTATTGAAAGCGGATGGGATCGCTTTAGGTTGCCCGGCTATGGGCAGCGAGGTGCTGGAAGAATCGGAGATGGAACCTTTTGTGGCGTCTTTAGCCGGAGCAAAACTGGCAGGAAAACCGTTGGCGCTGTTTGGTTCTTATGATTGGGGCGACGGTCAGTGGATGCGAGATTGGCAGGAATGCATGGAGACGGCGGGAGCTAAAATGGTGGCGGATGGATTAATCTTCCATAATACCCCTGATGAAACTGGTCTGGCTGGGTGCAGGGAACTTGGGAAGAAACTTGTCGCTATGGTTTTATAATTAGCGCAAGGTGATAGTTGGAAATATCGAAACAGAGAAAGGGCTATTCTCGGCCCTTAAGAGGGGCGGATAAAAATATGAATAAAATCAAACCGCAAATAAAAGATGGCGTGGCGGATACCTTGTTTATACCGCTTCTGATGCGCAGCATGGAAACACAACATCCAAAAGCGATTATTCATGATCAGAAAGCAGTCGAACTGGTCAAGCGGATCGATTATGATTTTTCAAAATATGGTAAGGCCAACTTCAGCGCAATTGGAGTTGCAATCCGTGTACGACATTTTGATCGTAAGGTTGCCGCATTCATAAGCCGACATAATAAGGCGGTAGTTGTGAACATCGGCTGTGGGCTGGATACCAGATTTTATCGCGTTACGAATAAAAACGGCGCGGTCTTTTATGAATTGGATCTTCCGGAGGTAATCAATATATGAATCAGGAAAAATCACGGTGGGGCATTAAAGGTTTTATCGCACGCCGCATTCCTGCTTTTTCACAGGGATCGAAACTTCTGTATTATGAAATATTATAGAAAGGGTTGTGGATGTTGAAAAAGAGATAATGGCTGTCGATGCGGAACTTCATTCCGATGAGGAAGAACTGCTTATCGAAAACGGCTCGGATCAGAAAAATCTGTGGGGGATTAATTTATATCCGG
>DNPP01000409.1:0-1249 GCA_003501365.1 Bacillota bacterium
TAAATCCGGTAAATATGAAATATGAAGGTGGCCTTCATTTGAATAAGTTTCTGCTTTTTTTAAAAAATCTGCCGACTGATACCAAACGGCTTACCTTATCCGGTGAGATCAGCATCGGGACCAACGGCCGTTTTGGAGGGAATATCGCTGAAATCGAGGATTCCCTAACAACGATTGTGGCAGCAATCAAACAAGACAACCCGTTTTTAAAGGTCCAATCAAAACGGGATTTGTATGAACTGAACATCCGGTTATTCGCTTTTCGCAAACTCATAATCGACCGTTCGTTTCTGGAAAAACTGCGCTGCCAATTCCAATCCCTGTTGGACTACGGCAATCGCTTTGAAGGATTAACGCTCCGTTTAAATGTTTACGGTGAACTACTTTCCTTATCAAAGAACGAAAAATTCCGTTTTATAAATAAACAGGCGGAAGTTGCTTTTATGAATACCGAGTCTCCCTCCCTGCTGCGTCTCCCGAAAAAACTTAGCTCCAAACAGATTGGCATCATCATGCTGATAGTTTTGGTATTAATTGGGATTGGTCTGTTGGTATACTTTAATGTAATTCCGCTATTTCCAAGGCCGTTAGTGGCTTAAATTTGAAGGAGAACCCACTTGATGTCAACCCTCATTCCGCCAATTTATGAAGTTGAAACCCGGCTTAATTTTTCTAATCCCGCTCAGGTTTGGGATCGATTGCCGATGTTTCAACCTTTGATGAATAATCACGCCGTTGAATGGGATACCATCCATTATGGTCCGGCCTTGTTTCAAACAGATCAGATTCTACGAATCAATCATACTGTCCGACAAGGAAAACCCGGCGCTTCGCTTGGATGGAAAGGACCCGATCAAGGTAAATCCGTTAATATCCGGATCGAAATAGAAGAAGACATTACTGGCGGTATCCGGGACAGCAAAATTTTAACCAAGCTTAGCGGCAAAAAATGCTTTGATTCCTCGACGGCAGTAGCCTCTGAGCTCATTGAACTGGGGCATTGCAAATTTATGGAGTATTCCGGTAGAAATCTTACCGGCGAATATGAACCGCAGGGATTTCAGCTAAAACTGATGCTGGTTTCCAATCCCGCCTTACGTTATCCGATGTTGCTGGAAATCGAAAAAACCGCTCATTCTCTAGCGGAAGCATTGGAGTATGAAGGGGAAATCAACGAATTTATCCGCCGCTACCGGCTTGAAGACCGGATAGTCCGGGAAGAACCTCCTATGCTTTTATTTCAAGCACT
>DNPP01000409.1:1583-4780 GCA_003501365.1 Bacillota bacterium
TTGGCTTTTGGGGCGGTTTTTGATAATCCGCAATCGCCAGCGTCAACCAAGTTACATCCTGCCATTGGTTGAATTTATACCCTACGTTGTGATAACTGCCGGCCGGTTTGAAGCCCAAAGATTGGTGAAAATCAAGGCTGCCTTTATTGGCCCCGGTAATAATGGCATAAACGTTATAAAAGCCTTGCAGTTTCAATAATTCAAATAAGCAACGATATAAAGCCACTCCGATTTTTTTTCGATGATAATCCGGGTGAATATATACCGAAGCATCTACCGACCAATCATAGGCGCTGCGCTCGTTAAATGGGGAAGCATAAGCATACCCCACGATTCGGCCTTTGATTTCACAAACCAGCCAGGGATATTTTTTTAAAACATGGGCGATCCGGCGGCTGAATTCGGCAGTAGTAGGCACTTCATATTCAAATGTAATGACTGTGTTTTGGATGTACGGGGCATAAATCGCGAGTAGCGCTGCGCTATCCGATGGAGTTGCCAGGCGGATTATTGTATCATGGTTCATTTTCGGGCTTCCTTTTTAGTTTTAATATCTGTTAAATCAGGCCTCTTCCAACCTTATCGTCTTAATCCGTTTCAATAGTTCGCATTACGATGAATATTTCCTGCCATTATGGAAACAAAAAAATTAATGACAACCAAATGGAGCCGCAATAACCATCAAGGCTGTTAAACATTGGGCAAACCGGCCTCCGCCGAGTTCCCGGGTCATCAATCCGGCAAAATAAAACATGACTGCTCCGGCGATAGCACTGGCGAGCCCGGAATTTAGTTTTGATATGATTCATCATATTCATTTTTTGAGCGCACTCCCCTTTAAGATCCTGGTAGAGTTTTTTGCGACGGTTTGTAGGCAAACAGCCGGGCGATATATGAGGGACGTAATCTTGTTTAGATGATAGGAATTGGCATATATCACCCGCTTTTGATTTTATTCTTCCGGTTCAATTATCTTTATATTTACCAGTACTGAAGGTATAAGACTTGATAATAAAGTTATTATACAAATAATGACAAAATAATAAAAATCAATTCTTTTTTCCATCGGTATTCCTAAATGAAATGGTTTTAAAATATTTGTTATAAAAAATTGCATAAAAACTATTATAAATAAAGAGTTGAGCACAGGTCCATTATAACCACAAAACAAGGTGTTTGTTTCCCCGGCTTCCGATTGAATAATAATTTCATCACTTTTGGACCAACCCATTTTAGTTGAAATCATATGTTGACCTGGTTCAACAAAAAATTCATCCTTACTATCATTTCCGATTTTTCCAACCAGTTTTTGATCAATATAGACTTTGAAATTACCTCCTTTAGTCCAAAATTGTTCTTTTCTTTGAAATTTAAGAATTGATTGACCTGATTTACCATCCATACGTGATCACTCCTATTAATTATCTTTCTGCTTCGAATCAGCTTCCTTGATCTACCTCGTCCGAAGCACTGTAACCCTGTATTATTATTTTTCCCCTTTTCCTAAATCTCAACTCTTCATTTTTCCCGTACAAATTAGTTCAAAATCTCTTCATCCCATTAAACGTTTTTTGCTATTTTATCGGCAACAATAATTGTTGTATTTGCTTTTCTCCAAACCATTTCAACCTNNGCTTTCTGCAGCATCTTCAACTGATTATCAATTGTGCACGGAGTGTCATAATGATAAAACTCATCATCGGGAATATTTTCTGCTTTACGTATTCGGTCATTTTCTTTACAATAGCAATCCTCTTCTTGTTGTTCAATCACCATATAATCACATTCAATATATTTGCCATCCGGCTTAAGTGCCGAATAAGCCCTTGAATATAGCCGTATTTTCTGTTCATGGGGGAAATGGTGCATAGTTTCAAATGATATTATTGCATCAAACTGCTCGATTCCAAAATCATAATCAAAATAACTTGCATTGATAAGGGTTATGTCTTTATGGGGATGTTTTTGTTTTAACACATCCAACATAGCTTTTGTTAAGTCGACACCAACTACTTTAATATCCGGATGGGTTTTAAATATTTCATCCAGTTCTAAACCGGTTCCGCAGCCCAGGTCCAAAAGATTAATTACCGTATCCGGCAATAATTCTGCCATCTTACTATATCCTTCTTTACACCCAAGTACCTCGTTGATCATATGACTATCGTAGCCATCAACCCGTGCAGCAAAAAAATCTTCCATCTTTTCAATCATCGAAATTTTCTCCTATTCCATATGTGACTGGTCTGGACCATACCGTTCACTTACTTTTCACTGTTTCTGCAAGCATCAGCTGTTGCCATTTTCATAGGATCTTTTTCCTTACCTATTTTCCTATCCGTAAGCATTTCTCCAATATATGTTGAACCCAATATCAAAACTCCGCCAATGATTTGCAGGATCATTAACTTCTCCCCAATAACAATTACACTGAACAAAATGCCGAATAAAGGCTCCAAGTAACTGTAGGATACTATTTCAACCGATTTCATGTTGGCATAGAGGGAAAAGAATAGGGTATAAGCTATGCCTGTATGTAATATACCTAGTAGAATGATATAAATAACCGCTCTAGTATCCAAGTTTACTACCGTTACGATATTGCCGTCAATCAATACAAATGGCAATAAAACAATCATCGCTGTAAATATTTGCACAAATGTGGCAATTTGATTATCCACCCTGACTTTAATGCTGCGGTTAATAAGCACAATGGCGGCATAAAGCATCCCTGAAACAGCACTGAGTACCATCCCCATGTAGCCGTAACCTTCCAGTACGTTATGACCGATAATCAGACAGAGTCCCAGTAGCGAGCTGAAAATCACTGCAATTTGAATCTTTGAGATCGTCTCTTTTAATACCAGTGGTGCAAGTATCATAACATAAACCGGGCACATGTTGTAGATCATGACTGCAGATGAAATACTGGTATGCTTAAATCCATAGAACAAGGTTAACCAGCCAAAACCCAGTAATACACCTGAAATAAAATAGGGTTTTAACAGCGATAATTTCACCTTATCCGCTTTCTTCATTTTCATTACCACAAAAAGGACCGGCAGTGCAATGAAGGCCCTAAGAAAAGCTAAGCTTAAAGCGGACAATGGAATGGATCTTGTAAATACTCCCAAACTACCCCAAATAACCATAACCAGTACTAATTTAATTCGATTCATAGTAAGCTCCTTATCTTT
>DNPP01000409.1:5048-8828 GCA_003501365.1 Bacillota bacterium
ACGTTCGCCAACTAACTACCGCTACTTGTGAACGTTTCTCTCAAATATAGCGTTTTCCCATTTATGATTTATTTAGAAAACGCTATACTAGATTAGCTCAATAATAAGGAACTGTATTGTATAAAATTGGCACTACCTGAAATTGACACTATTGCTTTAATTGTTCTATATATGTTCCCGGCGTAATACCATACATCTTCTTAAATTCTCTAATAAAATGGGCTTGGTCGTAAAATCGCAACTCTTCACAAACATCTAACACGTCCGCACCTTTACGTAATAACCTTTTTGCTTCAGCTACTCGATATTGTAAATGGTATGCGGCAGGTGTGGTTGTATATAATTTCTTAAAATTCCTTATGATCGAAAATTTATTTAACCCTGATATTTGCTGGAGTTTATCTAATTTTATAACGTCATTCACGTGATTTAGTATATAATCATGGATCGTTTTGACGATATCCCTTGTATCTGTTGTATTAATTTCTGAAACGTCTTTTTCTCCAAACTCTAATAATAATTCAATAAGTATATTTTCCAAGGTGTCGGAAATCTTTTCGGTTAGCAATTGTTCAATAAAATCCATTAACTTCTGGGCTTGATTACCAGTCAACTTTTTGGCCTGATTAAAACTTACAACATCACTGTAGTACCCGGGATCAACAAATAACATAACATACGCCCAGTGATTGATATCTTTCGGTGCACATCGGTGAGTCATCAATGGGGGTATAATGACACCGTCACCTGATCCATAAATGATTGTCTTATCGTTCAATGCTAGATCAGTGGATCCTTCAATGATATATCCTAATGAAAGCTCATTATGAACATGAGACTTATAAGCATGGGGGATGTTTCTGCAGCGCTTGATTTCCACGCCCTCAATGATGCTTTTGCTAAATTCCATATTTCTAACGTGTTCAATACTCCTCAAATAATCCTGGTCCGGCATATTCAAAATTCAATCACTTTCCTTTATTTCATTACATTTTGTCTCGCAGCCTATTATATCAGAAAAATCAATTTTGAGCCCGCACCCAGGGAGGGCATTTCCTTTCCTTTCAGTTGTTTTTAAGCACCCCAAAACTTGATAAAACGCCCATTGTACTTATTAAAACAATTAGCATTACTACTATTACAGATAAGATATTCCACGTTTTCTTAGGTTTCGTATACCATCCAAAAAGTAATGCTGAAAATATTAATGAATAAACCAAACACTCGGGTATACCTAATAAATGATATGATAGTGGTATTTTTGTATAAATGACGCCTTCAAATGTACTAGGAGCTGGCGTTTGTGGAGAAAAAAACGAGAACCCCAATAAAAGGAAGAACAATTTTACCCAACTTTTTTTACCTGATATAAATATCGTTTTAAATGGGAAAAGAAATAATGACATAAAAAAACCGTTAATTATTTGTAGACTTGGACCTGCAGCAACAATTGGCGAATCCGTTGGACGCATTAGCAGTGATAATGTTCCGGTATTAAAATATTCCTTATAATTTATAAATGATAACGCGAAAATTCCAGCAATAAAATAGGATATTACATGAAGAGATACGACACGCCAACAAAAAGGCATAAACTCTTTTTTGATTTCGTTCATGATTTTCTCCTTTTTTATATTTTGTGGTGGCATTCACGACATTCGAACCAGGGATGATTGAATAGTCGACTTCACCCTGCAAATCTTTGCCTCTGATAAGCATCCATTGTTTCACACCGTTAATTACAACGGATCAAGGGATTCGATCTTTAATTCAGGGTTTTTTTTGAACCCTTCCGCCAACACTGAAGTGGTAATAAGAAATTCTAAAACAATAAGTGAAATAAATTTTTTAATCTCATCGCAGTCTTTCATTAAACAGCGCGGCACGATGCCGCAATTGGCCAAATTTTAAGGGGTGTCGAAAATCGGCCACGAGTAGTAGAAACTGTTCCGCCTTACTTAGCTCGTAAGTCAGGCGGAGCGGTTTGGGTCGGAGCACTGGCAATTCTCAGATTCATTACTAACCAGCGCGAAGCCTGCAACTCGTTATTTTCCGAAGTGCCCGCCGCCACTTTTCCATTTGTTTTCCGGCCAGGAATGGATCGGCCTTAAATTTAACCTCGATCCGGCAAGTAANNATTTTTGACTTGTGGATGGTATTTACCTGCGTATTTTGACCACCTTGGTAACCAAATTCCTTCTTCGATGTTATGAAGAGTAAAGGACATTAAAAATATTATCTCAAACATTCTATGCTCTCCTTGTACAGTGTACAGTCTTTCATTAAACAGCGCGGCACGATGCCGCAATTGGCCAAATTTTAAGGGGTGTCGAAAATCGGCCACAAGTAGCAGAAACTGTTCCGCCTTACTTAGCTTGTAAGTTAGGCGGAGCGGTTTGTGTCGGAGCAGTGGCAATTCCCAAATTCATTGCTAACCAGCGCGAAGCCTGCAACTCGTTGTTTTCCGAAGTGCCCGCCGCCGCTTTTCCATTTGTTTTCCGGCCAGGAATGGATCGGCCTTAAATTTAAGCTACTTTTTTATTTCTTTATGCCATATCTATCTTTTTGATCAAAGAAAGTAATATCTGCATATCCTGCAAATATTTTACCGGAATGCATTACTCCCTTTGGAATAAAGTATCTTTCACCCTTTTTAAATCTGTTTTTAATCCCATTAATTACAAGTTCGATTTCCCCTTCAAGGACAACTCCCCATTGACTTTCATGACTATGTTCCGGTAAATCGACATCCTCTGAGAATTCCATAAAAATGATTTGATGGTTTTGTCCTTGAGATAGAAATGCTCTAATCCCTTTCAACGGAATGTCTGCTTCAGGAAGATTTAAAATAGGATCAGGAAAATTTACCACAATAACTACCCCTTTCAATTTTACTCCATTGATATTACATCATGAATTAGCTTTCAACTTCGAATCAACTACATTGAAAATGAAAACCCAAATAAATCGCTTTAAATCCTTAGTGCTTCAATAGGCGATTTAAAAAGACAAATCAAAATCTTCTTCATCTTTTTCTTCTTTATTTTCACTTTCCGGTGATTTTAACATACCCTTCCCATAAATCTCCCATTTGACTCCATAAGCAGCTCCACCCGCTGTATATCCAGCAATAAAACTAAACCACTCATTAGATTCGCCAAAATTATTTTCTTGTTCCTTTTCAATTCTTTTTTGTTTTACCAATAATGCTTTCCTATGTTTTGCCTCTTCTTCTTTCTTATATTGCTCAATATGTTCATCACTGATATCATAACCCAATATTCTAAGTTCCAGCGCCGCACATAAGGAATCTACTCCGTAATGTTTTCGATAGGCACTGATTATTTTTTTGCCTTCATATTTTGTTAACCAGATTTTTGCCGACTGTAGTCTTGCCGATTGTTTCATTCGTTTGCAACACGGACCCAGATATCTATTGTGTTTTTTCTTTTTCACTTATTACTCCCTCATTCATGTTGTGTTTGCTTTTCGATCGGCACAATACCGCTATCGATCAAAACTTAGGAGATCGTCCGCCCGTTCCTAACGTTTTCAAGACCTAGTAGCCACGCCGACTTGGTTTTGAAAATGTGGGCGAGACCGCTTCATGAATAAACTTTGTTGAAATACATCATGAATTAACTGCCTCTTCGGATTTACTTTCTTTGGCTATTCGAGCCCCGAAGCAGGAACGGAGCTGTTAGGTGTTCGTAGTGGACCGGGGCAGCAGTGAAGCAGCTTACAACGGCAGCCGAACCATGGAAGGTTGGCTGATCGGCT
>DNPP01000487.1:0-4411 GCA_003501365.1 Bacillota bacterium
ATGGTCTGTAACCAATTAGGAATAATCGCAGTGTGCCAATCATTGCAATGCAGTATATCGGGGATCCAGTTTAACGCCTTTACCATCTCCATGGCGGCCCGGCAAAAGAAGACAAAACGGTCGGCGTCATCGTTATACATATAGATCCCGTCCCGGTCATAATACTTGCTGTTATTCACAAAATAAACCGGAACCGTCTCTCCGATCCTGCCCTCAAGGATCGAGGCCTGCTCGGTTGCACCGTTCATCGGGACCGCCAACTGAGCCACTTTGGTATTTAATTTAAACTTTTCTCTGTCAATGAAACCGTATCCGGGCATAGCCACCCTGACATCATGTCCCAGCTCTTTTAAAGCCTTCGGTAAAGCACCCGCCACGTCGGCCAAGCCACCGGTCTTGGCAAAAGGAACCACCTCGGCGGCTAGTACTAAAATTTTCAAAGGGCTTTCGCTCATTATTTCACTCCTCGTAATTTGGAAGTCTTGCCATTAACCCTTAGTTTAATCGGATGAGTTTTTTTTAAACCCTCAGGCGGCGACTTTTTGAATCTTCGCGGAGTAAAAATAATGGTAATTTTTATTTCTGACTAGCTACCACCCGGTAGCCGCTCTCTTTCTCCCATTCACTCACATTACCGAAGACCTCGGCCATTTTTTTCTCTAGGCTCTTGGCGCCTTGCTTGGTCATAATCACGGCCGCGAACCGCCCTTTAGGATTCAATGCTTGGTAGGCTTCGTCAACTAATGAATAAATGACTTGTTTCCCGGCACGGATCGGCGGATTGGTGACAATAAGGTCGAAATTTGGTTCAGGAAAAGCGCTAAACCCTTCACCGGCTTTGATAATCACATTGGCGATCCCGTTTTGTGCCGCATTCCTTCGGGTTAACTCCACCGCCCTTTCATTAATGTCACTCATATACACTTCCGCTTGGGGCAGCAATTTAGCCATGATTAAGCCGATCGGCCCATAACCGCAACCAAGATCCAAGAGACTGTGGATACTGGGGTCTACCGGTAAAGCCTTAATCAATATTTTGGTACCGGTATCCAAATGATTTTTAGAAAATACCCCGGCATCGCTGGTCATTTTCAAGGAAACTCCCCGGAGTTCGATTTCAAACTCGGTTAGATTATGACCCGAAGTCGGCTGAGCCGAATAATAATGATCGGACATTGAATTTTCACCTCGCCAATATTATACCGGGTTTCTTCAATGATTGGTAGAAAAGTTGTTGAAATCCCGTCTATTGTCTTAACCCGCACATCCGATTAGGCACAAAGCCATTTTTTCCTCAAGAAGTAGCCTTAGCCTTTGGAGTCTAAAATCACCTAACTCTTGCTCTTCCCCTTAGAAGTGTCTTACGATTGTAATTTCAGTGGAAGAGTACTCTCACGCACGTTGTGCGTGTTGCCGTTGATCACTAAAAGCTTTTGGGCTTCGAAGGCATCGGTTACTCTCCCACTGAATCCGCTTCATTAAAATACTTCATTGGGGGAGAGCAAGAGAGAGGTCTGCGCACGAGTTTACATTTTTATCCCTTCCAAAAAATGTATCTGTAGCCTTTGACATTGACTCTTGCCCTTCCCCCAGAAACGTTAAAATTCGGGTTTTGTCAGGTGAAATGGTAATCCGTGGGCCGTTAATGTCCAAATTCATATTGATTAAACTGATTATAAAGATGAAACAGCAAATTATTACCTGACATAAGCTAAATGATCCAATGTTATTCAAAGTCTTAAAGCGTTTTTACCACAGAGAACATGGCGGTCACAGAGTAAAACAAAGACCGATCCTGATTTGAAGTTAAAATTACTAGATTCTATTTGTTATTCTCTGTGTTCTCTGTGACCTCTGTGGTTAAGTATTTTGTATCGGGTTTCCACGACCCCGATCAGACGCGCGGATTAGGTCAAAAAAAGACCCCCACTTTTGTGAAGGTCTTTTGTAGTTCATATCAAAATTTCAGACTAGAAGAAGTTATAATGCACAAAGATGCGGGCTTCGGCAAAACTGGAAGCGAGCAAGAACAGCAAGCCGTATATAAATACTTCCCGTTGATCCGGGGTGAATGTTACCGGCCAAAATTTACGTTGCTTCTGCCAATTCCAATCAAGCCAACTAGGTGCCGCCAGCCAGGTAAATTGGGTGCTGGAAACGATCAATAATAAATAGGAGAACCAAATCCATAATCCATAGCGGGCAAAAAGGATTAATGAACCTAAAATCCGATTGCTGCCAGTCGGGAAAGGCAGTGAAAGCGTTCCCATGGCGGCGCCCCACATAATGGTATATAAGGCAAAATAAATCAGACTCATATTCCAGCGGCCGATTCTAAAATAGTTAAAGATAAAGATGAAGATAATCACAAATGCCAAATGATTGAAGAAGTTTTCTACGGTCAATAAGATAACATTGCCCCAGATACCGAAATTCTTGATCACATCGGCATTATGCGAACCAAATAACTTGGCGGCCCAAGGTCCGATACCTTTGACGATCTGCGGTGAAAAGAACTTTTGAACCATGAAGGAATTTTCCATCAGGTTTATTTTATTATAGACAAAAGAGAAAAAAGCCCAGCTGGCAAAGAATAATAACAGACCAAAAATCAGGAAGCCACAAATTCTAAAATAAATATCCTCATGAAACAAAAGATTGAAAGTCTTTTTGCAGAAACCAGCAAATCCTTTAGAATCGTGACTTGGTTTTATTTTGGCGCTAGCCGGTTTATTTGCTTTGGACGTCGACGGCTTCAAATTTACTTCCCCCTTATTAATATAGATATCTATCCTTGTAAAATTCTTTAACTTTATTCGCCGTCCTTTGTCAATTCCCTTCCACTCCCAGAAAAAAGAGTCTAAATCATCTATTTAACAGCGTTGGAACGATTTAGTTGCTGATAAAGCATTTTGGCAATTCCAATTCCTTGGCCATCTTCGGAGACCATTTTGGCGACTTCATCTTGAAACATACCTTGAAAATAGTCGCCGCCAAATCCGGACCCGAACATTTTTTGCGAACTTTGCATCGATTCAAACATCTGTTTAACCATTAACGCTTCAAAACTTTTGCAAGTCTTGATCATTTCTTTCTGATCGGCGCTAGTCATGTTCATCTTTTGACTGGTAGGGATTTTGGCACTTTGTAAAGCATATAGACTCATACTGACATTATTATCGATTGAATTCATTTTAAGCATCCTCCATTATCCAGAGCCTTCTAAATCTAATTCCCGGCCTTCCTTATTGAAATTCTAATGAAGCGTATAAAGCACCGGCATTTTTAATCGCCACCATAATGGCAATAATGTCCTGCGGGGTTGCTCCAACCGCATTCAATGCCCTCACAATCGCTCCGATGGTGGTTCCATCCGGCAGCGAAACCATGGTGCCGCTATTATCAATGACATTGGTATTATCTGCGGCAGACGTATCGGCGCCCGCCTCGGGAGTCCCCTGTTGGGCGGGCTGGGCCGCTGTCGTTGCAGGCGCCGGCGCAGGAGCATTGACTCGCAGAGTAATATTACGGTTCGTCACCGCAACCGGAGCTATTCTTACCTTATCACCCACCACTACGGTGCCGTCCCGTTCATTAATGACAACCTTGGCGATGCCGTCCGGAGATACCGGTAAATTTTCAATTTCGGCAATAAAGGCAATCGGGTCTTTATTAAGGCCCCGGGGTACCGAGACTTCCACCCTACCCATATCGAGGGCTTTGGCGGCATTAGGAGCAATGTTTTCATTGATACTCTGGGCTAGTCTTGAAGCAGTCGTAAAATCCGGACTATTCAACACCCATCTGAGTTTACCGTTCATATCGAAAAGCATCGGCATTTCTCTTTCCACAAGGGCGCCTTGCGCAACGATACCCACGGTACCACTGCTTCTTTGGTTAGTTCCTCCCCTGCCGCCGGTAGCCAACCCCCCTGTATATACCAGCCCCTGCCCCATGGCATAAACTTTACCGTCATTTGCGGTCAACGGAGCCTGTAAGAGCATTCCGCCCTGGAGACTTTTTGCGTCTCCAATCGAAGATACCTGAATATCCAGGGTGTCGCCTTCATGAAGATAGGGAGCTAGATTTGCCGTAATCATAACTGCGGCTACGTTTTTAATTTTTAAATCAGCCGCAGTAACCACAATACCCCATTTGGCCAAGACATTCACTACCATCTGAGCATTGACGCTGGAACTGTCGCCGGTACCATTCAGCCCGACCACGATACCCATTCCGGTCAATTGATTATTGCGTATCCCCTCTAACCTGGCAATATCCTTGATTCGGGTAGTACTCACATCCGCAGCATATGCCGTCCCCAAAGCAAGGAATATGCTTAAAACCAGGAGCGTCACCGCTCCTATGCTCTTTTGCGATCTTTGCATTTCATTCATCACCCCGCCGCAAC
>DNPP01000487.1:4730-8481 GCA_003501365.1 Bacillota bacterium
GTAACTTTGGCCTTGATCGTTTTATGACTAACCGGATTGATGATCGGAATCATATCCCCACGCCAACCATCCATTTTGGCTAATCCAACCATTTTAACCCCCACGTTCTCATCGCGGGCAATCACAGTGACCTCCTGGTCTTTGCAGACCAACGGAATGGGCTGAAACCATTCGCTTCGTATGATTTCTCCTTGCTTGATGAGTTTAGTGGCTCGAATCTTAGCGGGAAACTCACTAATTAACTCTCTACTGTTTTGGAGTTCGGCTTCGATTAATTCAAAATCAGTCGGATCGAGCGAAGCCTGGCGGGGAATATCCCTGATTGCCCTATACACCAAGGCTCTGGCTCTTATTTTCCCGCAAATATTGAGGATTCGGTTTTCGCTCCCCTTAGTTAACGCAACTTTAAAAAGCCCATTCCCGACTTCACCCGGATTTCCGACTAGGCTGGCCTCAATCTCCCACTTGCCCTGGCTTACCCAGAGTGAATCCGGCATATTCTGCACTTCAACCCATTTTTTAAGTAAATGTGGTTTTTTTTCACTAAATAAGTTTTGAATGGCTTGCTCAAGCTCCGCCTTTTGAATACAGATGGCATTTGACTTGACGGTTACTTGGTCAGCCATCTCTAAATGAATAGAAAATGGCATTTTATACTGCTGAATAATCGAATTTAAATATTCCCGGCCCAAGATCCTGACTTGCCCCGGAGCGGGAGCCGGACCCAGATCAATTTGTTTTAAAAAGTAACCGGTCCTAACCGGAGTATCCTCTTTGATTGCCCCCAGATCATTAAAGCAAACATTGGGTCCGTTAACGGCAACGGTTTCAGGGATTTCAAAAGTTACCTCCGGAGCCTCCCCCGAGACAGGTATCTGCAACAAAATAATGAGCGCTACCAAAAGACCGACTTTATAGAGCTTGTTCATGATTAGCGCTTCAAGTTATTAGCGGTTTGCAACATTTCATCCGAAGCCTGCACCGCTTTAGAATTAACATCGTATGCGCGTTGGGCGACGATCATATTGACCATCTCCTCAACCACTTTGACATTGGACATCTCTAAAAAGCCGGACCTGACGTCACCGGTTCCATTGGTATCCGGAATACCCACAATCGGTTCACCCGAAGCGGGTGTTTGAACATATAAAGATTGTCCTTTATTGGATAGGCCGGCCGGGTTTACAAAAGTAGCCAATTCCAGTTGACCAATCTGCTGCGCCGCATTTTCACCCGGCATCATTACCGAAACGATACCGTCGGCCCCGACACTGATGCTTTTAATTCCTTGAGGAACGGTGATCCGTGGCTGCAGATAATAGCCTTCGGAATTGACGATACTTCCTTCGGAATCAATTTTGAAGGCCCCACTACGAGTATAATTGGTGGTGCCATCCGGCATTTGAATCTGAAAAAACCCGTCCCCTTCAATAACCAGGTCCAGCGGATTTTCGGTCTGTTGAAAATCTCCTTGGGTAAAAATCTTGGTGGTCGCTACGGCTCGTGAGCCATGTCCGACCTGTAAGCCGGTAGGTAATTGCGTTTGTTGATGAACATAACTACCGGGTTCCCGCAATGTTTGATATAAAAGATCCTCAAACTCAGGGCGCAATTTTTTGAAACCGATGGTATTGACATTGGCAAGGTTGTTGGAGATGGTATCGATGTTAAATTGTTGAGTCAACATTCCTGAGCCGGCGGTCCACAGTGCTCGCATCATGGGGAATCCCCTCCTTTAAATTAAAAAAACCCATCACAAAATTGTTTTGGGCAGTTTGAGCAAAAATCATTTTTCTTAACAAGAGATCGCAGTCGGTCGATCTCTCACAAAACCTCCGCAAGCGGTCCGGTTTTTTCCTGTCTCAACTGCCATTATAGAATTTGTTTAAAACTTTTTACTTCGCCAATTCGTTAACCAGTTTATCCAACGTCTCATCGTGGCCGAGTAGAGCTTTTTGATTGGCGTCATAAGTACGCTGGATATTAATCATTTCCACCATTTCCCGTACTGGATTGACATTGGAATGTTCCAAAGAACCTTGCAGGATATTAAAATTGGTGGCCCGTTCTGGTGCTGCGTTAGTGTAAAGTGCTTCTCCCTGCTTGCACATATCTTTTACATCAAAAATCTGCAAAGAGTTAACCGCTTGGCCGTTCTGCATGATTTGGCCTTCGCGGGTAACATTAAATTTGCCATTCTCCACTTTAACGGGGCCATTCTCACCCAAAACCTTGTAACCATCTTTATTAACCAAATAATTCTCTTTGTCGAGTTGGAAGTTACCGGCCCGGGTATAACGAACGCCGTTACCGGTTTGGACCGCAAACATTCCCGCTCCGTTAATAGCCAGATCGGTCGGATTGTCTGTCTCACTGATTGAGCCGGGAGTAAAATCCACAAATTGAGTCACCGCCTGAACGCCCAGGCCCAGTGTTCCAACTTGTTGGGGCGGCAAGCGCTTCGAATAAGCATTTAACAAAATCTCCGCAAACGGTACTGTGGTGCAGTTATCACGTTTATAGCCTACCGTATCGACATTGGCGAGATTGTTTGCCATTACATTCTGGCGATCCATCTCCGCCACCATACCGGTGCAAGATGTATAAATACCTCTTAACATTTTTCCCTCTCCCCTCCTGTTGTAAGATATATTTTCTTATTAGTTATCGGATAGTCTGACGGAAAGATTAGGGAATTTTAATAAAACATTTAAAACCCGTTGTCATCAGTGGATATCAGAGGGCGTGAATTTCTTGCTGCTGCCCCGGGTGATGAAAGAACTATCATATATGGTTCTTTAACCTAGAGCCAAAAACAAAAAAGCTGTCTCGATTAATTCTGAGACAACCCCATTATCTAAAAACTAACGCAAGATATTTATCCTAATTTGCAATTCGAATCATAAAACAAATTACGATGCAAATTGATATGAAATACTAAGTTGCTTCTTGATTTATTATCCAATTGAAAGCAATGGAGTATTAGTACCCTAGGGTATTAGTACCCTTTGAAAAAACGATAAATCTGCTTACTGAAAAACCAGCCGAAGGTCGAACCGAATTGGTGTGTTTTTGATATACTATACACCAAACGGGCTAACTTCATTGTATCATGTCGGATTACCTTGGATTTTACGATGATTTTCGTTCCCAGCGGCGTAATACCTAAATCATTAATATTATCCAAATCGGATACCACCGGTTCTGCTCCCTCTTCACTATATCGTTCCAATATATCGGCAGGAATCGTTTCGGTATTGGCAACGGCAATGTCAATTAACCCATTGCCGGCATGATTAATAATCGCTTTAATGTGATCGCTGGCGGTATAATGATCGGTTTCACCCGGCTGAGTCATGGCATTGCAAATATAAATCTTGATACCTTTTGACTTTTGAATGGCGGTAGCAATATCTTTTACTAAGAGATTGGGAATAATACTGGTATACAAACTGCCGGGTCCCAAAATCACCACATCCGCTTCAACAATTGCATTAATAGCCTCCGGAACGGTTTTAATGTCCACCGGGTCTAAAAAGACCCGTTTGATCGGCTGTTTTGATTTTGAAATTTTTGATTCACCGTAAACGATTGTGCCGTCAACCAATTCGGCTTTTAATACTACATTCTCCAAAGTAGCGGGTAAAACCTGACCCCTTACTGCCAATACTTTGCTGGATTCCCGGATTGCGGTTTCAAAATCACCGGTGATTTCGGTCATCACGGTCAGAAATAAATTACCGAAACTATG
>DNPP01000487.1:8910-13587 GCA_003501365.1 Bacillota bacterium
GCCGTTAAGTTAGGGGTAATCTCTTTAAGTCCCCGTAAAATAGTTCCTAATCCGGTACCGCCGCCGATTACTACAATCTTAGGGCCTCCTTTGGCCCCCTTGGACCTCGGCTTGACTTCATTCTCCGAAATCCAGGCCACCATTGCCCAGAAAAAATTAATAGTGCTGAGAAAACCGACGGCTACTCCCACCAAGGTAAAAACAATCCCCAAAGCGGTTCGCCAGCTAACCGATAAAGCTATCTCCCAGAAATTACTGGCACATAAAATCCCGGCCACAACCAGAGAAAGAGAGACCCATAACCATATAAGCCAAAATACGACAATTAAATTGGGTCGGTTTTTTCCGAACATATCCGGTCTCCTTTTCTAAATATCCCGATGATCCACAGTTACCTGGTAGCCCTTGGTTCTTAAAAAATCGCCTACTTTATTGGCGATGGTCACCGAACGATGTTGACCGCCGGTGCAACCAATACCGATAATTAAATTACTTTTACCCTCTTTAACATATTGAGGCCCTAAGAAGTCCAAGAAGTCATACAGTTTGGATAAAAATCTAGCCGCTACCGGCCATTTTAGTACATAATTTGCCACTTCAGTGTAATTACCGGTTAAATTCCGCAAGGACTCTACATAATGAGGGTTTGGCAAAAAACGAACATCAAAGACCAGATCGGCGTCTAAAGGAATCCCGTTTTTAAAGCCGAATGAAACCACCGTAACCAACATTTTTTCTTGTTGCGGCAACTGGCTGTAATGCTGGTTTACCATTTCATGCAATCCCCGGACATTTATATCGGAAGTATCGATAATCATTGTCGCTTTACCGCGGATTTCTTCGAGTTTTTCCGATTCGGCCTTAATTCCCTCCAAAATGCTGCCTGATGCCGATAACGGATGCCGTCTGCGGCTTTCTTTAAAGCGCCTGACCAGTACCTCTTCTCTGGCCTCCAAATACAAAGTCTCATAGGTGAAACCATTCTGTTCCAAAGTCTCCAGCGCCTCAAAAATGTCGTCAAAAAAGCTGCCGCCGCGGATGTCCACCACCAGAGCTATTTTATTTATCCGGCCATCGGATTGTGCACAAAGCTCAGCAAATTTCGGTATCAATATCGGTGGCAAGTTATCAACACAAAAATAACCGAGATCCTCAAAACACTTGATAGTCTCGGATTTCCCAGCCCCGGATAAACCGGTGATGATTACAAATCTGATACTCTCAGGCATTGAACTCACTCTTTCGTTAAGATTGTTAACTAATTCGCTTTTAGGGCATCATTTCCTGCAAGTATCACTATTTATATTGTAAGACTCCCCCTAACCATTTGGCTAGTTTAAATTTTTAACCATGCTGTCATTAATTGGCAGCGGTTGATTTTACATTAATCACCTGTTCCGGTTTTAAACCAGCTTGTTGGGCAGTCTGAACACCCGCTGCTAAACAACCCACTCGCTCCGGTTGATGAGCATCGCTGCCGATGGCAAATTTTACTCCTTCCTTCGCTGCGGCCTTAATAAAAGCAGTTGACGTAAGCCCATGTAAAGTATTAATCTCCAACGCGGTATTGTTTTTTACACAAGCCCGGGCCAGTTCCGGGGTATCGATACTGATCCCCAACCCAGGATGAGTTATAATATCAATATCATTATGATAAACCGCCGCCACAACTGCTTTAGTATTGTCATTACGCGCCTGCTGTTTTTGATTGGGACCGAGGCGCTCCGTAATCCGGTTGGTCAAGAATTTGACACCGTCGTGAAAGCTTTTAGGCCGGATGGTAATATGAAACCCGGCTAGGACTTGATCTAACTTCTTTTGTAACCCGACCGGGATGTCCAGATCTCCTTCATAACTGATAATATTGGCTTCAGTTCCCGCCAATATTTTTAAACCGGAGATCTCCTGCTGAACCCTTTTGGTTTCGGCAATAATCTGATCAAAAACCTTTAAATCGGTCGACCCGATATGCCCCCAATTCGCCGGTCCATGGTCGGCGATCCCCAATACCTCCAGTCCTTGCTTTTGAGCGGCCCTGGCATTATCAAGAATCGATCCGCTACCATGAGAATACTTGGTATGGGTGTGATAATCCGCAAAAACCTGCCACATAAACTTCTCCTCCCTGCCTCCTACCCAATGTCATCAAGCTATAGATACATTTTCTGGAAGAAATAAAACTGAAAATTAGGGCGTAGACCTCTCTCTTGCTCTCCCCCAATGAAGTATTTTAATGAAGCGGATTCAGTGGGAGAGTAACCGATGTCTTCGTAGTCTAAAAGCTTTTTGAGATCAACGGCGGGGGTTACTCTTCCACTGAAACAACCACTTTGAACAACATCTTTGGGGAAGAGCCCGCCTTTCAAAAAAGGCGCGAGTTAGGTTAAATAGACATCTTGAGCATATCCCATTTTATGGAAGCGTAGCTTTATGACATTGCCTCCCTACCTCCCTGCCGGATTTATTTTACCCGGCCCGGAGCTTAAAATAACCATTTTAAAAAAATATGGCCCATCTAAAAGGCGATTTAAAACAAAAAAGACATACCATAATTAACCTCCTTCTGAAATCAAGGCGTTAACTATTGTATATCTTGGTTATGAATACTGCTCGTAAAGACAATTACCCGAATTAACTTATTTTATTCTGCTTTTTATCTTCAAACCGTTCCAGCGCCAATTGGAGCAGCCGGTCAATCAAGTCGGAATAACTGACCCCGGTCGCCTCCCACATCTTGGGATACATGCTGATCTTGGTGAAACCGGGCATAGTGTTGATTTCATTAACATAAATTTCATTTTTATCAATATCGACAAAGAAATCCACCCTGGCCAATCCCGCACAATCAACGGCTTTAAAAGAACGGAGCGCCAACTCCTGCACTTTTTGAGCTAAAGCTGCATCCAACGGAGCGGGGATGGTTAATTGGGAATCATTCAAAATGTATTTGGCATCATAATCATAAAATTCGGTACAAGGGATAATTTCACCGGGAACCGAAGCCAAAGGTTCATCATTCCCAAGCACCCCGCATTCGATCTCCCTACCGGTCAATAACTTTTCAATCACAAGTTTGCGATCATACAGAGCCGCCAAGTCCAAGGCTTTTTTCAATTCCATGCGATCATGGGCTTTGGATATCCCAACGCTCGAACCCAGATTAGCCGGTTTGATAAAACAAGGATATCCTAATCCGCGCTCGATTTCGGTCAGGACCAGCGTGGGATTGTCGCGCCATTCTTTTCGTAAATACACCTGATAATCTCCGACCGGCAATCCTGCCTGCTTAAAAACAGCTTTCATCAAAGCTTTATCCATACCCACAGCTGAAGCCAGCACTCCACCTCCAACATAAGGTAATTCCGCCAGTTCTAAAAGGCCCTGGATTGTCCCATCTTCCCCAAAAGGGCCATGCATCACCGGAAAAATGACATCTATCTTATCACGAAGCCCGGATAAAATCTCTCCCGATTTCGTTTTGCTCATCAAAGAAATCTCTTCGCCACCAGCATCCGAACCAAGCAACCGTACTGTAAGTTCCTTGCTTTCTACCAAAGGCGCCGGCGATTGCCCCACTAACCATTTCCCCTCTTTAGTAATACCGATTGGTACGACTTCATATTTCTGCCGATTAATGGCGGAGATCACCGAATTGGCCGATAAGATCGACACTTCATGTTCGCCGGAGCGACCTCCATAAATTAATCCCACTCTGAGTTTCGCCACTCATAAACCCTTCTTTCAATTGACAATTCTTAGACCAACCAATTTATTCGCTTTTTAACCCCGTTTCCCCTGCCCTTATTTAAAAAAACCTTGAAATCAGTCCAATTCCCGCCGTATTTCGCGGAATTCTTCCAGACTAATCTCTCCTTTGACCAACCGCTCCTTGGCGAGAAAAAGCAAGGAGGCTTCTTCATCCTGCCTGATTTGGCCGACTCGATGTTTCTTACGCCATCGCCATCGTACCCAGAAAATAAATGCCAAGCCCGCCAGGATATAAAACAGCCAACTCTTTGCCTCCCAGGGCGCTTTGATTAGATAATCCCATATTTTAAACAACAAAGACGGCAGGAACAGAAAAATAGTGGCGAAACTTCCTACCCACGCGACAACTCTCCATTTCATGAAAGAGCCCTCCATCATTTATACGTATGAATATATTATTACAATCGATTCCTTTTTTATCCTTTTTTTGGAAATAATTCATAATTGATAGTTTGAACCTCGATCCGGCNNTACGCCATCGCCATCGTACCCAGAAAATAAATGCCAAGCCCGCCAGGATATAAAACAGCCAACTCTTTGCCTCCCAGGGCGCTTTGATTAGATAATCCCATATTTTAAACAACAAAGACGGCAAGAATAGAAAAATAGTGGCGAAACTTCCTACCCACACGACAACTCTCCATTTCATGAAAGAGCCCTCCATCATTTATACGTATGAATATATTATTACAATCGATTCCTTTTTTATCCTTTTTTTGGAAATAATTCATAATTGATAGTTTGAACCTCGATCCGGCAAGTAAGTGACAATTTTTCTGCAATGGCGCAGAAAAATCGGCCGGATCGGGTTCATTGTTTGAATCCGGCAAGTTTAAATGCGACTAAGGTTTTGGGGGTTACTTGCCGGATTCAAGTTGAAAGCAACTTAGTATTAATGAATTTTTGAGA